>JBQCFD010000155.1:0-19888 GCA_051959625.1 Rhizomicrobium sp.
TCCTCGTCCATTGCGATTTTCTTGCCCCACTCGCGATGGGTTTCCGGCGGCAGCTTGTTGGTGGCGTCGAGCCCGATCTTGGAGCCGAGACCGCTTTCGGGGGAGGCGAAGTCCAGATAGTCGATTGGCGTGCCCTCGATCAGCGTGATGTCGCGTGCCGGGTCCATGCGTGTTGACAGTGCCCACATGACATCTTTCCAGTTGCGGGCGTCGATGTCTTCGTCCACCACGATTACCCATTTGGTGTACATGAACTGCCGCAGATATGACCAAACGCCCAACATCACGCGCTTGGCATGGCCCGGGTACGCCTTCTTCATCGACACCACGGCGATTCGGTAGCTGCAGCCTTCCGGCGGCAACCAGAAGTCCACGATCTCGGGAAACACCTGCCTGAAGAGCGGGATGAAAACCTCGTTCAGCGCCTCGCCCAGGACGGAAGGCTCGTCCGGGGGCCGGCCGGTGTAGGTCGAAAGATAAATCGGATCGCGGCGCATGGTGATCGCCGTGACGGTGAATACCGGGAATTTCTCGACCGAATTGTAATAACCCGTATGGTCGCCGTAAGGCCCTTCGTCGCGATAATCGGAGAGCGAGACTTCGCCTTCGAGTACGATCTCCGCTTCCGCTGGCACCTTCAGCGGCTGCGACACGCAATCGACAAGCTCGACACGCTGGCCGCGCAGCAGTCCCGCGAACTGATATTCCGACAGCGTGTCGGGCACCGGCGTCACGGCCGCGAGGATCGTGCCGGGATCGGCGCCAAGAACCGCGGCGGCGGGCAGCGGTGCGGTGTTGGTTTTGCCCCAGCGCTGATGATGTTGCGCGCCGCCGCGGTGCTTGAGCCACCGCATGATCGTCTGGTTCTTGTTTAGCAACTGCATCCGGTAGATGCCGAGATTGTAGTTGTCCTCGCGCGCGTCGCTCGGGCCCTTCGTCACCACCAGCGGCCAGGTGATGAGCGGCGCAGGTTCCCCGGGCCAGCACGTCTGGATCGGCAGCCTGTTGAGATCGATCTGGTCGCCGCGCAAAACAATTTGCTGGCACGCCGCGCTTCCGGCCGTCTTGGGCCGCATCGACATGACCGTCTTGGCCAGCGGCAGCAATTCCATCGCCTCGCCGAGCGAGCGCGGCGGCTCCGGCTGGCGCAGCATGGCAAGCGTCTCGCCGACTTCGCGCATCTCAAGCGCCGTCGTGCGCTCGACGCCGCCCATCGTCACGCCCATGGCCACACGCTTTACCGTGCCGAAGAGATTGACGAGCGCCGGCATGTCGCTTGGCGTGCCGTCCGCCCTGACCGGCTTCTCGAAGAGAACCGCTGGCCCGCCCTCGGCGATCAGGCGTGTCTGGATCTCCGTCATTTCCAGAACGGTGGAGACAGGCTCCTTCACGCGGACGAGTTCGCCCGAGGCTTCCAGCTTGGCAATGAAGTCGCGCAGCGAGCGGTAGGGCATCGTGTCAGTCTAGCAGATCGCGCGGCGCGGCAATCAGTCCTTCGCGATCTTCCATTTCGACGGTGCGGCGTGCCAGACGCCATAGACCAAATAGATGATCAGCCCGAGGACCGTCCAGAACACGAGCCGCCACCAGGTATCCGGCGGCAGGCTCAACATCATGTAGCCGCACACCAGGATTCCCGCTGGCGCCACGAACCACACATAAGGCGTTCGGAACGGGCGCTTCGCGTTCGGGGCCTGAATGCGCAGGATCATGATGCCCGCGCAAACCACGACGAACGCCAGCAGCGTGCCGATGGAGACCAGCTGGCCCAGCAGATTGATGGGGAACACTGCCGCAATCGCAGCCGCCGCGATGCCGGTGATGATCGTGCCGCGATGGGGCGTCATGAAGCGCGGGTGCACGGCGGCGAACGTCTTGGGCAAGAACCCGTCGCGCGACATCGAATAGAAGATTCGCGACTGTCCGTAGAGACCCACGAAGATCGTGGAGGCGAGGCCGATGGAGGCGCCCACATCGATGATCGGCACCAGCCAGTGCAGGCTTTCCACCTTGGCGACGGCGAACGATACCGGGTTCGGGATGTTCGACATGGTCGTGTAGTACGCCATGCCGAGCAGCACGATCGAGATCGCGATGTAGAGCACGGTGCAGATGAACAGCGACCCCAGAATGCCGATGGGCAGGTCACGCTGTGGGTTTTTCGTTTCCTGCGCCGCCACCGAAACGGAGTCGAAGCCGATATAGGCGAAGAAGATGATCGCCGCGCCCGTCATCACCCCCGGCCATCCGTAACGCCCGTCATGCGCGGCGGGAATGAACGGCGTGAAGTTGCTCCAGTTGATGTGGCTCAATCCGAAGAAGATCACCAGCAGCACCACCAGCACCTTGATGGCGACCATGATCGCGTTGGTGTTGGCGCTTTCGCGCACGCCGATGATCAGGATGCTGGTCAGAACCAGCGTGAGGAGCACCGCCGGCAGGTTGATGATCGCGCCGGTGAATCCGAACTGCCCGAAGAAGCCGGCGAGGCCCGTCATGTTGTCCACGATATGCGGGCAGGGCGGCGGATCGCCGACCACGCACAATGGAGCGGTTGTCAGCGTCGCCGGCACGTTGATGTGGAAGAAGCTCATCAGCTCGGTGAAATAGCCGGCCCAGCCGACGGCGATGGTGGACGACGACACCAGATATTCCAGCACCAGGTTCCAGCCGATGAACCACGCCATGAAGCGGCCCATCGTGGCGTAGGCGTAGGTGTAGGCGCTGCCGGACACCGGGATCATCGATGCGAACTCGGCGTAGCAGAGGCCTGCGAACAGACATCCCAGGGCCGCCACGACGAACGAGATCAGCACGGCGGGGCCGGCATAATCCGCCGCCACCTGTCCGGTGATGACGAAGATACCCGCGCCGATGATGGCGCCGATGCCCAACATGGTGAGGTGCACAGGCCCAAGCGTGCGCTTGAGTTCGTGCTGCTCGGCCACGACAGGGTCGGGCTGAGTCAACGATGTATCGGTCATCAGGCGTCCCTTATTCGGCGGCCGCGGGATTCTCTTCCAGCTTGAAGCGTGGTGGCATAGCCCGCTTGCGGCTGTAGAGGCCGTAGATCACCAGTCCGATCACGGTCCAGACTGCCAGACGGAGCCAGGTGTCGAGCGGCAGGAACACCATCATGAACAGGCACATCACGATGCCGAGCGGGGCGACGACCCATACCAGGGGCGTGCGGAACGGACGGCGCGCATTCGGCATGCGCCGGCGCAGGATCATGATACCGACGCACACCACCACGAACGCCGCCAACGTGCCGATGGACACCAGTTCGCCCAGGATGTGCAACGGGAGGATGCCCGCAAGGAATGCGCAGAAGATGCCGGTGATAAACGTGCCTAGCCACGGTGTCTTGAAGCGCGGATGGATGCTGCTGAACAGCGGCGGGATCATTCCATCCTTCGCCATCGCGTAGAAGATGCGCGACTGGCCGAGCAGCAGCACGAGCACGACCGAGGCAAGGCCCACGATGGCGCCGACGTTCACGTAGGGCGCGAGCCACTGCGTGGATGCCAGGGCCTCCACCGCCTTGGATACCGGATGTGCGACGTTCAATGTCTGGTACGGCGCGATGCCGGTCAGCACCCAGCACATCAGCATGTAAAGCACCGTGCAGATCGCGAGCGATCCAAGGATGCCCAGCGGCACGTCGCGTTGCGGATTCCTCGCTTCCTGGGCCGCCACGCTCACCGCGTCGAAGCCGATATAGGCGAAGAAGATCACGCCTGTGGCGCGGAACACGCCTGTCCAGCCGAACTGCCCGAAGACCCCGGTATTCTTCGGCACAAAGGGGACGTGATTGGCGGGCACCACCTGCGTAAAGCAGACGAAGATCACCAGAAGCACGATGGTCAGCTTGATCGCGACCATAAGGTTGTTGAAGTTCGCGCTCATGTTCACGCCGATGATCAGTACGGCAGTCACGAGCAAAACCAGCGCTACGGCCGGCAGGTTGAAAAATGCGCCTGTGGCCAGAATCGTGTGCAGGCCCGATGTCACGGCTGCGGGAGGGCACGGAAGCGGATCGCCGGCGACGCAGAACGGCGCGTTGGTGAAGTGCCAGTCCAGCGGCATGTGCATCTGGTTGGTCATGAAGTCGGTGAAATAACCGGACCAGCCGACGGCCACCGTCGAGCCGGCGGCGAGATATTCGAGCACAAGATTCCAGCCGATGATCCATGCCATCAGCCGGCCCAGCGTGGCGTAGGTATAAGTGTACGCGCTGCCGGCGACCGGAATCATCGCCGCGTATTCGGCGTAGCAGAGACCGGCGAAGAGGCAGCCCGTCCCGGCGATGGCGAACGAGTAGACGACGCCCGGTCCCGCATAGGTTGCGGCGGCCTGCCCGGTCAGCACGAAGATGCCCGCGCCGATAATGGCGCCGATACCGAGCGCGATCAGATGCAGCGGTCCCAAGGCGCGCTTGAGGTCGTTGTCGATCTCCGGCTCAGGATTGAGCGGTATGTTATTGGCCATAAAAGCTGCCCCCTCTGTCCCTGCGACGGGATTCTTCGGCGGCACCATTGCATAGGGGACGTGCCCCGCCAACCCGGCGAAAGCCCGGAAGTCTCTGGACAATCACAGCTTTGTGCTCCGGGCCGCGCGCGCAGGTTGTTCAGGATGCAGCAGAGGCGAGGCGGATCAACGCTGTAGGATCGCAAGATCGAGTTTGGGTACAGCGCCGAGATCGGACGACCACGGCACGGAGGATTGACAATAGATCTGCCGCTGCGGCGCGAGCTCCGCACGCTGGCGGATGGTGCCGACGCGCAGCGTATAGGCGGTCGGATGTTCTAGCTGCGTCGCATAAATCGGCGTGCCGCAGTTGGGGCAGAAGGCGTGCTTGCGCTTGTTCCCGCTGTCCGCGGTCTTGATGTATGTCGAGACGTCTCCACGGATAGTGAAATCCCGCGCCGCCGCGCGCACCGATACGCGGTAAGCCGAACCGGACAGCATCTGGCAATCGGTGCAATGGCAGATGCCTGCCGTCACCGGATCGACCTCGGCCTCGAAAGTCACGCGACCGCAATGGCATCGTCCGTCGATCTTCATGGCGTCTCTCCGGTGTAGATCGAACTCGGCCGCAACAGGCGGCCGGTACGCTGCTGTTCGCGGGCATGCGCAGTCCACCCTGCGGCGCGCGCGCACGCGAAGATCGGGGTGAAGCATTGGCGCGGGATCAGAATGGCGTCCAGCAGGATCGCGGTGAAGAACTCCACATTGGTGTCCAGCGCGCGTTCGGGGTTTTTCTTGCGCAGCGCCTCGCGTGCGTATGCTTCCACTTCGGCGGCGAAGGGCAGGTCGATGGAGTTCGCGCCTAGCGTGTTCACCGCGCTTTTCAGAACATCCGCGCGCGGATCGCGCACGCGATAGACGCGATGGCCGAAACCCATCAGCCGTTCGCCGCGCTGGAGTGCATCGTCGATCCAGGGCTTGATGCGTTCGCGCGTGCCGATGGCGTCCAGCATCTCCAGCACCGGTTCCGGCGCGCCGCCGTGCAGCGGTCCGGTCAGCGCGCAATAGCCGGCGGTGACCGCCGCGAAGAGGTCTGCGCGCGTCGAAGCCACCACGCGCGCGGTGAAGGTCGAGGCGTTCATGCCGTGGTCGCTCACGGTGACGAGATAGGCGTCCAGCGCCTTCGCCTCCGCTTTGCTGGCCGGGACACCCCGCAACATGCGCAGCATGTCCGCGGCATGGCCCCGAACGGGGTCTGGCGCGATGGGCGCCTCGCCATTTGCCTGCCGGACCAATGCGGAAGCGATCACCGGCAGCGCCCCGACGATAGTGGCATCGTCCGTGAGCCCATGCTCGCTGTGGAGCGCCGCCAATGCCGCCCGAAAGCCATCGACCACTGACAAGCCTTCGGTGGCAGCAAGCAGGACGGGCAGGCGTTTGAACGCGCGCACCCGCGCTTCGCCCAAAGCCGCGCGAACCTCCGCCTCGCTGATCGGGGTCGCATTGGCCAGAGACCAGAGCCGCGCTGTCACGCCCTCGAAGCCGGAGGAAGCGGCGAGATCGCCCACCCATTTGCCCGCGATGATGAGTTCGCCGCGCTCGCCGTCTACGTGGCTGAGGGCGGTTTCGGCGGCGGCTACGCCGTCGAGGCCAATCGGGGATTTCGAGGTCTGCAAGGTCATGGTCCAGCTCCTTTGTTGCGTTGCAGCAAAGGTGCGCTCTCTAGACATATGGATCAATCTTGATTAGCTTAATCAACATGAATAATTCGGAAGAACCGCTCTATCTATCCGCCAACGAGGCCGCGGCGGAGCTCTCCATCTCCCCGGCCACGCTTTACGCCTATGTGAGCCGCGGCCTGGTGCGCTCGGAGCCGGTGCCGGAGGGTACGCGCTCGCGCCGCTACCGCGCGGACGATGTGCGCAGCCTGAAGAATCGCCGCGCGCCGATGGTCGAAGGGCAAGGGCTGAAATCCGCCGACCTCCCGATCATGGACTCAGCCATTTCCACCATCACCGTCGAAGGTCCCATCTATCGCGGCGTGAAGGCGACGGCTCTTGCTGACACCGCCACTTTCGAACAGGCCGCCACGCTGCTTTGGGATTCCAAGTCCTCGGACCCATTCGCGAAGTCGAACATGCCGGTCATCTCGCCGGGCATGCGCAAGATCATGGAGGCGACAAAGGATGCGCCACCCATCGATCGCGCTGTCGCAGTGCTCTCACAGGCGGCGGAAGCCGATCCGCGCGCCTACAACAGCACGAGCGACGGCCGCGCGGCGACGGGCGCGCGCATCGTGCGGCTGGTTGCGGCGGCGATGCTGCAGACCGAACCGTCCTCCGAGCCTCTGCACAAGCAGATCGCGCAAGCCTGGGCGCCGAAGCACAAACACGCCGAAGATCTCATCCGCCGCGCGCTCGTTCTTCTTGCCGATCATGAGTTGAACGCGTCCACCTTCACCGTGCGCTGCGCTGTCTCGACGGGCATATCGCTTTACGATGCGGTGACTGCAGGCCTTGTCGCGCTCAAGGGGCCGAAGCATGGCGGCGTTGGGCCCTTGGCCTCGAAGTTGGTGGACACGCTTCTGGCCGGCGACATCGCGCCGGTCGTTCGCGAGAAAGTCGCGCTGGGCGAGCGTTTCCCTGGCTTCGGCCACATGGTCTATCGCGATGGCGATCCGCGCGCGGAAGCGCTGTTCGCCGCATTGTTGAAAGCCGGAATCGACAAGCGGCTCGCGACGGACATCCCACACGCCGTGAAAGAGGCGACCGGCCAATTCGCCAACACCGACTATTCCCTCACGGTGATGCGCCGCGAACTCGGCATGCCGGCGGGCAGCGAGACGACATTGTTCGCGATGGCGCGAACGGCGGGATGGGTCTCGCACGCCATCGAGCAACTGGAAAGCAAGACGATGATCCGCCCGCGCGCGCGTTACACCGGGCCTGCGCCTGTGAGCAGGCGATAAACGCCAGTTTCGCGAATCTCACGGTCTTCCAGATCGCGCGTGACCTGCACGCTGTAGAGCGCCAGCCTCTCCACATCCGTCTTCGGAAAATAGCTTCGCCCCGGATCGCCGAGCAACGCCTCGGCCCCGCTGTCGCGCAGCCATGCCAGCAGCCTTTCGGCCAGTGGGCGCTCGTAGCACATGTCGCCGATCAGGATGATGTCCCAGTCGCCGCGCATGCCGATGATGTCATCCGTCGTTGTCGAGATCGCCACCCCGTTCGCCCGCGCGTTCAGTGTGATCGCCGCTTCGGCATAACGGTCAATGTCCGCGCTCAACACCGAAGCGGCGCCCGCCATCGCCGCCGCGATACCGACCAGTCCCGATCCCGATCCGAAATCCAGCACGCGCCTGCCGCGCACCGCGCCTGGATTGTCGAGGACATAGCGCGCCAGCGCCTGACCGCCTGCCCAGGCGAAAGCCCAATAGGGCGGCGGCACGCCCATCGCTTCCAATTCTTCCTCGCTCTTGCGCCAGAGCGGCATGATTTCGGTGGCCAGATGCAGCCGTACTTCCGGCACCAGCGGCGGCGAAAGCAGCTCGGTGTTCGCGCGGATGAAATCTGCGGGGTTCAAGGCGGCCCGATGGCTAGTGGGTTTTCACGATAGCCGGTTCACGCAGGCGTGTCTTTGCCGCACGCCACAACGTTCCATACTCTGACGGCGCAGGTTTCGGGGACCTTCCAATGAAAATGATTTTGTGCGCCTTGGCGGGCGCGCTTGCGGTCGCAACGCCGACTTACGCAGGAAACGACGGCTTCCAGCACCAAACGACACAGGTTTCGCCGCACGTACACCTTATCTACCGGCCGAACCCGATGAACGCGCCTTATGAGGGCAACTCCATCGTCATCGAGCAATCCGACGGTCTTGTCGTCGTCGATGCAGGCGGGTCGCCGCCGTCAGGCGAATATATCGTGGCCGAAATCAGGAAGCTTTCAGACAAGCCGGTGAAGGCGTTGATCTACACGCACTATCACGGCGATCACAATCTCGGCGCCGGCGCCTTCCTGAAAGCCTGGCCGAACCTGACCATCATCTCCACGGCTGCCACGAAAGCCAACATGACCGGCAAGCCGATGAACTATATCAAGACCTATGGCGCCGATTACGCCGGCGAGATCGACTACGCGAAGAAACAGGTTGCCGATGCGTCCCTGCCGGCTTCCGTGCGCGCGGGCTGGCAGCAATATATCGACGTCGGCGACAGCATGATCGCCGGTTACAAGAGCTTGCAGGCCTATCCCGCGACGGTGACCTTCACGCAGGGCTACGAGATCCCCGACAGCGAAGAGCCGGTGAAGATCGCATTCCTCGGCAAGGCGAACACCGACGGCGACGCCGTGATCTGGATTCCGAACGAGAAAGTGGTGTGCGCCGGCGATATCGTCGTGAACCCAATGCCTTATGCAGCGGCTTCCTATCCGTCGTCATGGATCGAGGTGTTGAAGAAGCTGAAGGCCTACCGCGCGAAATATCTCGTTCCCGGACACGGCGAAGTGCAGACCGACAACGTCTATGTGAACAGAGTCATTGCCGCGCTGGAGGATGTGCGCGCGCAGGTCACCCCGCTGGCGAGGAAGGGCGTCAAGCTGGAGGATGTCTACAAGCAAACCGATTTCGAAAAGCTCAAGGCGGGCTTTGCGGGCAACGACAAATGGCGCCGCACGCTGCTCAACAGCTTCTTCCTGCACAGTATCGTCAAGAATGCCTATTTCGAGGCGACGGATCAGCCCATCGAGCAGGGCACGAGCTGAGTTCAGGCCACTTGCGCGACCGGCGCTTCCGGCTTCGAAGTGGCGAGCTTCCAGATCGAGAAATAGTTTGGCTGGATTTCCATGCGCGGGCCGTATCCCTTCGCCAGCAGCATCGCATGCAGCGCGGGCAGGTTGTAGCACGACACGTGGAACAGCAGGTGATGATCGACGTGGTAGTTCACCCAGTACGGCGCGAACAGCGCACGCTCCCACCATGATGCGTAGGTCGTGCGCGCATTGCGGAACACGTCGTCATTGTCCGGAACGATCGCGTGCTCGGCGATGTTGCGCACGCGCGTGATGAGTTGCTGCCACGTCAGCAGCGGCAGGAGCCAGAACAGCGGGTAGAAATACCAGCGGCCCAGCGCCGCCAGAATGATGAACAGGATTGCGTTCGCCGCCAGCGGTCCACCGAGCTTGCTGCGGAACGTGTCGAGCCGTTCGGTTAGCGGCGCGCCTGGCTTGCCGAGCGCGGCCTTGATCTGCGCGCGACGCTGCTTGAATCCGGTCTGACCGGTGATGTCACGGATCAGCTTGCGGCGGAAGCTCGCCCGTGTGATCGGGAATTTCGCGGACAGATGCAGGTCCGGATCGTCCGGCTGCTGTGTCGTCCTGTGATGAACCAGATGATAGTGGCGATAAGGGATGGTGTCGGTGAACACCGGGAAGGCGCACAGCCACTGGCTCGCCCATTCGTTCCAGCCATGGGTCTTCATCAGGATGCCATGCGCGCCATCATGCATCAGTATCGCAAGACCCAATTGCCGCGAGCCGATCAGGATCACGGCCACGATGAATGTCAGCGGATTGGGCCAGATCGCGAACAGCGCCATGCTGGCGGCGATCACCACCCACGCATGGAGGATGCACAGCGTCCCCGTTACGTCCGAGCGCGCGCGCACCACAGCCATCTCGGCAGCCGAGAATTTCTCGTTCGGATCGAAGCGGTTCAGCGCCATGCCGTCATTATATGCCTCTCTGACAGGCTGTCACCCGCGCTGCGCGGGGTCGTAATAGAAGCGCTCCTCGGCGATTTTCTCACCATCCCAGCGCTGGTAGGCGAGCTCATCCATGGTGAAGCCGGAACCATCGGGGGCCACGAAGCGGAACTTCCAGCGGATTACGACATGATCGCCGTTCACGAAGATCGGCCCTTCCGCCGCGGAATGGATTTCCTTGAACCGGTCCATGACCGCGCGTTCGCGGGCGACATTGCCGTCGCGGCCCTTGCGCGGCGGATGCAAGTTCTCCTGCATGGTGGAGTCGGGATGATAGAACTCGGCGATGGCCTGATCGTGCTTGCCGTCGACCACCATTTTCACGAAAGCGTCGAGAGTCTGTTTGCTGGGCATAGGGACCTCCGCGCGCAAGTCTAGCGCGGGCGCGGGCTCCGTCCCATCACGACGGCGTCAGATGACCTGCGCGGCGTGCAGCACGAGGCAGATCATCCAGATTTCGCAGACGATCTGAACGGCGAACGCGCTCGTCCGGAACCAGGTCGCCACGGAAGAACCGGAGAGGATATGGATGATCGATTGCACGATGCGAGCGACCAGCACGATCACCGCCAGCAGATTGAAGACATGGCTCTCGGCGCCAGCAATCCATGCGGTGAGCACGATCGCGGCGAAGACCGGCAGGTTTTCGACCGTGTTCATGTGGGCGCGGTTGATGCGCCAATAACTTTCATTGCCGTGCGGCACGCCGGAAAGGAAATCGGTATTCTTCGCCTGGCCGCGGAGGACGAGCAGCACCCGGTCCGCGGCGATCATCAGCACCAGCGCGATCGCCCAGAGCGCGTAGAACGCCAGCGCAATCACCGATTCCGGAAGATGGGTCAGCATGCGGTCCCCCTCTCAGGCATAGCTCGCGGCGGCGAGTGCGAAGGCGATGAGCAAACCACTCTCTCGATTGGCGCGGAAGAGGGTCAGGCAAAGTGCCGGGTCGTGAATCTGCAGCCGGGCGACCTGCCAGAACAAATGCGCCGCCGCCGGGAGCATGAGCGCCACGGCCCACCAGCTTCCGGTCGCAGATACCCCCGCGAGAGAAACCAGCACGAATGTCATGATGTAGAAGCCCGCGATCCAGAGCGACGACATGTCGCCGAACAGTCGCGCAGTGGATTTGACGCCGATCAGCGCGTCGTCATCCACATCCTGATGCGCATAGATGGTGTCGTAGCCGAGCGTCCAGAAGAAGCATCCGGCATAGAGCACATAGATCGCCGGCGCGAGATGGCCGGTCAGCGCCGAGAAGCCCATCAGAGCGCCCCAATTGAAGGTGAGGCCGAGCCAGGCCTGCGGCCACCACGTAATGCGCTTCATGAAGGGATAGGCGGCGATCAGGATCGACGATGCGGCGCCCAGAACCACCGTGAATCCATTGAACGTCAGCAGGATGAGCAATCCCACGAGACATTGCGCGGCGAGGAAAACAAGTGCCTCGCGAACGCTCACCGCGCCGGAAGGGATGGGCCGCCCGCGGGTGCGTTCCACCTTCGCATCGATATCGCGGTCCACGATGTCATTATATGTGCAGCCCGCACCACGCATCACGACGGCGCCGATGGCGAACAAGACGAGCAGTTTCCAATCCTGCGCGTGCGACAGAAACCCGCGATGCAGGAAGCCGTCGCCCATTGCGAGGCCGAAAACCGCCGGCCACAGGAGGAGCCATGTCCCGATTGGCCGGTCGAGCCGCATCAGCCTGAGGTAGGGCCGTATCGCGGGCGGCGCGCGGTCTACCCAGCTTTCGGGAATGGCGTCGGCAGGGGCTTGTGATTCAGCGACCATGGCCCAATCTGTCATGGTCTGCGTGTTTGAGAAAGCGATGACGGCCGAACTGCAAGATCCCGGCGGGAAAGTGCGCCTGTATGTACAAGCTTCGCTGGGCGAACGCGCCCGCGTCGTGCCGGAGGATGCGCAGGCCCACTATCTTCTACATGTCATGCGCGCAAAGGCCGGCGATCGCGTTTCGCTGTTCAATGGCCGCGATGGCGAATGGCTGGCGCGCGTCGCCGACATCTCCAAGCGGAGCTGCGTGCTGGCCTGCGAGAAGCAGGCGCGTGCGCAGGCCGCCACGCCTGACATCTGGCTCTGCTTCGCCCCCATCAAGAAGACCCCCGCCGACTATGTCGTGCAGAAGGCGACAGAGCTTGGCGTCAGCGCGCTGCAACCTGTCTTCACTCGCAGGACCATCGTCACCCGCATCAACGAAGAGCGCATGAAGGCAAATGCCGTCGAAGCTGCCGAGCAATCGGACCGGTTGACGATTCCGGAGATACGTGGAGCGATGGCGCTGGACAAGCTGCTGCAATCCTGGCCGCGCGACCGGCACATCATCCATTGCGACGAAGGCGGAGACGCAAAGCCAATTGCGGAAGCAGTGCGCGGGATGAACGCAAAGGCTTTCGCCATTCTCACCGGCCCGGAAGGCGGTTTCGATCCCGCAGAGCGGGATTTGATCCGCGGCCAGGATTTTGTCACGCCGGTCACGCTCGGCCCTCGCATCCTTCGTGCCGATACCGCAGCGCTTGCGGCGCTTGCTGTCTGGCAATCCGTGAAAGGCGACTGGTGATGTTCACGCATCGCATTGCGCGGCGGGATGACATCTCCACGCTCTCATCGCTGATGACCGCGGCCATCCGCGAATTGCAAAAGGGCTTTTTGTCCCCGGAGCAGATCGAAGCGTCGTTTGACGTGATGGGGCTGGATAGCCAGCTCGTCGAAGACGGCACCTATTTCATCGTGGAAGAGGCCGGTACGATCGCGGGCTGCGGCGGATGGAGCCGGCGCGCCACGCTCTTTGGCGGCGATCACTCCGCGGGACGCAGCGCGGCACTTCTCGATCCCGCGAAGGATGCAGCGCGCGTCCGCGCCATGTACACGAATCCGTCATTTGCTCGGCGCGGTGTCGGCCGTCTGATTCTTCAATTGTGCGAGAGGGCGGCGGCTGCGGAGGGTTTTTCTCGCGTCGAGCTTGCGGGAACGATGTCGGGCGTCCCGCTCTATCGAGCCTGTGGTTATCGCGATCTGGAAGCATTCGAAGCTGATACGCGCGCCGGAATTCGCATTCCCCTCATGCGCATGGGCAAGGTGCTTGCTCCCTTGCCGGACCGTAATCCGGCGCCTAAATAGCTGAACACCAAGCAGCGCATTCAGGATTCACATACGGCCATAAGGGAAATATCCCGGCCAGAGAGGGAGGGCCGCGCATGTCGATACCGCAATCCGCGGGCGGCCCGATCCGCTCGAAGTCCGATCTTGTCGAATATCTCGCCCAGGGCTCGAAGCCCCGCGATCAATGGCGCATCGGCACCGAGCATGAGAAATTCGTCTACGACCTGAAGACCTTTCGCCCCGTTCCCTATGACGGCGCGAATGGAATCCGCGCGCTGCTGGAAGGGATGCAGCGCTTCGGCTGGGAACCGGTGAAGGAAGGTCCGAACATCATCGGTCTTACTCAGAACGGCGCCTCGATCTCTCTCGAGCCGGGCGGGCAGTTCGAGCTTTCCGGCGCGGCGTTGAAGAATGTCCACCAGACATGTGCGGAAGTGAACACGCATCAGGAGCAGGTGCGCGAAGTCTGCAACGAACTCGGCCTTGGCGTTTTGGGATTGGGCTTCGCGCCCGACTGGACTCTGGATGAAGTGCCCATCATGCCCAAGGGGCGCTACAAGATCATGCGTGACTACATGCCCAAGGTCGGCGGCTACGGTCGCGAGATGATGTTCCGCACCTGTACGGTGCAGGTGAATCTCGATTTCTCGTCCGAAGCGGATATGGTCAAGAAGTTCCGGGTGGGACTCGCGCTTCAACCGGTAACGACGGCGCTGCTCGCCAACTCCCCGTTCCGCGGCGGCAAGCCGAACGGCTTCCTCTCCTATCGCTCGCAGATTTGGACCGACGTCGACAATGCGCGCGCGGGCATGCTGCCCTGGGTGTTCGAGAGCGGCATGTCGTTCGAACGCTATGTCGACTATGCGCTCGATGTGCCGATGTATTTTCTCTACCGCGACGGCAAGTACATCGATATGGCGGGGAAGAGTTTCCGCGATTTTCTCGCGCACAAGATTCCCGACGTGAGAGACGTCGAGCCGAGCATGGCGGATTGGGCGGACCACCTCACCACGATCTTCCCTGAGGTGCGCCTCAAGAAATTCCTTGAAATGCGCGGCGCCGATGCCGGCGCATGGCGGCGCATCTGCGGCATGCCCGCTCTCTGGGTCGGCATCTATTACGACCAGACCGCGCTCGATGCGGCCTGGGACATGGTCAAGGACTGGACGGCCGAGGAACGCCAGCAGATGCGCGACAGCGTTCCGCATCAGGCGTTCAAGACGCCGTTCCGCAATACCAATGTCGGCGCGCTGGCCAAGCAGATGATCGAAATTGCGGGCGACGGGCTGCGCCGCCGGGCCAAGACGGACTCCATCGGGACGACAGAGGAGGGGTTCCTCGTGCCGCTGCGCGAGATCGTGGAGCGCGGCTACACGCGCGCCGAGGAACTTCTCCAGCACTACCGCACGATCTGGGGCGGCGATATCCATCCCATCTTCAAAGAATACAATTTCCTCTGAGGGAATTTTGGCGCATGCCCCATTCGCGCCAATTTCTGTCGTAATAGTCGGCGCGATGCTGAGTGAGATCAAAACCCGGCTTGCGGGAACGCGCGACCGCCGTGTCATCCTGGACCTTGACCCCGGCGCTGCAAAGGATCTGCAACGGCGCGAGATGATCGATACCGCGATCGCGGCGCGGCGCTGCTGGGCCGCGGAAGGTTTCGGCCGCGTGGTGGGCTACGGGATTCTGTCGAGAACCTTTTTCCATCGCGACTTCATCGAGCTGATTTTCGTGGCGGAAAACGCGCGGCGCACCGGCGCGGGCAGCGCGCTCCTCGCGGCCATCGAACGCTCCGTGCAGGCGGATCGGATGTTCACGTCGACCAACGAATCCAACGGACCGATGCGCGCGCTACTGGAGAAGAGCGGCTATCTCCCAAGCGGCCGAGTCGAAAACCTCGACGCGAACGATGCTGAACTGGTCTTCGTGAAATTCACAAAGCGCAAAGCGGCGTGAAGCCTCAGCGCCTCGACCATAGAATGGCGATCAGGCCGGCGACCGCGAGCGCCACGCCCTTGTAGGTCCACCCCATGTCACCGACCATGGTGAACTGGCCGGGTCGATGTGGCGGCCATTGAATGAGGCCATAGCCTTGCCCGGCCCAGAGAAGGCCGACCACCAGCGCGATGATCCCAACGACCAGAAGTATCGTCTTCATGTCCATCCCCCCAAAAAGGATCAAGGACATTAACACAGTGCACGCGGCGGTTCATTCGCCGTACAGCGATATCATTGTCCAGCGGCGCTTGTGCGCTAGTGATCGGGCAGCGGGATGAACTCCTTGTCGTCGCCGGGGATCTTCCCGAAGCGCCCGGCCTTCCAGTCGGCCTTGGCCTTTTCGATGCGCTCATGCGAGGAGGCGACGAAATTCCACCACACATGCCGTTCTCCGTCGAGCGGCGCGCCGCCGAGCAACATGACGCGCGCATCCGTGACAGCCTTGATCTCGGCGGGCTCACCCTTTTCGAAGACCATCATGTCGCCGTCGGCATGCCTGGTGCCACCGGCCTCCACGATGCCGCCCACCACCATGGTGCCGCGCTCGTCATAACCGTCGGGCAGGGCGATCGCGCTGCCGGCGTTCATCTGCGCATCGACATAGAATATCGGCATCGGTACGTTCACCGGCGCTTGCAGCCCGAACGCTTTGCCGCAAACAATCCGCATCGTGACGCCACCCCTGTCTTTCGACGGCAGCTTCTCCTTCGCGACATGCTGGAAGCTGGGTTCATCTTCCTCATTGGCTTTTGGCAGCCCGACCCAACTCTGGATTCCGTGCATGCGATGCCCGCGCGCGCGAACTTGTGGCCCCGTGCGCTCCGAATGCGCAATGCCGCGGCCCGCCGTCATCCAGTTCACGTCGCCGGGAACGATCTCTTGCTCGTTGCCGAGTGTATCGCGATGAACCTGAGATCCGTCAAACAGATAGGTGATGGTGGCAAGCCCGATATGCGGGTGGGGCCGCACGTCGATGCCGTGCCCCGGCGGGAATTCCACCGGCCCAAAATAATCGAAGAAGACAAACGGCCCGACCGTGCGCTGACCGCGCTGCGGCAGCACGCGTGCCACGGTGAACCCGTCGCCCAGTTCTCTTTTCTGCCCTGCGAGATCGCGCATGATACTATTTCGGCTGCGGCACGCGCTCGGCGCTCTGGCGCGCCAGCATCCAGCCGGGATATTCGCCGGGCAATGCACTCACATCGTCCAGCGTTTTCATCTCGTCCGCGGAAAGCTTCAACGTCGTGGCGGCGATGTTGTCGTCGAGCTGTTCGGTATTCTTCGCGCCGATGATGACGGTGGTGACGAACGGCTTGTGCAGGATGTAAGCAAGGGCGACGCGTGCCACGCTGACATCGTGCTTCCTGCCGATCTCGCGCATCGCATCGATGCACTTCCATGCGCGGTCCTTGTCCACCGGGGGAAAATCGAATTTCGCGCGGCGAGCATCTTCCGGTCCATTGCTACCGGGGCCGAACTTGCCGGAAAGCAGGCCGCCCGCCAGCGGTGACCACACCATCAATCCGACTTTCTGATCGTTCAGCAGCGGCACGATTTCGCGCTCCAGATCGCGGCCTGCAATGGAGTAGTAAGCCTGCAGCGTCTCGAACCGCGCATATCCGCGTTTGTCGGACACGCCCAGCGCTTTCATGATCTTCCACGCCTGCCAGTTCGATACGCCAACGTAGCGCACCATGCCCTGCCGCGTGAGATCGTCCAGGGCGCGCATCGTCTCTTCAACGGAGGTCACGCTGTCGGTGGCGTGGATCTGGTAGAGATCGATGTGATCGGTCTGCAAGCGTTCGAGGCTGCGCGATACGGAATCCATGATGTGCCCGCGCGAGGCGCCGATGTCGTTCGGCCCGGGTCCCATGCGGCCATAGCATTTTGTTGCGATCACCACGCTCGAGCGCCTGATCCCGATATCCTTGATTGCCTGTCCGGTTAGCCGCTCGGACTGGCCGGCGGAATAGACATCCGCCGTGTCGAGGAAGTTGACGCCCGCTTCGATAGATTTGCTCACGATCTGTGTCGCCAGCTTTTGATCGACATCGCCGATCCCGGCCCATATGCCATCGGGCTTTTTCTCGCCCGTGAACGTCATCGTTCCGAGACAGATTTCCGACACGAACAAACCCGTATTGCCGAGCTGATTGTATTTCATGGAGGTCCTCCGGTTTCAGGCTGGGAGGATCGTAAGCTCCGGCCAGTGTTCTTTCCAGCGCAACGCCTTTTCCATGTACTTCTCGGGGAGAAAGTTCGGCGTATCGTTGGGGCGGACGGTCAGATTGAAAATGTCATCGAAACCGCGCGGCGCATAAACCTCTGTCGCGTCATGGTTTGCACGAATTCCCACTTGCGCATTGTGCATCAGGAAACGGTCGATGCCGTCGGTTGAGCGGGTCAGAGGCGGATAGGGAACGCCGAATTTTTCCTCGTACCATAGGTGCACGCGGGCCTGATTGCGGAGTTCCACCGCAATGCCGATATCGGCGAAGAGTTCCGCCGCGCGCAGAATGGCGGCATTCTCCGAGGCGTATGACGTGTCCGGATCGAAATAAAAGACGTCGTAGTCCTTGATGTGGACATCGGGCCGCTGCCCCGTGCGTGTGTTCCATACGGTCTGGAACAGCGCGCCCGACACCAGCCAGCAATCCGGCAATCCGAGCGACGGGAGCCGCTCCAGGATGACGCGGTTGAACGGATTGCGGCGGATCGCTTCCAGGAATTCGGCTCGGTTCATGACGTCACATTGCCATCGTGCGTGCGGCGCGGCACCGTCGCGCAAATGCCATTGCTGGGGACAAATCATGCCGATCGCGCAAACGGAAATCATCGGGCTCGTGGCCGCATCCCTGACTACGGTCGCGTTCCTGCCGCAGGTGATCCATACGCTGCGCACGCGCTCGACGCACGACATCTCGCTGCGGATGTATTCGCTTTACACGGTCGGAATATTCCTGTGGCTGGTCTACGGCATTCTGCTGCGCGACCTGCCGCTGATCGCGTCAAACACGGCGACGCTGATCCTGGCGGCGACCATCCTGACGCTCAAGATCCGGCACGGCTGAAATCAGCTCGCCCGTCCGGGCTCCGTCCGCTGTTCGATGAAGGCACGCGTGGGAAGCGCGAAAATGCCCGGCGCCTTGGCCGTGATCGGGCTCGTCCATAGCACCTTGGAAAGTTCGAGCGGGGAATAGAGATGCGGAAAGGTCTGCCCATCGTTGCTGGGTTCCCATTTCAGCAGCGCGCCCAACGCGTCGGCATCGAGCGCAACCAGCGTGAGTTCTGTTGCATTCGCGAAGTGGCGGTCCAGCGTGCCCGCGAGCTGGCCCGCGGTGGAGAGATGGATGAATCCGTCGCGCTTGTCGTCGGCCGAGCCGCGATAGACACCAGCTTCTTGTGCGGCCTTCCACTCGTCGGCCGTCGCGATCTTGAAAACCTGCATATCAGACTCCGGTAAAGCGAGTGCGAGGCGGGGACGGAAACTCCGGGATGTCAATCCGCGCCGGTTTTGTACATGGCAAGCACGACCATTGGCAGAATGAAGAACACGGTTCCCCCTATGAGCGCCAGGCCCCAGTCGGCGCGCGGTAGAAAGAGCTGGATCACGTATTTGCCACCGAAAATGCCACCGACCAGAACAACGAGGAGCGCCCAGCCTTTCCAGTTCGACGGCATTCCGGCGCCGTAGCCGAAGCGTCTCGGTCGAAACCAGTAACCGCCGGCCATGCCCGCCTCCAGCCCGAAAGTTATATCAAGCCGCCTGTTGCGTGCCGCCGACGGTAAGGCCGTCGATGCGCAACGTCGGCTGACCCACGCCCACGGGCACGGATTGTCCGTTCTTGCCGCATGTGCCGACGCCGGTGTCCAGCTTCATGTCGTTGCCGACCATCGTGATCTTGGTCAACGCGGTCGCCCCGTCGCCGATCAGGGTCGCGCCTTTGATGGCGGGACCGATCTTGCCGTTTTCGATGAGGTACGCCTCGGTGCAGGAGAACACGAACTTGCCGTTGGTGATGTCCACCTGGCCGCCGCCGAAATTGGTGGCGTAAATGCCCTTGTCGACCGATGCGAGGATTTCGCCCGGGTCTCTGTCGCCCGCCAACATGTAGGTGTTGGTCATGCGCGGCATGATGTTGGCCGCATGGCTTTCGCGCCGCCCGTTCCCGGTAGGCGCCATGCCCATCAGCCGCGCGTTCTGGCGGTCCTGCATGTAGCCCTTCAGGATTCCATCCTCGATGAGCACCGTGCGCGAGGTCGGCGTGCCTTCATCGTCGATGGTGAGGGAGCCGCGGCGGTTGGCGATCGTGCCGTCGTCGACCACGGTCACGCCGGGCGCCGCAACGCGCTGGCCGAGAAGGCCCGCAAACGCGCTCGTTTTCTTGCGGTTGAAGTCGCCTTCCAGCCCATGGCCGACCGCTTCATGCAGCATCACGCCGGGCCAGCCCGCCCCTAACACCCCGTCCATCTCGCCGGCCGGCGCCGGCACCGACTCCAGATTGACCAGCGCCTCGCGCAGCGCGCCGTCGGCGG
>JBQCFD010000156.1:0-5575 GCA_051959625.1 Rhizomicrobium sp.
GCGCCGAAATGGCCTCGCGTGTCTGGACCGGTGCGCAAAGAGTTGGGAATCGTATTCACGCGCCGGCTCCCGCATGCTGGGCCGCGCGCGCGACCTCGACGAACCGCGCGATCATCTGTGCATCTTTCTTTCCCGGCGCGGTCTCGACACCGGACGAGACATCGACCCCCGGTGCACCGGTCATGGCGATCGCTTCGGCGACATTATCAACATTGAGGCCGCCCGCGAGCAACCAAGGCCTGGAAAACGTCCGTCCACGGAGCAATCGCCAATCGAACGCCGCGCCATGACCGCCTTCCCGTGTCGCGTCCAGAGGTGCCTTCGCATCGAACATGAGCATGTCCGCCACCGCTTCATATTCCGGGGCACGGGCGAAGTCGGACATGTTGGCGATCGCCATGACTTTGATGACCGGTATTCCGGTCCGCGAACGGATGTCACTCACGCGCGCGGCGCTCTCCTTGCCGTGGAGCTGGATCAAATCCGGCTTCACATCTGCGGCCACGGTCCCGAGCGCCGCGTCGTCGGGATCGACCAGCAGCGCGACGATCCGCGCGCGGTCGCGCAGGCGCTCCGACAACATCTTCGCCTGTTCCGCCACGAGCGCACGCGGGCTTTTCGGATGGAAAACCAATCCGGCAAAATCCGCACCCGCGCGTACCGCCGCGTCGGCGGATTCCACGCTGTTTATGCCGCAGATTTTCACCCGGATCGTCATGCAGCGGGCTTATCGCCTTCGCGGACGGCGAAAGCAAGACGCGCGTTTTTCTGCCTAAATCCAGCCTGTCAGGCCTTCGCGCTTGTGCGTCTCCCGATAGGACGGCAATGCGCGAACGCGTTCGACATAGCGACTTATATGCGGCCAAGCAGCGGCCGTTTTCGGCATGTTGCGAGACCACCGCGCCAACATGCCGGTCAGGAAATCCACCGCCGTCAAGCTGCCGCCCATCATGTAGGTCCGGCCATCGGCAAGCAGCGCGTCGACGCGATCCCACACCTTCTCGATGCGAATGCGCGCCTGCGCCTGCGTCGCTTCGACGTTCTCGGGCCCGGCGCCTTCATCGGAATAGAACCAGAGCCGATAGGCGGGCATCAACGTGTTGGCGAGATAGACTATCCATTGCAGATAGAGTGCGCGGTCCGGCGCGTCGATTGCAGGCGCCAGACGTGCATCTGGATGGCGCTCCGCGAGTATCATCAGGATTGCCGCCGCCTCGCCATACGCAATACCGTCGATGACCAGTGCAGGCACGTGGCCGGTCGGATTGATCTTGAGATAGTCCGGTTTCTTCTGATCGCCGTTCTCGAAATCGAGCGAAACGAATTCGAACGGCACGCCCAGTTCCAGGAGCATCCAGTGCACGCACATGCTGGCAGTGCCGGGCGAGCCGTAAAGCGTGTAGCTCACGCCGTTACGCGAAGGCTGTCCGCGATGGATTTCGCAGCTGCGGCGGGATCCTTCGCGGCGACAATCGGCCGGCCGATGACTAGAATATCGGCGCCTGCTTTTTGGGCTTCCGCAGGCGTCATGACCCGCTTCTGGTCGGCAAGATCGGCGCCTGCCGGACGAATGCCCGGAACGACTAGCATGAAGTCCGCGCCGATCGCTTTTCGGATCGGCTCGATCTCATGGGCGCTACAGACAACGCCGTCCAGCCCGGACTTCTTCGTCAATTCCGCCAGCCGCAAGACCTGGTCGCGCGCGGGCTTCTTCTGTCCTACCGCGTCGAGGTCGCTATCCTCGAGACTCGTGAGGACGGTCACCGCGATCAGCTTGACGTTCGGATTGACGGACCCGGCAGCATCCTTCGCAGCGCGCATCATCGCTTCGCCGCCGGAGGCATGGATGTTGAAAATCGACACGCCGAGAGACGCGATCGCCTTGGCAGCTCCCGCCACGGTGTTTGGAATATCGTGGAATTTTGCGTCGGCGAAAACAGGCGCGCCCAGCGCCACAATCCTGCGGACGGCATCCGGGCCGAGGGCGGTGATGAATTCGAGGCCGACTTTCAGGCCGCCGACATGCGGTCGAATCGCGGACGCAATCTCGAGCGCGCGTGGAAGATCGGGCGTGTCGAGGGCGGCGAAGACCGGAGTGGAGAATCGCGCGGCGCTCATCGAGGCGCGGTCATAATGCGCCCTCTGCGACATCGCAAGCGGTCAATCTCTTTTGCGAAAGCGCCCGATTGCCGCGACAGCGGCGCCGAGGAGGATTCCCAACCCAAAGACGACAAAAAGCGCCAGATAGAGCGGCATCTCGAAGGCGATCGCCGGATTGCCGCGAGAAAAAGGATCTAGGCTCACCACCACGTCACCACGGTTGGCGACCGCGATAAGTGCCGCGATCAGTATAACAGGCAACGCGATAAGATAGGTGGACAGCCTCACGGCGTCGCGTGGCCGTTTCCGTTCAAACGCTCACGAAGTTCCTTGCCGGTGCGGAAGAACGGTGCGCGCTTTTCGTCGACCGACACGGGCTCGCCCGTGCGCGGATTGCGGCCCATGCGCGAGGGCCGCACCTTCACGGAAAATGCACCAAAGCCCCGCAACTCGACGCGGTGGCCTTCCGCCAAGGCCTTCGTGATAGCGTCGAGCATCGTCGTTACGATCCGCTCGACATCGCGGTGATATAGGTGCGGATATCGCTGCGCCAGACGCGCAACCAATTCAGATTTGATCATCCCCTGCCCCCGCGGGCGTCTCAAATGCTCCGGACCGGATTCGCCGATCCCAGTATGGGTTAACCCTGTCATGGGGTCCGGGGGGCGTCAATTGGAGTCAAGCGAACCGGTTGAAGGAAAAGCGCTTTTTTCAACAAACGTGGCTTAAATCCCGCAAATCGGGCCACCGCAGCTGGGCGCAGCCTATCCTTGGCTGGCTGCTAGCGCGGAAACGGTCAGGAGGGCTTTGGGAAGCACCCAGCCGGCAAGCTCGGTGACAGCGCCGGTTGCTGCCTGGTCGGCCAGGACGTCCGCCAGAGATCGTCCACCAGCGAGCCTGCGCAATTCCTGGGCAGCCTTGCGGGCATCGAAATGGGGCGTCTGCGCCAGCACGGCCCGGCCCAACAGCGCCGCGCTGCGCCGATCTCCGACCTCGGAAAGAAGGTCGCCATAAGGCCCGGTGGGGCGATGCCGAAATGAGCCGGCTGCTTCGTAGAGGATACCGCCTGCTGCGCCGACAGCCACGACCGCGCCGATGACAGCGAGGAGCGGGCGGCGCGCAACTGTGCCCTTCCAATCGTCACTCATGCGAACAGACCCTTCATGTGGTCTGCGAGGCGCAACGTCATGGCCACGAGGTTCATGGTGGGATTCGAGGCCCCACAGGTCGGAAACACCGAGCTTCCAGCTACAAAGAGATTGCCGACGCCATGAACCTTGCAATCTGCATCGACGACGCCCTGCCGCGGATCCACATGCATGCGCGTGGTCCCGACGTGATGATTGCCCCAATCCATCGTCTCAAGCCAGCTTCTTCGCGCCTTGCGGTCCAGATGGATCATGCCGGTGCGGGAGACCAGGAGCTGGCGGCCCAATTCCGCCATCGTCTGGCGGAAAAGCGCAAAATCCTCGTCATGGATCGTCACATGCAGCTTGATACGCGGCATTCCCAATGCATCGCGCGAATTTGTCAAAGTGACGCGACGGTCCGGATCCGGCTTGAGCTCCATTCCGCAGCCCAGCGAATAAGCCTGTGCGTTGCTTGCATCGACGCCGAGCGCTGCCGCAGTCGTTGCGAGCGCGGCATTTCCCAATTCGTCAAGCGCGACCCTGTTCTCGACAGTCGTCAGCGAACCCATTACGTGGCTGCGGCGCTTGTATTCCTCGCTGGCAGCGAGTGTCGCCCGGAATATGGAACCTGGTCCGCGCTGGTGGTCGGGATAATAGGATGGGAGCGGCCCGCCGAAGACGACGAGCGTCGCCACCTGTCGCGGAATGGGGTTGTCGGCGAAGAACCGGCCAACGCGGTCATAGTTGTTGCCGATGCCGTTCTTCATCACGCCGTTGGAGGCAAGCAGCACTCGCGCGTTCTCGATCCCGCCAGTCGCCAGCACCACGTATTTCGCTTTCACCGCGAACTTGTTTCCGGTGAGCGTCGCCACATCCAGCCGTTCGACGCTGTTCGCATCCTCTGCGAGCGCGATATTCGTCACATTGGCGTGAAGCATGACGGTGAGGTTGGACGGCCGCTTGAGATCCGCGGCATAGCGCTCGCCGAAATTTGTCGGCAGTTCCGACCCGCGCATTTTGCTGAACTCGAACCAGCTCGTGCAGACACCGCCGGCGCCGAGCATCAGCGGCTCGCCGTATTTTGCGCGCCAGGCGCTGGTGTCGCGCCCGTAGTCGAATGTGCCCGCTTCGACGAATGCCTGGGCGCGCGGATAATACGGATCGAGCGCGGAACGGGAGAACGGCCAGCCCGAATATGGCACCCATGAGCGCGCTTCGAAGTCGCTGGGATCGAGTGGGCGACACCACCCGCCCCAATGGTTCGTGCCCCCGCCCAGATAACGCTGGCGCGTGGCGTTCAACGGCGTATAGGCGACGCCAGTTTCCACGCCGTCATACAGCGCCTGCGTTTTGTCGTCATAGCTGGTGCCACCGCTTTCCAGCAGCAGAATGCGGATGGGCTTATCGGCAAGCGTCAACGCCAATGTAATGCCGGCGGGCCCGCCGCCGATGATCGCAACATCTGTTTCGAGTGTGGAGCCCGCAGATACCTTGCGGGCATCGGAGAACGCGCTCAAGACAAGCCTTTCAGGATGCAGCGAACGGCGGAGAACCTAGGCCCCCGACAAAGCCATGTCTTGTCGGAATTGTCATGAGCGAAATCTGTCGGATCGCATTTGAATTTGCGGGGCCGGCCGCTTTCGCCCGGCGAACTTCGGCACGCAGACCTGCATCGCTTCGTGAGCGAAGACTGGTGGAGCCAAGCGGGATCGAACCGCTGACCTCCTGCATGCCATGCAGGCGCTCTCCCAGCTGAGCTATGGCCCCGTAACAGTCCGGTCTGGGAACCGGAGTGAAAGTCTAACGCTCGTCCTTTTCGATGTCAGCGTCGATGATCCCGCTGACGTCGTCGTTCTCGTCGTCCTCTTCCTCGAGGAGACTGTCGTCTTCCTCTTCGTCGTCGCCGAGATCTTCGTCCTCGATATCCTCGATGTCAGCTTCGTCGGCATCGACCACGGACATGCCGGCGCCTTCGGCTTCGGTCTCGGTATCGGGTGTTTCCTCTTCTTCCTCTTCGTCGTCGGAGGTTGCGACCACGGGAGCTTCTTTCTCCTCCGCCTCGGTCTCGACCTCCTCGTTCTCTTCGACTTCCTCCTCCTCGTCCTCATCGCGCTCGATGACGGCCGGCGCTGCAGGCTCAGGCGTGCGCGGACGGCGCTGCTTGTAGAGCGCCTCGGGCTCGAAGCTGAATTGGCACTTCGGGCACTCAATGGGACGCTTCTGAAGATCGTAGAACCGTGCGCCGCAAGACGGGCACACGCGCTTAATTCCCAGATCAGCCTTGACCAAGATAATGCTTCCCGCGTTCAGTCCGGTTTCGGAGGCCGGGTCGTTTGCCACTTATC
>JBQCFD010000157.1:0-2038 GCA_051959625.1 Rhizomicrobium sp.
GGATATTTCCGGCGGCGCGTCCAGTTTCGACACCTCCGCGACCGGCCCCGGCGCAAAGCTCTTCGGCGGCGGCGCGAAGCCGAGCGGCCAGCGCACCAATGGCGCGGGCTTCGTCGGCGCGATCTTCAATTGCCGCAAACCTTCCATTGCTGCGATCAACGGGGCTGCGGTCGGTGTCGGCCTCACGCTCACCTTGCCGATGGATATCCGCATCGCGGCGGACAATGCCAAGTTCGGATTCGTCTTCGCGCGCCGTGGCCTGGTGCCGGAAGCCGGCTCCGCATGGTTCCTGCCGCGCATCGTGGGCATGAGCCAGGCGATGCGCTGGTGCCTGTCGGGCAAGATGTTCGGCTCCGAAGAGGCGCTGAAGGGCGGGCTCGTCAGCGAAGTGGTCGCGCCGGAACAGGTGCTCGCAACCGCACAGGCCATCGCGCGGGAGATCGCGGAGGAAACCGCGCCCGTCTCCGTCGCGCTCACGCGGCAGATGCTGTGGCGCTTCTCCGGCGACAGCGCTCCGTTCGGCCTCTTGAAGGTGGATGGCCCGCTGGCCGTGGACCTCGGCGCGTCGGGCGACGTGAAGGAAGGCGTCGCGGCCTTCCTCGAAAAGCGCAAACCGAAATTCCCGGGCAAGGTGTCCAAGGACATGCCGGCCCGTTATCCCTGGTGGAGTGAATGAAAGAGCAAGACTGGAAGACCATCGCCGACATCCCGCGCACCTTCGCGCAAACGCAGCCCAACAAGACCGCCTTCTCCTTTGAAGGCCGCAACACGAGCTTCGCGGAATTCGACCGCCACACCAACCAGGTCGCGAACGCTCTTCTGGCCAGCGGCGTGAAGAAAGGCGACCGCATCTGCTATCTGGGCAAGAACAGCGATCATTATTTCGAGCTGTTCCTGGGCGCGGCGAAAATGGGCGCGGTGACGACGCCAATCGGCTGGCGCCTCGCGCCGCCGGAAATCGCTTATATGGTCAATGACTCGAGAGCCCCCATGTTTTTCGTGGGTCCCGAATTCATCGGCGCGGCGAAGGAAGTGCTCAAGGAAGCGCCGAATGTGAAGACGGTGATCGCCATGGAAGGCGGCGCGCCCGAATGGAAGACGTTCGAGGCATGGCGCGACGCCGCCCGCGATGCGCCGCCCGATGTCGACCTCACCGAGAAAGACATCGCCATCCAGCTCTACACCTCCGGCACCACAGGGCGGCCGAAGGGCGCGATGCTGACCCATGCCAACTTCATCGAGACCAACAGGATCATGAAGAAGGCGGACATCAACTGGAACCGCTGGGAGGCGGACGACATCAGCCTCGTCGCCATGCCCGTCGCCCATATCGGCGGATCGGGCTGGGGCCTCATGGGCCTTCGCAACGGCGCGACGGGAATCGTGGCGCGCGAGTTCGATCCGGGTAGCGTTCTGGATTTCATCGCCAATGACCGCGTGAGCAAGATCTTCCTGGTGCCCGCGGCGATCCAGATCGTGCTGCGCGATCCGCGCGCGCGGTCCACCGATTATTCGCGCATGAAGACCATCGGTTATGGCGCGTCGCCCATTCCGCTGGAACTGCTGCGCGAGGCGGTGGAAGTGTTCGGCTGCGGCTTCGCCCAGATGTACGGCATGACGGAGACCACCGGCACCATCGTGGCGCTGCCGCCGGAAGATCATGACATGAAGGGCGGCCCGCGCATGCGCGCCGCGGGCAAGCCGCTGCCGGAAGTCGAAATCAAGATCATCGACGAGGCGGGCAACACCGTGAAGACCGGCGAGGTCGGCGAGATCGCGACGCGCTCGGTGTGGAACATGGCGGGCTACTGGAATCTGCCCGAAGCCACCGCCAAGACCATCGACAAGGACGGCTGGCTGCGCACCGGCGATGCCGGCTATATGGATGAGGACGGTTACGTCTATATCCACGACCGCGTCAAAGACATGATCATCTCCGGCGGCGAGAATGTGTATCCGGCGGAAGTGGAAAGCGCGATCTACGGCCATCCCGACGTCGCCGATGTCGCGGTGATTGGCGTGCCCGACGAGAAATGGG
>JBQCFD010000158.1:0-10181 GCA_051959625.1 Rhizomicrobium sp.
CAGGTTCGCGGAGTTGAAGTCGAAATAGGCGACGAAATCGTGGTCGGGATTCCATGCCACGCGCGGCGGAGCGGGCGGACCTGCAGGGCGCAGCGTGAGGGCGCCGATCCCGGCGGCGATATCAAGACCGGAATTGCCTTCCACGCTTACCGGCTGCAGGGCGAAGGAGCGATCGAAGCCGCCGAGCAGTACATGCGCGCCTGCGCCCACGACAACGGATGCGCTCGCGGTGGCGCCCGCATAATCGCCGGCCAGCGCGCCGGGACGGTTGGGCCGCGATGCCGGCGCGATCACGTCCCAGATGATGGTGGCGCTGCGTGTGTAGCCGATGTCGACGCCGAACTTGGAGATGCTGCCGCTATAGTAGTCCTCCATCCCGTGATTGGGATGGTAATTGCAATTCACGTCCTTCGATGAACCGAGGACATAACCCCATCCGCCGTCGACATGGCAGGTGAGAACGCCGACCTTCACACCCAGCGCATCGGCCGGTGCCGAAAGGCACAGCGCGCACAAGGCAGCCGCAGTCATGAGACTCGCACGATTTTTCATGGGGAACTTCCTTTCCCGCTCCGCATCTGCGGAACAACGAGCCCCCGCCCGCGCGGGAACAACGCGCGATGGGCGCATCGCAACCCTACACGGACATTAAATTTTGCTAGCGTGCGCGCGAAAGTTCCGGCGCGGGCAATGTGGCGCCATAGGCGTGGCCGGTATCGGCGAAGCGAATGCAGCCTTCGAGGATCGCATAGAGACACTTTCGCATCTCGCCGGCGCGATTCTCGTCATAGGGCGCAGGCCAGTTCTTCTCGTTGATCTTCGCCGGATCGTCCATGTAGCCGCGGCAGGCGAGTTCAAGCTGGATCGCATGCACGCCCATCTGCGGCTCGCCATAATGCCGCGTCGTCCATCCGCCCTTGAAGCGGCCGTTCGTCACCCAGGAGAAGCGCGAGACATCGCATACCGCTTCCACCGTGCGCGTCAGCTCGCCCGCGCAGGATGCGCCCGAATTCGTTCCGATGTTGAAGTTCGGCAGTTCGCCATCGAACAGCCGCGGAACATGGCTGCGGATGGAATGCGCCTCGAACAGCACCACGCGCTCATGGATGGTGCGCAACCGCGCGATCTCGTCGGCGATGGCGTTGTGATAAGGATCGAAATAGTGCAGCCGCCGTGCGACGATCTGCGTCGTATCGGGCGGATGCGAATTCTTCCTGTAGAGCGGCTCGCCGTCGAAGGTGGTGGACGGGCAAAGCTCCGTCGTCGCCTGACCGGGATAGAGTGACTTGCCGGATGGATCGCGATTGACGTCGATCACCGTGCGCGAGATCGCCGTGCGGATGACGGTAGCTTCCAGTGCAGGTGCGAAGTCGTACAGCTTCTCCACCCACCAGTCCGCATCCTTGCGCGCAAGCCAGCCGGAGGCGAGCTCGCTTTCGATCTCCGGAGGAATGTCGGTGCCGGCATGCGGAATGGAAACGATCAGCGGTGCGTCGCCGCGTTCGATCGTCAGCCAGGGATGCCCGTTACCCATTGTCGTCCGTCATTGTCCGTTCCACACGCGTGCGTAGAGCGGATTATAGCCCATTTTGTAAACAAGCTCTGCAAGGTTGGCGACATTCCAGATTGCAAGATCGCAATCTTTTCCGGCCTCCAGCGTTCCAGTTTGATTCAAAAGCCCCAGAGCGCGCGCGCCTTCGCGCGTCACCGCCGCGATGCATTCCTCCACGGTCATGCGAAAGCAGGTCGCCGCCATGTTCATCGCGAGCAGAAGGGACGTCAGCGGCGAAGTTCCGGGATTGTTGTCGGTCGCAATCGCAATCGGAACGCGATGCTTGCGGATGAATTCGAGCGGCGGTTGTTTGGTCTCGCGCAAAAAATAGAACGCGCCCGGCAACAGAACCGCCACGGTTCCGGCTTTCGCCATCGCGGCGATGCCGGCTTCATCGGTGTATTCGAGATGATCGGCGGAGAGCGCGCCGAACGCCGCTGCAAGTTCGGCACCATGAAGATTGGATAGCTGGTCTGCGTGCAATTTTACGCGAAGGCCGTTTTTCTTCGCCGCATCGAACACCCGCCGCGTCTGCGCCGCGGAGAACGCGATGCCTTCGCAGAACGCGTCCACCGCGTCGGCCAGCTTCTCGCGCGCAACGACCGGCATCATCTCGTTCGCGACGAGGTCGATATAGCGGTCCTTGTCGTCCTTCGCTTCCGGCGGCAGCGCGTGCGCGCCGAGGAAGGTGGTGACGATGCGCACCTTGCGCCTGTCTGCCAGCGCGCGCGCGGCGCGCAGCATCTTCAGCTCGTCCTCGAGCGAAAGCCCATAGCCGGACTTGATCTCCACCGTGCAGGCGCCGTCCGCGATCAGCGCATCGAGGCGGGGCAGGGCTTGTGCCACCAGTTCAGCCTGCGATGCGGCGCGCGTCGCCTTCACGGTCGAGACGATACCGCCACCTGCTTTTGCGATCTCTTCGTAAGACGCGCCCGCCAGCCGCATCTCGAATTCGCGCGCGCGGTCGCCCGCATGGACGAGATGCGTATGGCAATCGACAAGCCCTGGCGTGATCCAGCGGCCATCGCAGTCCACCCGCCGTGCCGCTTTGGGTGCATCGGCTTCTGGTCCCGCATAGACGATGCGCCCGTCCTTCGCCGCCACCGCGCCGCGCTCGACAATGCCAAGCCCGGCCCCGGCGAGCGTGGCCAGCCGCGCATTGTGCCAGAGCGTTTCGCAGTCCATGGGATCCCGGCTTTGCGGATGCCCCCGATTTGTCTCATATGTGGGCCGCAATCGCCATGCAACGGGATCACGGCCGGATGGTGAGCCTCTGGTTTCGCACGGCCCTTCTGTTTGAAGGGTGGTCGAACGATGTTCGCATCGTTCTCGATGAAAATGCGATTCAACGTATCGAGGCCGGCGTTGGCCCGGCTTCCGGCGACGAGCGTCACGCCATCGCCGTGCCCGGTCTCGCCAACCTGCACAGCCATGCCTTCCAGCGCGGCATGGCGGGACTGGCCGAAGTGCGCGGACCCTCCGACGACAGTTTCTGGACATGGCGCGACGTCATGTACCGCTTCGTCGACCGTCTCACGCCGGACGATATGCAGGCGATCGCTGAGCTGGCGTATATCGAGATGCTGGAATCCGGCTTCACGCGCGTCGGCGAATTCCATTATCTGCATCACGACCCGAATGGCGCGCCCTACGCGAATATCGCGGAGATGGGCGCGCGTATCGCGGCTGCGGCGCACGACACCGGCATCGCGCTGACATTGCTGCCGGTTTTCTATGCCCATTCCGGTTTCGGCGGGAAGCCGCCGACGCAAGCACAACGGCGTTTCATCAGCGATCCTTCCTCCTTTGCGAAACTGGTCGAAGAAAGCCGCGCCGCGATTGCGCCGCTTGCCGATGCCAATGTCGGCATCGCGCCGCATTCTTTGCGCGCCGCGACGCCGGATGAGTTGAATACGATCCTGCCGCTCGCGCAGAACGGCCCCGTCCACATCCACGCTGCCGAACAGATGAAGGAAGTGGAGGATTGCGTCGCCTGGTGCGGCGCGCGCCCTGTCGAGTGGCTCCTCGACAATATGAGCGTGAATGAAAAATGGTGTCTCGTTCACGCCACCCACATGACGGCGGACGAGTTGGAGGCGCTCGCGCAAACCGGCGCGGCGGCGGGGTTGTGTCCGATCACCGAGGCCAATCTCGGCGACGGCATATTCCCTGCCCCGGATTTCCTCGCCGCAAAGGGCCGCTTCGGAATTGGTACGGATTCGAACATTCTCATCAGCGCGGCCGAAGAACTGCGAACGCTGGAATATGCGCAGCGTCTGGCGCACCGCGCGCGCAATCTGCTCAGTCCCGGCGCGGGACGGTCTACCGGCCGAGCCTTGTTCGATGGTGCGCTTCATGGCGGCTTCCAGGCTGCCGGCATCGACCGTTTCGGGCTCAAACAAGGCGCTCCTGCCGATGTGGTCAGCCTCAAGGGCGACCACCCGGTCATGGCGGGCCGTGCGGGTGATGTGATTTTGGACAGTTGGATTTTCGCTGGCGGGCTGGTGGACTGTGTCTGGCGGGCCGGCAGCAAGCAGGTTGTGGATGGACGCCATCGCGGACGCGCAAAAATCGCGCAAAAATATAAGGAAACCCTAGGCCGTATTGTGGGTTAGGATACAAATCGCCAATCTGGCGTTGCGGACAGGGGGGTCCGGCGGGGCATGCATCCGACATGGTGAAGAATTTCCAGGTCACCCTGCCGGTGGATCATCCGGCCAGCGCCGAGCTCGAGCAGCGCCAGGGCAAGGCGCGACTCGTCTGCAAGGGCGACTGGACGCTCAGCGAAATTCCCAACATCGATCAGATTCTCGACGCCGTCGACCTGAGAGGCGCGCGCGATCTCGAGATCGATGGCAGCCCGATCGACTCGCTCGATAGCGGGGGGGCATGGCTTCTCCTGCGCACCAAGCGTGAAGCCGAGAAGCTCGGCGCCAAGACGACGCTCACCATTCCGGAGAAATACCAGGCGCTTCTGGAGACGATGGAGCGCGAGCACACCGCGCCGCCCGTCACCCATCCGCCGCACAAGGGATTCATCGGGCTTCTCGAACGCACCGGCGAAGGAACGGTCCACGCGTTGCGCCAGGGGCGCGACATGCTGGGCTTCCTGGGCCGCATCACCATCGAGACGATCGAGGCGTTTCTTTCGCCGCGCCGCGAGCTTCCCTTTCCCGCGCTCGTGCATCAGATCGAGGAGACGGGCCTTACCGCGCTTCCCATCGTGGGGCTGCTCGCCTTCCTGCTCGGCATCGTGCTCGCCTATCAGGGCGCCGATCAGCTGAAGCGGTTCGGCGCGCAGATCTACACCATCGACTTCCTGGGCATCGGCTTCCTGCGCGAGCTGGGCGGGCTCGTCACCGCCATCATCATCGCCGGCCGTTCCGGCTCCGCCTTCACCGCGCAGATCGGCACCATGCAGGTGAACGAGGAGCTGGATGCGATGCAGACCATCGGTCTCAACATCGCCGAGACGCTGGTGCTGCCGCGCGTGCTGGGCCTCGTCATCGCGCTGCCGCTTCTCACCTTTTATGCCGATGTGGTCGGAATCATCGGCGGCCTGGTGATGACCTATTTCGATCTGGGCGTGACGATACCGGCCTTCATGCGCGAGCTTCAGGGCGCCATCAACGTGCGCACGCTGATGGTGGGCCTGATCAAGGCGCCGGTCTTTGCGTTCATGATCGCGCTTGTCGGCTGCTTCGAGGGCATGCGGGTAGAACGCAATGCGGCTTCGGTCGGCAAGCTCACCACGCGCTCCGTGGTGGAATCGATCTTCCTCATCATCGCGGCGGATGCGGGCTTCTCCGTCCTGTTCTCGGTGCTCGGCATATGAGCGGCATGGGCCAGATGAAGCCGGCCGTGCGCAGCAAGGCCGAAAAGGACGCCAGCCTCCGCGCCGGCAAGAGGGAAGACGTCGTCATCAAGGTGCGCGGCCTGGTGAACGGCTTCGGCGGCAAGATCATCCACGATCATCTGGATCTCGACGTGCGGCGCGGCGAAGTGCTGGGCGTGGTCGGCGGCTCGGGCACCGGCAAATCCGTGCTGCTGCGCTCCATCGTGGGCCTCAATCATCCGCTCGAGGGCAGCATCAATGTCTTCGGTCAGGAGACTGTCGGCATGGCGCCGGAGGAGATGCGCGGGCTGCAATTGCACTGGGGCGTCCTGTTTCAGGAAGGCGCATTGTTCTCGTCGATGACGGTGGCGCAGAACATCCAGGTGCCGATGCGCCGCTGGACCCACATGTCGCAGCGCCTGATGGACGAGCTTGCGGCGATGAAGCTGTCTCTGGTGGGACTGCCGGAAGACACCGCGCGCAAATTCCCCTCGGAGCTTTCCGGCGGCATGAAGAAGCGTGCCGGCCTGGCGCGCGCGCTGGCGCTCGATCCTGAACTACTCTTTCTCGATGAGCCGACGGCGGGTCTCGATCCGATCTCGGCGGCGCAATTCGACCAGCTCGTGCGCAATCTGCAGAAATCGCTCGGCCTTACCGTCTTCCTCGTCACGCACGACATCGACACGCTGCGCGCCGCCACCGACCGCATCGCTGTGCTCGTGCGCAAGAAGATCACCGTCGGCACCATCAAGGAACTGCTCAGGGACAACGATCCCTGGATCCACGAATATTTCTCGGGCCCGCGCGGTCATGCGGCGCTCGGCGATATGGAAGGGGCATAGGAAGCCATGGAAACGAAAGCGAACTATGTGGCGGTGGGAGCGTTCGTGCTCGCCTGCGTGCTCGGGTTCTTCGTGGCGCTGTTGTGGCTCGCCGGCGCGCAATATTCGTCGGAATACAGGTATTACCGCACCTATTTCACCGGCGCGGTGACGGGGTTGGGCGACGGCACCACCGTCCGCTACAACGGCATCAATGTCGGCCATGTCTCCAAGCTGACCTTCGATCCCAACGATCCCAAGCGCGTCATCGTCGACCTGCAGGTCGATCCGACCTTGCGCATTCCCAACGACTCCGTCGCCTCGATCGCCAGCGAAGGCCTGACCGGTGGCTCCTATGTCGAGATCGACGGCGGCTCGAAGAACGCGCCGATCCTGGAGAGCCATATGTTCGGCGAATATCCGGTGATCAAGTCCAAGCAATCGACCTTGCAGCAGCTCGAGCAATCCGCGCCGCAGCTCGTGGCAAAGCTCAACCACATCGCCGACCAGGTTTCCAAGGTGCTCGACGACAAGAACGTCAAGAATTTCTCCGGCATCCTGGCCAACCTCAGAAAAACGACCGACACGGTGGCAGCGCGCTCCGACGACATCGACAAGACTCTGCGCAACGTCGCCAAGGGGACCGATCAGCTCAACGTCGACCTTGCGGACCTTCACACCACGCTGGGCGATGCCCGCGTCACCGTCGGCAAGATCAGCCGGCTGGCGGACGACGCGGATACCGCCGTCAACGGCGCCGATCTCGGCCAGCTCTCCGAGCAGGTGCGCACGCTGGCGCGCAGCCTGACCAAACTCTCCAACGGGCTCGAGCGCGAGCCCACCAAACTTCTCTTTGGCGACCGCCGCAAAGGATACACGCCCCAATGAGCAAGCTCTCTCTTCCGCGCACACTGCGCCGCGCTGTTTTCGTCGCGTCTTCCGCCGTCCTGCTCACGGCTTGCGGCGGTTTGCTGGGCCCGCAGGAAGCGCCGCCGCAGATGTACGTGCTGCATCCGCAGTTCGCGGCGCTGCCGAATGTGCCGCCAACGCAATGGCAGATAGACGTGGCGCCGCCCGCCACGAGCGACGTGCTCGACACCAAGCGCATCGCGCTGACGCGCGGCCTGACGATGGATTACTACGCTGGTGCCGCCTGGACCGATCAGGCTCCCGATCTTCTCCAGGACCTCATCATCGATGCCTTCGAGAAAAGCGGAAAGATCAAGGCGGTCGGCCGCCCGTCCGGCGGCGTGCGCGGCGATCTGCTCCTCACCACCAATGTCGGCGATTTCTCTGCCCACTACGCCGCCGAAAACGGCATCCCGACGATCGTGGTGGATATCGTCGCCAAGCTCATCACGGCGACGCATCATGACGTGGTCGCGACCCATGAAGCGCGGCGTGAAGTCGTGGCCAGCGCGAACAGCGTTCCCGCGGTGGCGCAGGCCTTCAACGACGCGACCGGACAGGCTATCGAGGACATCGTCGGCTGGGCGCTTAACAATGCGACCCCCGCCGCCAGCGATGCGCTTCCGCCGACGACGGCCGAGCCGGTTCACAGGAGCCGCCGTCACCGTCATCATCGCCACTAGCCCCGGCGCGGTGGCATTTTCGGAGCCGGGCGGCCTAAACTGCCCCGGTTCTCCTGACGCCCTGTAACGAAATCCATGGCCGCACCGAACAAATCTGATGGGCCGGAAGCGGAATGGTCCGCGCTGATGCGCGCAGGCCTTGCCGGCGACATGGAGGCATACCGCCGCCTGCTCGCCATGATCACGCCGCGGCTGCGGAAATTCGCGGGTTCCGGGCTGGCGCGATCGGGTATCGGCAATGCGGATGCGGAAGATGTGGTGCAGGAGATTTTGTTGGCGATCCATTTAAAGCGCCAGACCTGGATGCAGGACCAGCCCTTCCTTCCCTGGCTGAACGCCATCGCTCGCCACAAGCTGATCGATGTCCTGCGCCGCCGCGGACGCCGCGGCGAGGTTCCGATCGAAGGATTGATCGATGTGCTGCCGGATCGCGCGCCGGAACCGGAAAGCTCGCAGAGCGAACTCACCAGGCTCGTCTCGCGGCTGGACGGACGGCAGCAGAGCGTGGTCTCGGCCATCTCGCTGGATGGAAAGAGCATCAAGGATACGGCGTCGGCGCTGGGCATGAGCGAGGGCGCCGTGCGCGTAGCATTCCATCGCGGATTGAAAAGGCTGGCCGGACTTTATCGCGAAGGAGGGGAGGGATGAAGACGAACGATCTCATTGCCGCGCTCTCCGCCGACACGCCGCAGCAGCAGACGCCGCCGCGACGCGCCTTCCTTGTCGCGGTGATTTTTGGCGCGCTGATCGCGGGCGGAACCTTCCTCGCCACGCTCGGTCCGCGCCACGACTTCATGCAGGCGATCCACACCGTGCGCTTCGATTTCAAGTTCGTGGTGACGCTGGCATTGTTCACCACCGCGCTCGTGGTGGCGCGCGACATGGCGCGGCCGGAAGTGCAGCGAAGCCGCTGGCGGGCGCTGCTCTGGACCGCGCCGGTGCTGATGATCTCAGCCGTCGCGCTCGAGCTCTACGTGTTGCCGCAGAGCGAATGGATGCCCAGGCTCATCGGCCACAATATGCGTTTCTGCACCACCATGATCCCGCTCTTCTCGCTTGGTCCGCTGGTTCTCATGCTCTGGGCGTTTCGGCGCGGCGCGCCGGAGAACCCGGCACGCGCCGGCGCAGTGGCGGGCCTCATCGCGGGAGGAATCGGCGCGGCCTTCTACGCCGCACATTGCTTTGACGATTCCCCGCTGTTCGTGGCCACCTGGTACACGCTCGCTATCGGTTTCGTGACCGGTCTGGGCGCGCTTCTGGGCGCGCGTCTGTTGCGCTGGTGACACGCCGCAGCTACTAGTTGACGGTCCCGTCAAGAATGCATGGGGGAATCCAGCAAGCGTGTATTGACGTTCGCCCGTTACTCGCAACGATGGGTGTCAGCTGATTTGTAAATGGATTTACAATGTCATCGGGTATATCCGGCGTTTCCTCGGAAATCGATCCCACCTCTCTTTCCCATCCAACGTTGGCCTTCCTGAAGACGTATTGGGACCGCAAGCGCGGCAGCAAACTCATGCCGCCGCGGTCCGAAATTCGCCCCGCGGAAATGAAGCAATATGTCCGCGCCCTGGTGCTGGTGGATGCGCTGCCGGGCTTCGGTGATTTCCGCTATCGCACCGTGGGCACCGACGTCACCGAGCTGATGTTCGCGCAGGCGACCGGTCAGACCGTGCGGAATGTGTTCGCGCCGCTGGGTCAAGAAGCGGTGGATCTTGCGCTTGGAGGCTATCGCAAAGTGGCGGAGGACCACGTGGCGCTGCGCGCTTTTGGCTCCGCCGCCTGGCTCGGCTTGCCGCACATGGATTTCGATTCCCTGCACCTGCCGCTGTCCGACGACGGGATCACCGTGAACATGATCATCAGCGCCGCCACTTTCACACAAGCGCGCCACATCAAGTCCTAGCCACCCGCGCGCGCTCGGCTAACATATGCCTTCGCTATCGAAGGACGCTCTCATGCCGATCAAGAACCGCATCACCGAGATGCTGGGTGTGGAATATCCCATCGTTCAGGCGCCGATGGGTTACATCGCGCGCGCGCAGCTTGCGAGCGCCGTCTCGAACGCAGGCGGCCTCGGCATCATCGAAACGTCGTCCGGCCGGCTCGACGAGGTGCGCGCCGAAGTGAAGAAGATGCGCGAGCTGACAACCAAGCCGTTCGGCCTCAATGTCGCGCTCGCTTTCGTGCGCGATCCGGACATCGTGAAATTCGTGCTCGATCAGGGCGTGAAGTTCGTCACCACCTCCGCCGGCGATCCCATGAAGATCGTTGGGCCGCTCAAGGAAGCCGGCCTCAATGTGTTTCACGTCGTGCCTTCGCTGAAGGCGGCCTTGCGCGCCATCGATGCAGGGGTCGACGGCCTGGTGGTCGAAGGCGGC
>JBQCFD010000159.1:0-7999 GCA_051959625.1 Rhizomicrobium sp.
CGAAACCGGCGGCGTCGTTCTGCGCCACGCCTGCGGCGACGGCGGCGTCGTATCTGCCCTGCTCGTAGAGATCGAACGGCGTGGCCGCGCATGCGGCACCGCTCACGCCGAGCGCGAGCAACATCGCCAGGATGAGCTTCATGCGGCCGCCGTGAATTCGCCGGCGAGCGCGCGCCGGATCATGGCCGCCGTCTCGCGGCAGCCGAACAGCGCGGCGAAGGAGCCGAACCGCGGCCCCTGGCTCTGGCCGAACAGCACCTCGTAGATCGCCTTGAACCAGTCGCGCAGCGGCTCGAACTGGTGGCGCTTGCCCACTTCGTAGACTTCGAACTGCACCTTCTCCGCATCGCGCTCGCCGGCGAATTTCTCCAGCACGTCGGCGAGCTCGGAGAGGGCAGCGCGCTCCTTGTCCGTCGGCGCGCGGTAGCGTTTTGCCGGCTTCACGAAGTCCTCGTAGTAGCGCAGCGCATAGCCGACGAGCCGATCAAGACCCGGATTGTCCTGCGGATTGGCGTTCGGCGCATAGGCACGGATGAAACCCCACAAAAGACCACGATCATGCGCGTTCGAGGCGCTCACCAGCGTAAGCAGCAGCGCGAAGCTGACCGGATAGGTCTCCTGCGGCGGATTTCCGTCATGGATATGAAAGACCGGATTCTCGAGCTTCTGCTCCACGGTCGTCTCGTTGGAGTTATAGGCGCGCAACAGATCCAGATAATCGTCCACTGCCTTGGGGATCACGTCGAAATAGAGCTTCTTCGCGGTGCGCGGCTTCTGGAACATGAAGAGCGCCAGCGATTCCTCCGGCCCATAGGTCAGCCACTCGTCGATGGTGAGGCCGTTGCCCTTGGATTTGGAGATCTTCTGACCCTTGTCGTCGAGAAACAGCTCGAAGACGAAATGCTCCGGCGGCTCGCCGCCCGCGATCTTGCAGATCGTGTCATAGAGCCCCTGGTTGGGCTGATGGTCCTTGCCGAACATCTCGTAGTCGATGCCGAGCGCGGCCCAGCGCATGCCAAAATCGGGCTTCCATTGCAGCTTGCAATGGCCGCCGGTAACCGGAACCGTCTCTTCGCTGCCGTCTTCCTCGATATAGGTGATGGTGCCCTTCTTCGCGTCATGCGCGACCACCTTGGCGAGCAACACCTTCCCGGAGCGCGGGCTGATGGGCAGGAACGGCGAATAGGTCGATGCGCGTTCTTCGCCCAGCGTCGGGAGCATCACCTTCATCACCTCATCGTACTTTGCGAGCACGTTGAGCAGCGCATGATCGTAGATTCCGGACTTGTACATGTCGGTGGCGCTGCGGAAATCGTATTCGAATCCGAAACGGTCCAGGAAGGCGCGCAGCCGCGCGTTCATGTTGCGGCCATAGCTTTCGTGCGTGCCGTAGGGATCGGGAATAGCGGTCAGCGGCTTGCCGAGATTGGCCGCCATCATCTCCTTGTTGGGCACGTTGTCGGGCACCTTGCGCAGACCGTCCATGTCGTCCGACATGGCAATCAGCCCGGTGGGAATATCCGACATCAGTTCGAATGCGCGGCGCACCCATGTCGTCCGCGCCACTTCGCCGAAGGTGCCAATGTGCGGAAGGCCGGATGGCCCATAGCCGGTCTCGAACAGGATCTTTTCCGTTTTCTGTCCCTTTTTGGCACGCGCCTCCACGCGCGCGACCACCTTGCGCGCCTCTTCGAAGGGCCAGGCGCGGGCGGCAAGAGCGGCTTCGCGCGACGGTTTGAACGTGCCGGAAGGCATTGGAAAATCTTGACCTTTAAGCGTTTGGAAAGAGGGAAAAACCTAGGCTCTGGGCGGGGAACCGTCAATGAGCGCCGAGCCAGCAGACATGCGCGACATATCGCTCAGCGGCGATACGAGAACACGCACCATCCCGGCCGAACGGATCGACATCCTGTTTCGCATGGGCAGGTTGTATCTGTTCCTGCCCTTCTCCGCTCTGTGCATCGCCGCGGTGTTCTATCGCAGCTATGCCGTTGTCTGGGCCGCGCTGCTGCCGCTGCTGTTGCAGATCGCGACCATGGTTGCCACGCGCGAATTCGTCGAACGCTATGAATCGCGCGACCCCAACGACGATCCGATGGATTGGGCGAACCGCTACGTCTGGTATTCCGGCGCCTCCGGTCTGGCCTGGGGCATGGGCGCGATCATCTGGTTCATCCCCGGCGAGTTCCCCGCGCAAGCGTTCCTTGCGCTCGCCTTCATGGGCATGACCGCGGCGGAATTCATCGCGCGCGCATCCTACCGCAGGGCCTATTGCGCGCATGCCTTGCTCTCTCTCGGGCCGCTCGTTCTCATGCTCGCGCATGAAGGCACTCTCTATGCCAGCCTCGCGGCGCTACTCGTGCTCTTCTTCGGCGGCGTGCTCTACGGCTATTGCGACAACATTGCCGACCTCATGGACGAAAGCATCAGCCTGAAGCGCGCCAATGCGGACCTCGTCGTAAGTCTCGCTGCAGAGCGCGACAGCGCGGAGAAAGCGCGCAACATCGCCGAAAAGAGCACGCGCGCGAAATCGGCGTTCATTGCCAACATCAGCCATGAGATCCGTACGCCGCTGAACGCATTGCTTGGCATGGCGCAGCTTCTGGACCGCACCGAACTCGACAGCCGCCAGAAGAGCCACGTGAAGACCCTGCTGGAAGCCGGCAAGAGCCTCAAGGTCCTGCTCGACGACGTGATCGCATTGTCGCGAGACGATTCCGAAGTGCTGGCGCTCACCGAGGACGATTGCGACGCCGCACAGGCCGCCCGCACGGTCGCCCGCCTACTCCAGCCGCGCGTCTGGGAAAAGCAGATCCATATGACCGTCACCGCGGCCAACGGGCTTCCGCGCGTGGCGGCCGATCCGCGGCGCGTCCGCCAGATTCTGCTCAAGCTCGCAGACAACGCCGTGAAGTTCACCGAGCGCGGCATGGTGGAAATCCGCGTCGATTCGGAGGAGGCTTCGGACGGGCGCACGATGCTGCGCTTCACCGTAACCGACACCGGACACGGCTTTGCCGAGGACGTCGCCGAGCGGCTGTTCGAGCCGTTCTCACCCGGCGACGGCACTTACGCCCGGCGCAACGACGGTGCGGGGCTGGGACTTGCGGTCGCCAAGCGCCGCGTCGAGGAACTGGGCGGCTCCATCGGTTTCAAGAGCACCATCGGCGACGGATCGGAGTTCTGGTTCACCGTCCCCGCCACGCGCGCCGCACAGCGCTCACGCCCGGAAGCTATTCCGCTCACCGCCGATGCGACGCCGCCCTCGGGACTCACCTTCCTTCTTGCCCTCGCCGATGACGGTTTGCGCAGCCCCGTTATCAATTACCTGGAGCCTTTTGGAAACAATCTGGTGGTCACCGGAGCGCTTACCGAAGCTGTCGCGCGCGCGGGCCGCGAGAATTTCGATGCCATCATCGCTGGCGCCCATGACGCCGACACCCTTGCCGCTGCGCCGGGCGTGCGTGCGCCGGTGCTGGCGCTGGCGCCGCACGGGATGCGCGCGCCGGAAGCAGCTGCGGAGGTGTTGCGCTGGCCGGCGACGGCAGGTGCGCTCTACACCGCCCTGCACGATCTGCTCGGCAGGAACGCGGACGTTCCCCAGGAGCCGGCGCCATTGAACCACGTCGCAGCAGCGATCGATGCGCCCGCCTTTGCGGCACTCGAAAAGTCGCTGGGCCTTTCGACGCTGATCGAGATCCTGCAGTCCTACATGAAAACGGCGGAGGATCTCTGCCAGGACCTTTCGAGCACGAGCGGCCAGGAACAATGGGACGATGCAGCACGCATCGCGCAGGACATCGCAGGGGCCGCCGGCGGGCTGGGGCTTGCCGCGCTCACCGCCGCCGCGCGCGGGTTCACGCAAAAAGCGCGCGATGGGGATACGGCCGAGAATCTTCGCGATGCCGCCAACAGCGTCATGGGCGAGCATCAGCGTGTCTGCCGCGCGCTTTCCAATCTCTATCCCGACCTCGCGGCCTGAATCTTTACGTTGATATGCGATGCGCGCCAGCAGCTTAGGCGCGCCGGAAACCATGATCGGAGAAATCCGCTTGTGGCCGCGCGCAAACAATCGCGCAAGGTGTAATTTGTGGCGGGTGGTTCGGGAAGCGTGCCGTGGACAACAACGATGCCGGCAAATTCGTGTTGCGGATGACGCTTGGCGTCCTGCTGATGTTTCACGGCGTGCATAAGATCCTCACGGGCATCGAACCGGTCCAGGACGCAGTTGCCGTCCATCATCTGCCCGATTTCCTCGCCTATTTTGTCTATGTCGGCGAAGTTCTGGCACCCATGCTCGTCATTCTCGGCGCGCTGACGCGCGTTGGCGCGGCGCTCGTCATAGCCAACATGATCGTGGCGCTTCTGCTGGCGCATTCGGTAACGCTCGCCGGCATCGACGGCGGCACCGGCGGCTATGTGCTGGAACTGCAGGCTTTCTATCTGTTCTGCGCACTGGCGATCGCGCTGTTTGGCGCCGGCCGCATCGCGATCATGGGGCCCGGACGGCTCAACTAGAGAAGGAAGTGCCCGCGCAAATTCGCGACGGGCCTGGCTTCGTCTTCCTGCCACATCTCGGCATGCACGTTGACCACGCGCTTGCCCTGCCGCGCGATGCGGGCGCGCGCATAGCTGTCAACCGCGCGGCCGCTGCGCAGATAGTCGACGGTGATGTCAACCGGCTTGGGCAGACGCTGCGGCCTGATCTCGAAGATGACCTGCGCGATGGCGGCGGTTTCGAGCAGCGAACCGATCACGCCGCCATGCAGAGCGGGGAGAGCCGGGTTGCCGATGAGATGCTGCACGAACGGCATGGTGAGCAGCAGCGAACCATCCTCGATCTCCGCGGTGATGCCGAGATGGCGGCAATAAGGAATGGCTTCGATCAGCTTCGCTGGATCGTCGCTTCGATAGCCGCTCATGCGGGCGTCACCGGGATGCCGTGCACGCCGCCGCGGATGAGCATGAAGGCGCCGGTGCACAGCGCGATGGGATCGTTCGCATCGCCCTGATGCGCCGTGCCGCGCACGAAGGCGACCTCGTGCGTCACGCGCACGCAGGTGCATTCGGCGAAGATATCCTCATGCGGCTTGGCGGGCCGCATGTAATCGATCCGCAGGTCGAGCGTGGCGATCGGCATGGGCTCGCGCAGCTTCACCATCACGGCGAGCCCGCTGGTATGATCCAGCAATGCAGTGATGACGCCGCCATGCACGACGCCGGTGTCCGGATCGCCGATGAGCTTTTCCGAATAGGGAACGCGCGCGACCGCCGGGGTGCCGACTTCCACGATCTCGCCGCCGATGCCCGCGAGATAGGGCGTCAGGTTCATGTGCTTCTTGGCGTGCTTCAGCCATTCCGGCGCGTCGGACATGCCGCGATCAAATCCCAACCCGACGCGATGTCAACCGATTGCCGCTCGGTCAACTTAAAGCGGCTTGTGCGGAAATGGCGCGTACCTATCATCGGGCCGAACGTATCTGCGTGAGCGCGACATGTCCTTGCCGAAATCCTGCATCGTGGGCGCCGGTTGCTCCGGTTTCACGACGGCAAAGGCGCTGAAGGACCGCGGGCTTCCGTTTGATTGCTTCGAGATGTCCAGCGCCATCGGCGGCAACTGGCTCTACAAGAATCCGAACGGCCGCTCGTCGTGCTACAAGTCCCTGCACATCGACACGTCGAAATACAGGATGCAGTTCACGGATTTTCCGATTCCGGACAGCTTTCCGGACTATCCGCACCATTCTCAGATCGTGCAGTATTTCAACGACTACATCGATCATTTCGGCCTGCGCGAGCACATCACCATGAACACCGAGGTGAAGCACGCCGCGCGCGACGCGAACGGCAAGTGGAAGGTCACGCTCTCCACCGGCGAAATGCGCGAATACGACGCCCTTTTCGTCTGCAACGGCCATCACTGGGACCACTACATCCCGAAATTCCCCGGCCATTTCGACGGACCCGAATTCCATTCGCACAATTATCTGACGCCGTTCGAGCCCTATGACCTGCGCGGCAAGAACGTGCTCGTCGTCGGCATGGGCAATTCGGCGATGGATATCGCCAGCGAGCTTTCGCAGAAGCCGATCGCCAAGAAGCTTTTCGTTGCCGCGCGGCGCGGGGTGTGGATCTTCCCGAAATACATCAACGGTGCACCGCCCGACAAAGGCGTGGCGCCGGCCTGGATGCCGGAATGGCTGATGCGCGCGATGGTGAAGCGCCTGATCGTGAAGGCGGTCGGCCACATGAGCAATTACGGATTACCAGAGCCCGCGCATCATCCGGCGGACGCGCATCCGTCCGTCTCCGGCGAATTCCTCACCCGCGTGGGCTGCGGCGACATCGCGGTTGTGAAGAACATCAAGGAAAAGCGTGGCAACAAGGTGCTGTTCGAAGACGGCCGCGAGGAAGAGATAGACGCGATCATCTATGCCACGGGCTACAACGTCTCTTTTCCGTTCCTCGACGACACCGTGATCAAGGTGGAGAACAACCACCTGCCGCTGTTCAAGCGCGTCTTCAAGCCGGGCATCGACAACCTCTTCTTCATGGGCCTGGCCCAGCCGCTGCCGACGCTGGTGAATTTCGCCGAGCAGCAGGCACGTTGGGTAGCGGACTATCTGGCGGGCGGTTACGTACTGCCGGATGTGGCGGAGATGGAGAAAACCATCGCGGAAGATGAAGGCCGTGACATCGGCCATTATTATTCGTCGCGCCGCCACACCATGCAGGTGAACTTCGACCGCTATTGCCGGGAGCTGAAGGCTGAGTGGCAGCGTGGTAAGGTCCGCGCGCGGCAAAAACCCGGGAAAACCTTGGCTTTGGGCCTCCTGATCCAGCCAAGAAGTTGACGACGCGTCATCGATCTGTAGACTCCGGTCCCATGGAACAGACTGATACGGCCCCGCCCCCCTCTCGCTCCGCGGCCAAGCCGGCCGGCAAGCGCGAGCGCACCAAGCAACAGAACCGCCAGATTATCCTGGATGCCGCCCGGCAGGTGTTCGCCGAGCATGGCTACGGCGCCACCACGGTGCGCGACATCATCCGCGCCACGCCGCTGGCCAGCGGCACCTTCTACAATTACTTCCAGTCCAAGGAAGAAGTGTATCAGGCGATGCAGGACGAGACGGCGCTCGCCATCCGTCCCAAGCTGCGCGAGGCGCGCCTGCAGGCGGCCACGGTCGAGGAATTCATCTCTGCCACCTTCCGCACTTTTTTTGAGTTCGTGCTGCGCGATGACGTGGATGTGCGCACCATGCGCCACAACGCCGACACCACCCGCATGCGCATGGACACGCCGGAAGTCGTCGCGGGCTTCGATGAATTGCGCGAGGACATCGAGAAGGCCATCGCGCGCGGCCTGTTTCCGCCCGTTGACGCCGATTTCCTGATGGCCTCCATCGTGGGCGTGGCATTCGAGGTGGCCGAGCGCCTCGTCCATCGTCCCGAACCGGACGCGGGCGCTGCCGCGGCATTCGCAACCACGCTCTTCCTGGGCGGCATCCGCGCCTTGCCGCATTTCGCGAACGGATATGCGAGCGCCGCGGGCGCATGAAGGCGCTTCTTGTCCGCACCAATGCGGAAGACATCGGCATAGCAAAAATCGAAGACGTGACGCTGCCGGGATTGGACGCGAACGATGTGCGCATCCGCGTGCGTGCGGCGGCGGTGAACTTCCCCGACATCCTGATGATCCAGGGCAAGTATCAGCACAAGCCGGAGCTTCCGTTCGTTGTCGGCGGTGAACGCGCAGGCGACGTGATCGCGGTGGGTTCCGGCGTGACGCGCTTCAAGATCGGCGACCGCGTGGTCGGCGGCGCGTTGTCCGGCGGCTTCGCGGAAGAAGCGCAGGGACCGGAAAACTCCTATCGCCCCATTCCCGGCAATGCGGACTACGCCGTCGCGTCGGCTTACACCACCGCCTATCTCACGGCCTATGTCTCGCTTGTGCGGCGGGGCGAACTGGCGAAAGGCGAAACGCTGCTGGTGCATGGCG
>JBQCFD010000160.1:0-2408 GCA_051959625.1 Rhizomicrobium sp.
TGGCCTATGCTGCGCCCGCAACAAGCGGAAAATTCCGGATCGCCATCGTCGTCTCGGGTGTAGGGATGAGCGAGAAGGCCACAGAAGCTGCGATCGCAAGTCTTCCATCCGCAGTGACTCTGGCCTTCGAGCCCTACTCCAGCGGCGCCCAGCAATTCGTTTCCGAGGCACGCGCCAAGGGTCATGAGGCGCTTTTGGAAGTGCCGATGGAGCCCATGGATTTTCCCGACAGCGATCCCGGCCCTAACACGCTGCGTTCCGGTGTCGAGCAGGACGGCAACGGCCAGCGGCTCGTTTGGGCGATGTCGCGTTTCACCGGCTATGCCGGTATTACCAATCTTTTGGGTCAGCGCTTTCTCTCGGATCCCGACGCGCTCTCGCCTACCATGGTGCAGTTGGCCCGCCGCGGGCTCTATTTCTTTGACAATGGAGCTGCGCCGCAATCGGTGGCGTCCGATGTGGCAGGCCGTTCCGGCACGGCCTTCGCCAAAGCCACGGAAACTCTCGATGACGTCCAAAACCCGCTGGAAATCGACAAGCATCTTTCCGACCTGGAAGCCGAAGCGCGCGCCCATGGCACCGCCATCGGCTCCGCTTTTCTTTATCCCGTGACGGTGGCGCGCATAGCCCAATGGGCGAAAGGACTCGAAGGCCGCGGTTTTGTCCTTGTCCCGGTCTCGGCGATCGTGAGTCAGCCTAAGTAAAGGCACGCAGTTTCATCGACGCCCGCGCCTTCCAGCCTCTTCTGCGAGTGGCAAAATCCCTCACGCCAATGCTAAAGAGAAGATATGTCCTCTTCTCTTCCCTACCGGCCCGCTGTCGGCGTGATGCTCCTGAACCGCCAAGGCTTGGTCTTTGTCGGCAAGCGAATCGACCAGACAGTCGAAGGTTGGCAGATGCCCCAAGGCGGCATCGATGACGGCGAGGAGCCGCGCAAAGCGGCGCTGCGCGAATTGAAGGAAGAAGCAGGGACCGACAAGGCACGCATCATCGCCGAGATGCCGGATTGGGTGACCTACGATCTGCCGCTGCATTTGGTGGGCATTGCGTTTCACGGCAAATATCGCGGCCAGCGCCAGAAATGGTTCGCCTTGCGCTTTACCGGAGAGGATAGCGACATCGACCTTTATGCCCATGAGCCCGAATTCTCGGCCTGGAAGTGGCTCGGGATCGACGAGCTATTGGACGTGATCGTGCCTTTCAAACGCGATTCCTACGCCAAAATAGTGGCGCACTTCCGCCATCTGGCCAAACCGGAATGACCCTGACCAAGCCGCCTGTCGTGATGATCCATGGAGGATTTTGCGGTCCATGGGCGTGGGATCGCTTTGCCGCACGCTTCCGCGACCAAGGCTATCAAGTCCTGACGCCGGCACTGCGCCATCACACTAGGGGCAAGCCGTCCCAGGCGCTCGCCACCACCAGCCTGCCCGATTCTGCCGCCGCTCTCGATCAGCTGATCGCCGGACTGGACGCGCCGCCGATCTTGGTGGGTCATTCGATGGGCGGCCTTCTCGCGCAGATGCTGGCCGCGCGCGCGAATATCGCCGGCGCCGTTTTGCTGGCGCCTTCTTCGCCTTGGGGTGTGCCGCCTTCGACCTTGTTCGAGATTGGCGCTGCGCACGGGCTGATGTTGCGGGTGGGTTTCTGGGCCACAATTCTGGAACCCAATTTCGCGGTGGCGGCCGCGCACTCGCTGGATCGCTTTCCCAAGGCCGAACGCGAGGAGGTGTTTGCCCGTTTCATGCCGGAATCAGGCCGCGCAACCTTCGAGATATTGCATTGGGCCCTCGATATGCGCCGCGCCAGCGAGGTCGATGCCCGCAAAGTCGCATGCCCGCTGCTGTTCCTGGCGGGCGAGGCGGACCGCATCAGTCCGCCTGGCACGGTCGCCCGCGCTGCCGCGCTTTATAAGGACCGCGCGGTCTGTGAGACGCTGCCCGGCATGAGCCACTGGCTGGTGGGCGAGCCCGGCTGGGAAAAGGTCTGCGATCGCGCGCTGGCCTGGCTTGAGACGCTCTAACCTTCTCGAAGCTAGGTCATGACTTTTCTCCCCCGCGCGGCGAAGCCGCTGGCGGGGGAGATGGCCGTAGCAGCGCTTGCGATGCGAAGGCCAGAGGGGGTTTAACTATGAGCCCTTCCGAAATCTTTCATGAAAGACTGCAGCGTATCGACCGAGGCGATCCGGGCGGCGGCATCCCGGAAGGCGACGCCATGCATGTCGATCTCTTGTGACAAGACCGAGAAGGCCTTGGCATCGGCGGTGTTCTGCATCTTGGAGGCGAAATGCTGGCGCAGCCGGTTCAGGCTGTCGCCATCATTGGCCAGCGAATAGGCCACCGCCATGCGCAACACCAAGACACGGTCGCCATCGGAAAGGGCGGTGGGCTCGCTCCAACTCGTGCCCA
>JBQCFD010000161.1:0-2593 GCA_051959625.1 Rhizomicrobium sp.
GCTCCATATCGTCATCTGCGATTTTCAGTGCCGCGCGGGGGTCCAAGTTGCAGAGGATCGAAATGAGCGCGATGCCCCGGCCGTGGGGCGTTTAGGACTAGGCGCACGCCTCGTCGACATCGGCTTGAGTGGGCGCGCGCATCCGCAATTGGCGGATGAAGCTGCCGCGATGCAGAATCTTCTTCCGCAAGCGGAGGATTTGCACGGGCGCGCTCATCCGGCCGCAAGCTCGGCGCTAGCGATAATCTGAGCGGCGAGCCGGTCGGCTTCGCTCATCGGGCTCACCGCACACGGCGCACGCTCCACGGGAGGTGAAAGCGCGGCCGGTGCGGTGACTGTGGCGACCGCGGGTGCGGCCGGAAGGGGGTCGTTCCAGAATTTCATGGCGGAGAGGGCTGAATTTACCCTGACCTCGGCGCGGCGAAGTTCCGCATGGTCAAATGAGATGGCGTCGGGCCGCTGGGCGAAGGGCACGAGTGCGTCCCGTTCGGCGACGGCGGCGTGATAGGCGGCGAGCCGTGCGTCCCGCTCCCGTAGGAGCGCGGCGCGGGCTTCATCGTGTGTCCGGGTCATGGTTGCTTGCTTGCCTTTCGTCTTAGTTGCTTGGGGAGGCCCGCTGGGCCGCCACGATCATGAGTTCGGCCACCGGCGCCGGTATGCCGTGCCGTTCGCCGATTGCTTGAAGATCGGCGGCAAGGTCGGCCGGAAGGATGTCGAGCCGAGGGATTGGAAGGGCCAAAAGCCCCACGGAGTTGAGCGTGGCTTGGATGGCGTTCGTGCCGGGGGAGTTGTGGGTGCGCCACGCCTTCGTCGTGCTCCGGTTCACCCCGGACCGCGCTGCAAGCTCGTTATAGGACACGCCCTGTTCGGCCATCCGGCGATAGAGCGCGCGGACGAGCGGATTCGCGCGTTCCGGGACGCTGATCGTTTTCCGCTCATTGCTTGCCGTCGCCATGCGCGCACGATGGCAAACCGACCCGTTGCGCGCAGGACAGTTGCAATAGCGGCGTTGCGATTCAGGCGCGCCGGGTGGGCACCTCGGCGAGCACGTTCAGCACGGGAAAATCGTCCGCATATTTATCAATGAGCGCGTCCAAGTCCTTGCGGAGCCGGGCGGGGAGCGTGCAGGCGAATGGGAGGGCCTCGAAGTCCCAACCGAGCGCGCCTAGCGCCGCGGAAATCGAGGGGAATTGCGGAAGCGGAACATTGTAACGCCAATTCTTGATGGTAGATCTCAGCACCCCACTTTCAAAGTCCATGTCCTCGTAGGTGCGACGCCGCCTTTTCATCTCCATGAAGACGATCCGGCAAAGTGGGTGAGAAGTCGGCGGCACCACAAGCTTCGAGGGCCGGGGAGTAGTGGGAGCGCAATGGCGAGCCATGCGCAGCATCATGGGTCAATTTGGCGGCGGAGGCTGAACGGTTCGAATCGCCGCCACTTTCTTCCTTTGTCGGCCCGCTTTCCCTCTGAAATCGCGCTCCAAGTGGAAAAAAGTTAGGATATTTCATATCATCTAGAGGGGTGTCGGGGTTGAACGTCACCGCGCATATGGGGCGCCCCCTAGGAGAACCTAGCGGTTTTGGAGGGGGTGGCACCCTCCGGCCGGACCACCCCTTTCAGTCCACGGGGATGGGTGCGTGCCCCGCTTCTTCGTGGTGGAACACATCACCCAGCCGCCTCCTATCGACCGCCTGTCCACATGCCTTGCAGATGTAGAAGTGCTCGGCTTCGTCCTCCGGCTCCGGCGCGACGTCGGGCCACTTGCCCCTCGCGGATCGGAGCGCGTTCATTTCCTCGCGGTCGGTCATGCCCATAGGAACGCGCCCGGTCGACGGCGGGTCCGGCCTCACTCCCTCCCGGTGTTCGCCCACCGCACCAAGAGCCGTTCGTAAATGCGCGGGAACTCGGCGCGCACGACACCCTCCACGATGCGCAGCGCGTCCAACTCCGGCTTGATCTTCGCGCCATTCTGAATCTTGCCGAGGATGGTGAGCGGGGTGCGGGCCTTGCCGCTCCGGCGCGCGAGGAACGTCTCCCCGCCCTTCCGCAATAGAAACGGCTTGCGCTTCGTTTGCTCCATGCGGGCCAGCACGCGGCGCTCTTTGGTGTGGGTGAGCGCGTCCCCAATCTGCCGATAGATCGGGATGAACAGGCGTCCCTGTTTGGGCTCCGCGATGCCGACAATGTGCCTTCCCATGAAGCGGTCGAGGGTGCCGACCCGCGCCTCTAGGTGACCCGGCGTTGCGGCACGCATCCGCACCCCACGGTCAATCCATGAGTTCCGGCGATGGAACACCGCATTGCCAGCCTTCCACGCGGGCACGGCACGCTCGGCGGTGAATGTGAGGCTCTTCGCGGCCATGAGCCCGGAAACCGACCGGAGGCGCCGGAAGCGCGCGATGTCCTGGGGGTCAAGGGTGATGGTGATTTCAGGCATGGGAAGCCTCCGCGCCAACGTCCAGCGCCACAATCCAAACCGCCGGTATGAAGAGCGTGTGACCGTCGCGGATGCGCCGGACCTCCACGATGGACGGGCCGGTCGGTCCGTAATTCATGCGGTCAATGGGCTCCCATGTCCGGTCGCCCTCAAGC
>JBQCFD010000162.1:0-14629 GCA_051959625.1 Rhizomicrobium sp.
GGGGCTGACTGCACATAGGCAAAACTCGCTGGTCTCGCAAGTTGGCGGTCGCAAAATCGGCCGGCCGGCCATTTGGCCGACTTGCGAAGCGCGGTTGCCCTGGAGCCGTTTACGCGTTGTTTTCGGCAACACTTTTCAGTATGACACCGGCTCCCGGCAGTTTGCGGGTGCACCGCATCGGTGCCGGGGTGGAAAAAAGCGAAATCGCAATAAAAGGCGGTTCGCCGAACCAATGCGGGCGTGGCGGAACTGGTAGACGCACTGGATTTAGGTTCCAGCGGCGAAAGTCGTGGGGGTTCAAGTCCCTCCGCCCGCACCAGCCTTCGCGGCGAGTGGATGAAATTTAGGAAGCAGAGACGCCCATGCAGATCACAGAGACCGTCAATCAGGAACTCCGCCGGGAGTACAAGATCGTCATTCCGGCGAACGATCTGGACAAGCGCCTTCTGGGCAAGATCGAAGAGATCAAGCCGCGCATGAACATGAAGGGCTTCCGCCCGGGCAAGGCGCCGGTCTCCTTCCTCAAAAAGACCTTCGGCAAGCAGATGATGGGCGAGATCGTCGAGCAGGCGGTCAACGAGTCCTCGCAGCAGGCCGTGAAGGACAACAACCTGAAGCCCGCGTTCCCGCCGCGCGTCGACCTCGCCAGCGAAATCGAGCAGGTGGTGACGGGCAAGTCGGACCTCGAGTTCATCGTGAAGGTGGACCTGATGCCGGAATTCGCGCTGGCCGACGTCTCCAAGCTCAAGGTCGAGAAGCTGGTGAGCGACGTCACGCAGGAGCAGGTCGACGAAGCGATCCTGAAGCTGGCCGAACAGACGCGCAGCTATTCCGAGCGCGACGGCGCCGCGGAGAAGGACGATCAGATCAACATCGATTTCGTCGGCTCCGTCGACGGCGAGGAATTTCCCGGCGGCAAGGCCGAAGGCTTCAATCTCGTTCTCGGCTCCGGCCAGTTCATTCCGGGCTTCGAGGATCAGCTCATCGGCGCCAAGGCCGGCGACAAGCGCGACGTGAAGGTGAAATTCCCGGCCGACTATCCGGAAGCCAAGCTTGCGGACAAGGACGCGGTGTTCGCCGTCACCGTTCACAAGGTCAGCAAGCCCGATCCGATCGAAGTGAATGACGACATGGCGAAGAAGCTGGGCCTCGATTCTCTGGCCGTGCTGAACGACCGCGTCCGCGACCAGCTCAAGGCGGATTACGGCAACGCCAGCCGCCTGCATCTGAAGCGCCGTATCCTCGACGCGCTCGACACCGAGCACAATTTCCCGCTGCCGCCGACGATGGTGGAAGGCGAGTTCGACGCGATCTGGCGCGCGGTTCAGGCCGAGCTGGAGCGCGAAGGCAAGAAGCCGGAAGACGAGGCCGACAGCGAGGAAGAACTGAAGAAGGAATATCACGACATCGCCGAGCGCCGCGTGCGCCTGGGTCTCGTGCTGGCCCGCCTGGGCGAACAGAACGGCATCACCATCGCGCCGGAAGAGATCAACCGCGCCATCGCAATGCGCGCGCGCCAGTTCCCGGGGCAGGAGCAGCAGGTGTTCCAGTTCTACCAGAACAATCCGCAGGCGCTGGCCGAAATTCGCGCGCCGATCTTCGAGGACAAGGTGGTGGATTTCATCGCCGAGCTCGCGCAGGTGACCGAGAAGCCGGTAGACCGCGAGACGCTGTTCATGGATCCGGACGAGGCGGCCGAGAAGCTGGGCGAGAAGAAAGACGAAAAGCCCAAGGCCGAGAAGAAAGCCAGGAAGGCGAAGAAATCGGAGGAGTGATCTTCCGCTTCAATCCAAACGAAACGGCCCGGTGCAAACCGGGCCGTTTTCGTTTCCAAGACTCGTCATGGCCGGGCTTGTCCGGCCATCCATTAACGCAGGCCGTTGGCCTCTGGAAAATGGATGGCCGCCACGAGGGCGGCCATGACGATTTATCGGAGTTCGGGATTACACCGCGTGATCATGCGCGAGCGCGCAGTTGGCTTCGTCGGTGACCTCGACCTGAATCGTCGCGTGCGGGATGCCGAAGCGGTGCTTCAGTTCGTCGGCGATCTTGTGCAGCGCTTCGTCGCCGGGATGGCCGTCCAGGATGACCATGTGACAGGTGAGGGCGGTTTCCGTCGTGCTCATCGGCCAGACATGCAGATCGTGGATCGCGCAGACGCCGGGGGATGTCTCCAGGAAGTCGCGCACGGCCGGAAGGTCGATGCCCGGCGGGACACCCTGCAGCGTCATCGAAAGAGAGTCGCGCAAGAGAGACCACGTGCCCGCCACGATCACCGCGGCAATGCCAAGGCTCACCGCAGGGTCGACCCAGTGCCAGCCCGTCATGAGGATAATGAGGCCCGCGATCACCACGCCGAAGGAGATCGCTGCGTCGCCCGCCATGTGCAGGAACGCGCCCTTGATGTTGAGATCGGCATTGCGCCCGCGCAGGAAGAGCATCGCGGTCGCTGCGTTGATGACGATGCCGATGGCGGCCACGATCATCACCAGCTTTCCGGCCACCGGCTCGGGGTGGAAGAAGCGCTGGATCGCTTCCAGCGCGATCGCGCCCGTCGCCACCAGCAGGAACACGGCGTTGAACAGCGCCGCCAGGATGGACGAACCGCGCAGCCCATAGGTGAAGCGTTGCGACGGCGCCCGCTTCACCAGCACGCTCGCCACCCACGCCATCACGAGGCCGAGCACGTCGCTCAGATTGTGGCCGGCGTCCGCGATCAGCGCCATGGCGTGGCCGATAATGCCGAAGATCACCCCTGCCATGACGAAGGCGGTGTTCAGCGTGATGCCGACGCCGAATGCGAATCCGAAATCGGACGGCGCATGGCTGTGGCCATGTCCGTGATGGCTGTGGTCGTGATCGTGGACGTGCGCGTGCGCCATCTCAACTCTCCACGAACACGATAACAAAGGCGAGGACGCAAAGCACGGCGCCCAGAATGGCGCTTTCGTAACGTTCGACGGCTTTCAGATTGACGCGGTGCAGGCCCGACAGCGTGATGCCGGTGAAGATCATCATGCCCGCGGTGGTGGCGACGGCCAGCACCAGACTCGAAAGCAGAAACCCCGCCCAGCCGAGCCGGACGGCGGAAACATAGATCGGCAGGAAGCCTTCGCAGGGCGAGAAGGTGAGCAGCGCAAGCAGGCTCATGATCGCCGCGCGGTCCGAGACCCGGCGCACCGGGATTTCGACCGTATCGGGTTCGACGAGCAGTTCTTCGGCGTGGTGATGGTGATGATGCGCATGGTCATGATCATGCGCGTGATCGTGATGATGATCGTGATGGTGATCATGATCGTGCGCGTGGCCATGGTCGTGCGGGTGGTCGTGTCGATGCAGGAAATGCGCATGTCCATGCCCCGTCGCCTGCCGGACAAGGAAGAAGGCGCCGATGGCGAACAGCACGCCGCCCGCGATCCACGGGAAGACATGACCGGTCCAACGGTCCACCGTCATGCCCAGGAAAGCGACCAGCACGCCCAATAGCGTGGTGAAGCCGGTATGGCCGAGCGCGGCAAAACCGGTGACGGTCAATGTCTTGGTATGGCTCCAGCCTTGCGCGCGGCCGGTCAGCGCGAAGGGCAGCCAATGCGTCGGAATCGCGGTGTGAAAGAACGCCACCGTGAAGCCGGCCAGCAGAATGGAAAGAAGGAGCGGCTCGTTCATCCGGGGTAAAAAGGGACGGGTTGCATCCGCTACCTATACAGGAAAGCGCACCAAACCGGGCACCGGATAACCCCTCAATCCCAAGGGTCGAATTAACCGGGGGGTGACCTTATATAGGTCACGTTGACAGCGCGCTTCGGCGCGATTCAACTCACTCCATCGAATCGGGCAGGCCCAATGAAAGATCCGCGCGACGTTTATATGAACACCCTCGTTCCAATGGTGGTCGAACAGACCAGCCGGGGCGAGCGCGCCTACGACATCTATTCGCGCCTCCTGAAGGAGCGCATCATCTTCATCACCGGGCCGGTTGAGGATTACGGCGCGAGTCTCATCACCGCGCGGCTTCTGTTTCTTGAGGCGGAAAACCCCAAGAAAGAGATCGCGATGTACATCAACTCGCCGGGCGGCTACGTCACGGCGGGCCTGGGCATCTATGACACGATGCAGTACATCCGCCCCGCCGTGCAGACGCTGTGCGTCGGCCAGGCGTCGTCGGCGGCTTCTCTTCTTCTTTGCGCGGGCAAGCATGGCGAGCGCTTCTGCCTGCCGAACTCGCGCATGCTGGTGCACCAGCCGTCGGCGTCCTATTACGGTCAGGCCGCGGACATCGCCCGCCACGCGCAGGAGATCGTGAAGCTCAAGCGCCGGTTGAACGAAATCTATTCCAAGCACACCGGCCAGCCGGTCGAGGCGGTTGAAAAGATGCTGGATCGGGATACCTATCTGACCGCCGAGGAGGCCGTGGCCTTCGGGTTGGTGGACAAGGTCCTCGAACGGCGTCCCGAAACGGGCGAGCCGGGAGCTTGAAAGTTCCCGCATCCCGTTCAAACCGTTAACAATTTGGCGGGTTTAAAACTTTCTTGATCCGCTTGGCGCTAACGTGGTCTCATGAATCGGGGTGATCCGATTTGGGTTGGCGTGGGTTGTGCAAGGCATTGATCCGGCAGGACCAAATGCTGTCTTTGAGGGCGAAATCGCCCAGGAGCGTCAATGAGTAAGGCTGGCGGCGGCGAGTCGAAAAACACTCTCTACTGTTCCTTCTGCGGCAAGAGCCAGCACGAGGTCCGCAAGCTCATCGCGGGCCCGACGGTGTTCATTTGCGATGAATGCGTCGAGCTGTGCATGGAGATCATCCGCGAGGAGAACAAGACCTCGTTCCTGAAGTCGCGCGACGGCGTTCCGTCGCCCCAGGAGATCTTCAAGGTTCTCGACGATTATGTGGTCGGCCAGCAGCACGCCAAAAAGGTTCTGAGCGTCGCGGTCCACAACCACTACAAGCGGATCAATTCCTCCGGCAAGAACGGCGACGTCGAGCTGGCGAAGTCCAACATCATGCTCATCGGCCCCACGGGCTGCGGCAAGACCCTGCTCGCGCAGACTCTTGCCCGCATCCTCGACGTGCCGTTCACCATGGCCGACGCCACGACGCTGACCGAAGCCGGTTACGTCGGCGAGGACGTCGAGAACATCATCCTCAAGCTGCTGCAAAATGCCGACTACAATGTCGAGCGGGCGCAACGCGGCATCGTCTACATCGACGAAGTCGACAAGATCAGCCGCAAGTCCGACAACCCGTCCATCACGCGCGACGTGTCGGGCGAGGGCGTTCAGCAGGCGCTGCTCAAGATCATGGAAGGTACCATCGCTTCGGTGCCTCCGCAGGGCGGCCGCAAGCATCCGCAGCAGGAATTCCTGCAGGTCGACACCACCAACATCCTCTTCATCGTGGGCGGCGCGTTTGCCGGGCTGGACAAGATCATCTCCCAGCGCACGCAGGGCACTTCGATGGGCTTCGGCGCGACGGTGCGCGGCGCGGACGAGCGCGGCACGGGCGAGATCCTGCGCGAAGTGGAGCCGGAAGATCTGCTCAAGTTCGGCTTGATCCCCGAATTCATCGGCCGTCTGCCGATCCTCGCCACGCTGGGTGACCTTACGGAACCGGCGCTGATCGAGATTCTCACGCGTCCGAAGAACGCGCTGGCCAAGCAGTATCAGCGCATGTTCGAAATGGAAGGCGTGAAGCTCCGCTTCCAGGAAGAAGCGCTGCACGCGATCGCGCGCAAGGCGATTGCGCGCAGGACGGGCGCGCGCGGCCTGCGTTCGATCATGGAAGGTTTCCTGCTCGAAACCATGTTCGAGCTGCCGACGCTGAACGGCGTGCAGGAAGTGGTGGTGACGGGAGACGTGGTCGAAGGCAAGGCGCGTCCGCTCTACACCTATTCCGACAAAGCGGAACCGGCGCAAAAAAGCGCTTCCTGACGCAGTTTCAACTTCGATAGCGCCGCCCCGGCAACGCTGCCGGGGCGTTCGCGTTTCCTTCTTGAAACGCGAGTTCCGTATCACCAATTTAAATCAACAAGAGTTGGCCCATTTGGGCGACTTTTAACCGCTTCCGTAAGCCCAGTTGGGGTACGGTGGCCCAGCATCCCGGACAGAGTCGAAGCTCTCCGGCGAGGAGTCAGTAATGTCAGACAACGAAGTCACCACCACCAATCCTGCGCCCGCCGGTGGCCAGTTGGCGCCGGTCCTGCCTTTGCGCGACATCGTCGTGTTTCCGCACATGATCGTTCCGCTCTTTGTCGGCCGCGAGAAATCGGTTCGCGCGCTCGAAGAGGTGATGAACGACGAAAAACAAATTCTGCTGCTCACGCAAAAGACCGCCGCCGAGGACGATCCCACATCCGACGGCCTGCACACCGTGGGCACGCTGGCGACCGTGCTTCAGCTTCTGAAGCTGCCGGACCAGACGGTGCGCGTTCTTGTCGAAGGCAAGAGCCGCGCGCGCGTGACCGGCTTCGTTCCCCGGCAGGACTTCTTCCAGGCGACGATCGAGAAGATCGCGGACCTTCCCGGCGAGGGCAAGGAAACCGAGGCCCTCATCCGCACGGTGAAGACGAATTTCGAGCAGTACATCAAGCTCAACAAGAAAGTGCCGGCCGAGACGCTGGCTTCGGTCGCGCAGATCGAAGACCCCGCCAAGCTCGCCGATACCGTCGCCGCACATCTGTCGGTGAAGATCAGCGACCGCCAGCAGCTGCTGGAGACGCTGGACACCACCGCGCGTCTCGAGAAGGTGCTTTCGCTCATCGAAGGCGAGATCGGCGTGCTGCAGGTGGAGCGTAAAATCCGTTCGCGCGTGAAGCGCCAGATGGAGAAGACGCAGCGCGAGTACTATCTCAACGAACAGCTCAAGGCGATCCAGAAGGAGCTCGGCGAAGGCGACGAAGGCCGCGACGAGATGAACGAGCTGGAAGAGCGCATCCGCAAGACCAAGCTGTCGAAGGAAGCGCGCGAGAAGGCGCAGGCCGAAGTGAAGAAGCTTCGCTCTATGTCTCCCATGTCGGCGGAAGCGACCGTCGTGCGCAACTATCTGGACTGGCTGCTCTCGCTGCCGTGGGGCAAGAAGAGCAAGGTCAAGAAGGACATCAAGCTCGCCGAAGACATCCTGCACGAGGACCACTATGGCCTCGAGAAGGTGAAGGAGCGCATCCTTGAATATCTCGCCGTGCAGCAGCGCGCCGGGAAGATCAAGGGACCGATCCTCTGCCTCGTGGGCCCTCCGGGCGTCGGCAAGACGTCGCTGGCGAAGTCGATCGCGAAAGCAACGGGCCGCGAATATGTCCGCATGTCGCTGGGCGGCGTGCGCGATGAAGCGGAGATTCGCGGACACCGGCGCACCTATATCGGCTCGATGCCCGGCAAGGTCATCCAGTCGATGAAGAAGGCCAAGACGGCGAATCCGCTCTTCCTGCTGGACGAGATCGACAAGCTGGGCGCGGACTGGCGCGGCGATCCTTCGAGCGCGTTGCTCGAAGTGCTCGACCCCGAGCAGAACCACACCTTCAACGATCACTATCTGGAGGTCGATTTCGACCTGTCGGACGTGATGTTCATCACCACGGCCAACACGCTGCACATGCCGCAGCCGCTGATGGACCGCATGGAGATCATCCGCATCCCCGGCTACACCGAGGACGAGAAGGTGGAGATCGCCAAGCGCCACCTGATCAGCAAGGAAGTGGAGGCGCACGGCCTGAAAGAGGGCGAGTGGAAGATCACGGACGACGCGTTGCGCGACCTGATCCGCTACTACACCCGCGAGGCCGGTGTGCGTAACCTCGAGCGCGAGATCGCGAACCTGACCCGCAAAGCGGTGAAGGACATCGTCTCGGGCAAGAAAAAGTCCATCGAAGTGACGCCGGAGAATCTCGGCGACTACGCCGGCGTGCGGAAATTCCGCTTCGGCGAGATCGAGGGCGAGGATCAGGTCGGCGTGGTCACCGGACTGGCATGGACGGAAGTCGGCGGCGACACGCTGCAGATCGAATCCGTCATGCTGCCGGGCAAGGGCCGCATGCAGACCACGGGCAAGCTCGGCGACGTGATGAAGGAATCGATCGACGCGGCGCGCAGCTTCGTGCGCTCCAAGGCGACCAGCTTCGGCATCAAGCCGCCCACCTTCGACACCAAGGACATCCACGTCCATGTGCCCGAAGGTGCGACGCCCAAGGACGGTCCGTCCGCAGGCCTGGCGATGGCGACGTCGATCATCTCGGTCATCACCGGCATTCCGGTGCGCCGCGATGTGGCGATGACGGGCGAAGTCACCCTTCGCGGCCGCGCGCTGCCGATCGGCGGGTTGAAGGAGAAACTGCTGGCCGCTCTGCGCGCCGGAATCAAGACCGTGATCATTCCCGCCGAAAACGAGAAGGATCTGGCCGACATTCCGGACAACGTGAAGCAGGGCATGAAGATCGTGCCGGTGAAGACGGTGGAAGACGTGCTGAAGGTGGCACTGGTGCGCATGCCCGAAGCCATCGACTGGGTCGAGCCGGAAGCGGTGACGCCGCCTCCCGCGGCACAAACCGAACCCGGCGCGGTGGTCACCCACTGAACCGCTGAAGCCTCAACGACAAAGGCCCGGAGAGAAATCTCCGGGCTTTTTTCGTTACGCGTTCAACTTGCTGCGGAAGCGGTCGCGGAGTCCCGGCGCCAGTTCAGGAACGCCGGCAGCAGCGGCCCGGCCTTCATGAAGAAGTCCCACGCCATGATGAGCGCGCCCGCGGCGAACACCACGTCGCCGGGAAGGCGCATCCACTGCCAGAACAGCGTCGTATTGTAGAACTCCGCGCTGCGGGCATAGGCGAGGCCGTGCTCGAACACCGCATCGAGCTGCGGCCAGCCGATGGGGAAGAAGTTGAGCAGGATCCACAGCACCAGCCCAACATTGTAGAGCCAGAACGCCCAGATCCCCGGCCGGTCGCTGAACGCCACGCGGTCGCCCGCCGCATAACGCAGGCAGAAATAGACAAGACCGATCGCCAGCAATCCGAACGCGCCGAACAGCGCAGTGTGCGCGTGGTTCAGGGTGAGGAAGGTGCCGTGCTCGTAGTAGTTCACCAGCGGCGCGTTCAGCGTGCCGCCGCCGAACACCCCGGCGCCGACGAAATTCCAGAACGCGGCTCCGATGATGTAGGTGTAGGCGACGCCGTACTTGAACTCCTGCTGCCGGCGGATCAGGCGGTGATGATTGATCGCCTCGATGATCAAGAGCACCAGCGGCAGCACTTCGATGAAGGAGAACATGCTTCCCAACGGCACCCACATGCTGGGGCCGCCGGCCCAATAGAGATGGTGGCCCGTGCCGAGAACGCCGCCGAGGAAAATCAGGATGATCTCGAAATAGACGGCGCGCTCCGCGAGCCTGCGCGAGACAAGACCGACAGCCATCAGCAGATAGGCGCTCATCGCGGCAGCGAAGAACTCGAACGATTGCTCCACCCAAAGGTGCACCACCCACCAGCGCCAGAAATCGGTGAGGCTGAACGACTTCTCGATTCCCGTCAGCGGAACCATGCCGAACGCGTAGAGAAGCGCGATGTTGATGGTGGAGGCCCAGATCAGATTCTCGAGCTGGATCGCGCCGGACCAGAATTGCCGCGTCGCCTTGCTGAGCGCCGCGCGCGACGGCCACAACGCGCGGAACACCAGGATGCTCCACAGCACCAGCCCGATGAAGAAGCCGATCTGCCAGAACCGGCCGAGCTGGATGTAGGACAAGCCCTGATTGCCGAACCAGAACCAGTCCTTCTGGATGCGGCCCATGATGCCGAGATAATCGCCGATGAGCGCGCCGGCGACGACGGCGAGCGTCACCCAGAACAGGAAATCGACCAGCGGCTTCTGCCATTTGGCTTCCTGCCCCCCCGCGATGGCGGGCGCGAGGAAGAGTCCGGCGCCGATCCACGACACGCCGATCCACACGATAGGCGTCTGCGTGTGCACGTCGCGCAGGAAATTGAAGGGCAGCCAGTAATTGATGTCGATGCCGTAGAAGCTCGTGCGGTCGTAATAGGAATGCGCCATGATCGTGCCCGCCGCGATCTGCGCGAGCAGCACCAGTCCCACGATGATGAAGTACTTGCCCACCGCGCGCTGGCTGGGCGTCAGCGGCCCGAACTTCGCCAGCAGCGGATCCATCGGTCCCGTGTCGGCACCGTTCAGCCAATATTCGTAGATGAACAGCACCACGCCGAACATCAGGAAGGTGAAGCAGAAGCTGATCCACGTCCAACGGAAGGTGTTGGTGGTGGGCGTGTTGCCGACGAGCGGCTCGTAAGGCCAGTTCTCCGTCCATGACCAGCTCACATCCGGGCGCCGCGCCACGGTCGTCATCGCCGAATAGACGAGGAAGTCGGCGGTGTGCCGGGCCTGCTGCTTGTCCAGGCTGTAGGCGGGCGTCCATCCTGCCGCCGGATCGTTCGTCGCGAGCGATGCGGAAATATCGCCCTGCAGCTTTCCGATGGCGTCCGCCATCTCCACGGGAACGGTGACGACGGGTTTGGTCAGATCCACGCGCTGCAGGTCTTCGCGCATCGTCGTGCCGGCGGACGCCTGCTCGTCGCTGGTGAGCTTTGCGAATGGTTTTCCGAAGCGCGCCTTGGCGATGTTGTCCTGCGTGAGCGTGCCCAGCCGCACCAGGATGCTCGCGGTATAATCCTCGCCGTAATAGGACCCCATCCCGTACAGCGAGCCGTAATCCATCAGATCGGCCTTCTGGAAACCTGCCTTGCCGTCGAAGATCTCGTTCGCCGTCATCAGCGTTGCGCCCTTGGCCGAAACGATCGCGTCCGGCTGCGGCGGCACGCGCTCATAAGTCTGCACGGTTGCCCAGGCGAGCAGCCCGAATGTGAGGATCGCGACAGCCAGGAGTATCCACTTCAGCACATTGCTGACCGGATCGTCGGAAGAGGAAAGGGACGATGATGGGGTTGTCATTTCATGCTCCGGATCTGGACAAAAGAAGGAACAGAACAAGGAGGCAATGACGCGCCTGTGGGACGCTCATAATTGGATTCTTCGGATTCGGGAAATGCTGCGCGTGCGAACTCCAGGAGTCGGACCCGATATTGCACTTCGTTTACTCGGGAGTCCTCGTCTGTGCTTGGGCAGTCCTGATTGTGCGTCAATCTGGCGGGGTGCTACTGCCGGATCACTGCGCCACTCTGCCCTCGGCGTTGGTATGAGGAGGATTTTCATGCGTTTGCCGGTGTTCACCGCTATCGCAGCCGCGGCACTTTTGGGGTCATCGGCGAACGCGGCTCCGCCCGCTGCCGCGCCGGCTTTTCATCCTCTGCTCAAATCCATCGCCGCCGATGTGAAGCCGGATGAGCTCAAGGCCACCATCGACAAGCTCGTCGGCTTCGGCACCCGCCACACGCTTTCCGACACGGCCTCCGATACGCGGGGCATCGGCGCCGCGCGGCGCTGGGTGAAATCGCGCTTCGAGGAAATCTCGAAGCAGAGCGGCGGCTGCATCACCGTCGAAACCCCGACCGACACGGTGACGGGCACGCGCATCCCCAAGCCCGCCGAGATCATGGACGTGCTGGCGATCCAGAAAGGCACCTCCGATCCCAACCGGGTCATCGTCATCTCCGGCCATCTCGACAGCCGCGTGCGCGACGTGATGGATGCCACCGCCGATGCGCCGGGCGCCGACGACGACGGATTGGGCACCGCAGCGGTGATCGAGGCCGCGCGCGTGCTCTCGCGCCACAAATTCCCGGCCACGCTCGTCTTCGCCGTGCTGTCGGGCGAGGAGCAGGGGCTTTATGGCGGAAAGCTGCTCGCGAAATATTCCGTGCAGCAGGGCTGGCAGGTGGAGGCCGCGCTCAACAACGACATCGTCGGCAACTCCACCGGCGATAACGGCGTGCATGAAGCCGGTTACGTGCGCGTGTTCTCCGAAGGCACGAAATCCACCGAGACGCCGGAAGAAGCCGAGCACCGCCGCTACTATGGCGGAGAAGTGGACAGCCCGTCGCGCAACCTTGCCCGTTTCGCCGACGAACTGGCGGCGCGTTATCTGAAGTCCTTCGCGGTGCGCATGTTCTACCGCACCGACCGCTTCCAGCGCGGCGGCGACCAGGTGCCGATGCTCGCGGCGGGCTTCCCCGCCGTGCGCTTCACCGAGGCGATCGAGAACTACAATCACGAGCACCAGGACGTGCGCACGGAAAACGGAATCCAGTATGGCGATCTCGCGAAGTTCGTGGACTTTCCCTATCTCGCCAATGTCACGCGCGTGAACGCGATCACCATGGCCGCGCTCGCGATGGCGCCGATGCCGCCCGCCGGCGTGAAGATCGAAGGCGGCGTGGGGCATGACACGACCGTGAGCTGGCAGGGGGTTCCCGGCGCGGCGAGCTATCGCGTGTGGTGGCGCGACACCACGGCACCGCTGTGGACGAATGTGCGCGACGCCGGCAGCGCCACGACGCTCGTCCTGCGCAATGTCACCATCGACGACTGGTTCTTCGGCGTCTCCTCCGTCTCGGCCGACGGCTATGAGAGCCCGGTCGAATTTCCCGGCGTGACGGGCGATTTCCGCGCGCCGGCCAAACCGGCGGGGAATTGATCCTTATTCGCATCCTTCGTGCTGATCGCTATCCTGCCGCCGCAACCGGGAGGACGAGATGGCGAAACGCGAACTGGATACGGGTACCAAGGATCTCATCGCCTATGTCGAGAACGGCGTGGGGGTCGCCATCCTGAACAGGCCGGAGCGCCGCAACGCGTTCTCGCAGCCGATGCTGAATGCGATGGCCGATGTGTTCGCGGGCTTCGAAACCGATCCCGAGGTCGGCTGCGTGGTGGTGACGGGCGCGGGCGGCGCCTTCTGCGCCGGCGGCGATGTGAAAGGCATGGCGGAAGCCAACGCTGGCGAACGCCCGCTGGATATCGACAGCCGCATCCATCTGCAGCGCATCAGCCAGCGCGCCACCTCGGGCAAGCTCTACAGGATGCCCAAGCCGACGCTCGCCGCGATCGACGGCGCGGCGGCGGGCGCAGGGCTGGCGCTGGCGCTCGCCTGCGACATGCGCATCGCGTCCGAGAATGCGGTGATGCTGACCGCGTTTGCGCGCGTGGGGTTTTCCGGCGATTACGGCGGCACCTATTTCCTCACGCAACTGGTGGGCAGCGCCAAGGCACGCGAGCTTTATTATCTCTCCGAGCGCGTGAACATGACCGAGGCGCTGCGGCTGGGCCTCGTCAACTGGGTGGTGCCGGCGGATGCGCTGAAGACAAAGACATTCGAGATCGCCGAGCGCCTCGCCAAAGGCCCGCGCGTTGCCTACCGCTACATGAAAGAGAATCTCAACCGCGCCGCCAATGGCGCATGGGACGACTGCCTCGACCTCGAAGCCACGCACCACGTCCACGCCGCGAACACCGAGGACCACAAGGAAGCGGCGCGCGCGTTCGTGGAGAAGAGAGAGCCGGTGTTTAAGGGGCGGTAACTTACGCCGCTTCGAGGCGGGCGATCTCTGCTTCGAATGCGAAGCAAAGCTGCTTGGCTTCGTCGTCCGGCCGGTGCTGGGAATTTTCCTTAATGATGTTCTTGTTTAGCGTCAGAATGGGGCGGCCCCACGGTATTCCTTGCGCGGCGCGCACTTCCGCCAGCATCTTGTGCAGCCGCGCGCGCACCTTTTCCGGATCGGGCCGGTAGGCAGGCGCGGTCTCCGTTCCGAACATGTCGGGCTGGGATTCGAACATTTCCGACTGGCTGGTCATCGCTTCCCGGTGATTCGGACAAGTGCATTTTGCACTCTGGCGGTCACGGCGGGGAGGCGGGAACCGGACTTATCCACGGTCCGGAAAGGCCTTTTTGTAGGCTTTGTCGATTTTTTCCATCTGCGTGACGGTGAAGGCGAGGCTGTCGGCCACCTTGCCGACATGCTTGGTCTCGTCCAGCGAAAGCTGCCGCCCTTTACGGGATTTCAGATATTTCTCCAGCACCTGGTAGCCGCCGATGTGGAAATTCCACACATCCTCCGGCACCGGCTTGAAGCATTGGGTCTTGTTGATCCAGATCGCTTTCTCGACTTCCGAATAGCGCACGGCTTCGACTGTCTCGTCTCCTTTCCCTTCGAGCTTCGCAAGACCCGCGTCGGGATAGTCCTTTAATAGATGCGCCTGCACCAACTCCCAGCCGAGCTTGGAAAGGGCTTCGAAGTCAGATGCTTTTTCAGGAAAGGGGATTCGCGGAAAATCGATACGAACTAATTCCGCGTAACGGGAACGATAAGTCGGGGAATGCAATACGGCATAAATGCACCCTACCACTTCCCGCGAAGAGTAATGGTCACTAAAGCGGTTATCCAAAAATGATCGGAACTCAGCCGAAAGATTTTCGGCACCATTGACTTCAGCGGGAAAGAAGTAGTTCACCTCTTTCATGGATAGCGCATGATGAGAGATGAGCTCGTCCGCTACAAACACGTGATCCCATGCTCTTTGAACATCGATCTTACGCGTGAGGCAGAGCCCAACAAACGGCTTCGGCAAGTTCGTGTAGAAAGTCCAACGGCCCCAATCGATGAGCCGGTTATCGTAAGCGACATATCGTATATCGAAAGGTGCCTGCACGATTGGTTTTATTGCTTGCTTCCATTCA
>JBQCFD010000163.1:0-5979 GCA_051959625.1 Rhizomicrobium sp.
AAATCGATTCCGCATCGCGAAAAGCCATGGAAAGAACTGGGAAAAACCGGCCAGGCGGCCTGGAGTTACCGGCCAATAAGCCGCCTTGAGCCACGATCCAATCTAGGGCAAAAGGGCGCCCTTCCCGTGCCGGGGAATATGGTTCGCAGCCGTAAAGGCTGCCGGCCCCATGGGGCAACCAGCAAGGGCCTTCAGCCAGTAGCGCGGCTGAAGTTCGGATGGTGCTGTGGCCGAGAGGCTGAAGGCGGCGGTTTGCTAAACCGTTATACGGTTGAAAAGCCGGATCGAGGGTTCGAATCCCTCCGGCTCCGCCAGCATCGCACCTCCAAGTGAAGCGCGGCCGCGTCCGGGGGGCCATGCTGCGTTTGTGACAGCGACGAATGCATGGCGGATGCGCGCTCGCGGCATCCGGGCTTTGCTTGAAAGCGCGGCGCACGGAACTTATTTCCCCGCATGGAAAGGACGGCGGCAGGGAGCCCCGACCGAGTTATGCGTGATGTACGAATTCGATATCTTCCGTGGAGTCGCGTGGACGATCGCGGCCGTCTTTGCCGTCAGCGGACTTGTTCAACTTGTCGGGCCTGGATTTGTCCGCCGCGCCTATGAGCGCTGGGACTTCCCGCCGAAATTCTATCGTGTCACGGCTGTCGTGGAGTTGGTAACGGCGGCGTTCCTGCTCAATCCGCTCACGCGCGAATGGGGCGTGACGCTGGCGGGGCTGGTCACGTTCGTCGCGGTCGTGACGCTCCTCAACCATCGCCAATACGCCTATACGCTGCCGGGAATTCTCCTGCTTCTGGCGCTTATTCCCGCCTCGCTTGCCGGTCCGCTCTGAGCGGACCGGCGGTACCGCGCCGCAAGCCCGTCAAGATACTGTGACGCTGTCCTGCTCCGGCGCCGCGGGCACGAGTTGGCGCAACACCATTCTGAGGCTTTCCGGGCTCACCGGCTTGCGCAGCAATTGAACATGGCGGAAGCGGCCGTCGATATATTCTCCGCCATAACCGCTGACGAACACGAACGGGATGTTCGCGGACACCAGGAAATCGGCGAGCGGATAGACAAGCTCGCCGTTCAGATTGACGTCGAGAACGGCGGCGGCGAACTCCTGCGAGCGCGCCTTCACCAGCGCATCCGCGACGTTGTTGCAGGGGCCGATGGTGGCGTAACCGCTTTCCTGCAGGAAATCTCGCATCGTCAGGCCGACCAGGATCTCGTCTTCGACAAGAAGAACCGTCTTCTGATTGGCGAGCGGCCATCGCGCGGTTTCGCCGTTGTCCGGTTCCGGCGGCTTGTCGGTTGAAACCTGCAACGCCTTGGTGAGCGCCATGGTGAAACGGCATTCGAGGCCCGACGGCTTCCATTCGAACCGCACGCGGCCATTGTGCTGACCCTCGATCGTGGCGTGGATCACTTTCGTGCCGACGCCCTTTCTCTTCGGCGTGCGCACTTCGGGGCCGCCCGATTCCGACCAGGACACTTCGAGCTGGCCATCCGCTTCCTTCCATCCGATGGAAAGAGCGCCTTCCTTCACCGACAGCGCGCCATATTTCGCGGAATTGGTCGCCAGCTCGTGGAACACCAGCGCCAGCGACTGCGCGGTGGCCGGCGTCAGTGTGATCTGCGGGCCTTCCGTGACGATGCCGTTGTCCCGGCTATAGGGGGCCAGTTCGTCACGGATCAGTCTTCCCAGCTCGGCGCCTTGCCAGCGCGACTCCGACAGCAGCGTGTGCGCATGCGACAGAGAGGCGATGCGCCCATACACCGCCTCGCGATAATGCTCCACGGTGTCCGCCCGGGTAAGCCGCAGGACCGATTGCACCAATGCCAGCGCATTCTTCGCGCGGTGATCCACTTCGCTGGCCAGCAGCGCGTGACGAACTTCGGCGGCCTTGCGCTCGGTGATATCGGAGGATACGCCGCTCAGGCGGACCAACCGCCCGGCACCGTCGAACGTGGCCGCCGCTGTCACCGCGCACCAGCACTTCTCCCCGCTGGGCCGCGTTATCCGCAGTTCGAACTGGAAGGCATGACGGCCGCTGCGGGCCTCCGAGAGCATCCGCTCCAGGCCGGCCCAGTCGTCCGGATGTATCAGCGGGCGCACATTTTCCTGGGTGATACGGAAGCTCAGCCGGTCGACACCCATGATGCGGCAATGCTCCTCGTCCCAGTGGAAGTTGTCCGCTTCCAGATCCCAATCCCACGAGCCCAGCCGGCCGGCGCCGAGCGCGACGCTGCGCCGCTTCTCGCTTTCCAGAAGGCTCGCATTGGAAGTCGCGAGCTGTGCGGTCCGTTCGGCGATGTGCGCCTCGAGCTCGGAATTGAGGCGCTCCAGTTCCCGCGTCTTGCGATAAAGTTCGGCAAAGACCCTCACCTTCGCGCGCAGGATATCCGGCACGACCGGGACGGGAATGTAGTCTACCGCGCCCATGCGGTAGCCGCGCAGCCGGTCGTCGTCGGCCATGTGGATTGCGGAGACGAATATGATGGCGGTGCGCTCGAAGCGAGGGTGCTCGCGGATCATCGAGGCGAGCTCGAAACCGTCCATGTCCGGCATGCAAACGTCGACCAACACCACGGCCACGTCGTTCTTGAGCAGATAGGCGAACGCTTCGCGCGCAGAACAGGCCTTGACAAGATTCTCGTTCAGCTCGTGCAGGATTACCTCGTAGCTGACGAGTTTTGCCGGTTGATCATCCACCAGCAGAATGTTGACTTTAGACTCTTGCACGCACGCGCCTCAACGATGCAACCAAGTACGAAGTGAAGACAACAGCTGTTCGGTATTCACCGGCTTGGCCAGGTAATCGGAAGCGCCGGCTTCGAGACATTTCTCGCGGTCTCCTTTCATGGCTTTGGCCGTCAGCGCGATGATGGGCAGGCGCCGGTAGGCCGGGTTCCTGCGGATCATGCGGGTCGTCTCGTACCCGTCCATCTCCGGCATCATGATGTCCATCAGAACGATGGCGATGTCGGGATTGGATTCGACCAGTTCGATCGCTTCCTTGCCGGTCGTGGCCGTCAGGATGCGCATGCCGCGCCGCTCCAGAACGCTCGACAGGGCGAAGATGTTGCGGGCGTCGTCGTCCACCAGGAGCGCGGTGCTTCCCACGAGATTCTCGTCCGACATGTTCAGGGTTTCCAGAAGCTTCTGCTTCTCGGGCGGAAGATGGCCTGTCATGCGGTGAAGGAACAAAGACGTCTCGTCCAGGAGGCGTTCCGGGGATTCGACATTCTTGACGACGATGCTGCGCGCCATGGTGTGCAGCCGTGCGTCTTCCTCCGCGGAGAGTTCGCGCCCGGTGAAGACGATCACGGGCACATCGCGCAGATCGGGATCGGCACTCATCTTCTCGAGGATCTCGAATCCGGACATGTCCGGCAGCTTCAAGTCCAGCACCACGCAGTCGCACGGCGCATCCGCCATGATCCGTAGCGCCTCTCCGCCGGTCCTTGCGGCGACGACCTCGATGTCATCGTGGCGGAGCAATTCGGTGACGCTCATTATCTCCGCGTCATTGTCCTCTACCAGCAGCAGCCGCTTCTGCCGCGGCGCCGCATAGTCGCGGATGCGGGCGATCGCGTTGGACAGGTCTTTGCTCGACGACGGCTTGGTGACGAAGGAGAACGCGCCCCGCGCAAGCCCGTGTTGGCGGTCCTCGTCCAGCGTGACGATCTGGACCGGGATATGGCGCGTCAATGGATTGTGCTTGAGCTGGCTCAACACCGTCCAGCCGAGCATGTCGGGCAGGAAGATATCGAGCGACACGGCCGTCGGCTGGAACTGCTTGGCGAGCTCCAGCGCATCCTGTCCGCGCATCGCAAGCAGAACCTTGAAGCCGTTTTCGTGCGCGAGATCCATCATGATCCGCGCATAATGCGGGTCATCCTCGACGATGAGCAGGATAGGCTCGCCTGGCTCCAGCGAGGCGCGATCGTCCGGAATGAGCTCGACGGCGCGCTCGAGCACCGCCACCTTGCTATCTTCGGTCGCGCGCGAAAGCGCCGTCTCCGAGGCACCCGTCTGCACGCGGCTCGCGACGCCGGCATAGCGCAGCGGCAGATAGACCGTGAACGTGCTCCCCTCGCCGGGCATGCTGTGGAGATGAATTTCGCCGCCAAGAAGGTTCGCGAGCTCGCGCGAGATGGCCAATCCAAGGCCGGTGCCGCCATATTTGCGGCTGGTCGAAGCATCTGCCTGCTGGAACGCCTCGAAGATGATGCGCTGTTTTTCCGGCGGGATGCCGATGCCGGTATCCGAAACGCGGAACGCGAGCACCGTGGGCGCATGCTTGAGCACCGGATTGGTCTCGCGCCACCCCGACTCCTCGATCCCGACGCTGAGGCGCACGCTGCCATGCTCGGTGAACTTGAAGGCGTTCGACAGGAGGTTCTTCAAGACCTGTTGCAGGCGCTTGGCATCCGTCGTCATCGCGTGGCGGATCTTGCGGTCCACCTGCACCTCAAAGCCCAGCGAACGGGTTTCGGCTTCGTGACGGAACGGCCGCGCGACCGCTTCGATGAGACTGTCGACGAGAACCTCCTCGGCTTCGACCGTCACGGTGCCGGATTCGATCTTGGACAGATCCAGGATATCGCTGATGAGATTGAGCAGGTCGGTTCCGGCGCCGTGAATCGTGCGGGCAAACTCGACCTGCTTGCTCGTAAGGTTGCCTTCCGGGTTGTCCGTCAGCTGCTGGCCAAGGATGAGAATGCTGTTGAGCGGGGTTCTGAGCTCGTGGCTCATATTGGCGAGGAATTCCGACTTGTACTTCGAGGTTAGCGCGAGCTCGGATGCCTTTTCCTCGAGCGCGCGGCGGGCGTGCTCGATTTCCTGGTTCTTCGCCTCGACCTCGACGTTGCGCTCGGCGAGCTGCTGCGCCTTCTGCTCAAGCTGATCGTTGGTCTGCTGCAGCTCGCGCTGTTGCGTCTGCAACTCGCCGGCAAGCTGCTGGGACTGCTTGAGGAGGCCTTCGGTGCGCATCGTGGATTCGATGGAGTTGAACACGATGCCGATACTGTCCGTGAGCTGTTCGAGGAAGGCGATCTGAAGATCGGTGAAGGTCGACAGCGAGGCCAGCTCGATCACGGCCTTGACCTTGTTCTCGAACAGCACCGGCAGCACGATGATGGTGCGAGGTGTCGCGCGGAAAAGCACCGACCCGATCGGCGCAGAGCGCTTCTGCAGGCCGGCGATCAGCTTGCGCTGCTTGTCCACGGCGCATTGCCCGATCTGGCCTTCGCCCAGACCGATATGCGCGGGATGGCGTTGCGCCGCGTCGTCCGCGTAACCGGCGAGAAGTGCGAGGCCCTGTGTTTCGTCTTCTACCAGCTGATAGATGACGCCCTGCTGCGCGTTCACCAGTGGCGTCAGCTCGGTTAGCAGCATGCGTCCCACCGTCGCCAGGTCGCGCTGGCCCTGCAGCATGCCGGAGAATTTCGCGAGATTGGTCTTCAGCCAGTCCTGCTCTGTGTTCTGATCGGTGGTGAGGCGCAACTTGCCGATCATGGTGTTGATGTTGTCCTTGAGCTCGGCCACCTCGCCGCGGGCGTCGACCTGAATGGACCGCGTGAGGTCGCCCTTGGTCACCGCCGTCGCCACTTCCGCGATGGCGCGCACCTGCGTCGTCAGATTGGCGGCGAGCAGGTTCACGTTGCCGGTCAGGTCTTTCCATGTGCCGGCGGCGCCCGGCACGTTCGCCTGCCCGCCCAAACGGCCTTCGACGCCCACTTCGCGGGCCACGGTCGTCACCTGGTCGGCGAAGGTCGCGAGCGTGCCCGTCATGTTGTTGATGGTTTCCGCAAGCGCAGCGACCTCGCCTTTGGATTTCACCGTCAAGTCGAAGGGCGAGGTCGCCGCGCTCGCGGACACCATCAACAACATGACCAGCACCCTGGCCACCTTCGCCGAGCAGGTGACCAGCGTGGCCCGCGAGGTGGGCGTGGAGGGACGCCTCGGCGGTCAGGCCAACGTGCCCG
>JBQCFD010000164.1:0-25071 GCA_051959625.1 Rhizomicrobium sp.
GCCGGCGGCATCCCGCGCGCCACGCTGAACCGTCTGGCCACCGCGGTGGGCAAACGCCAGGAGGGTTTTGCCGATCCGAAACTGCAGGGCGTTCTGGACGAGATCGAGCTGCGCGCCCGCGTGGAGCTCGCCAAGCTGGAACAAAGCGAACAGCTGGCCAGCTAACTGATTGTCATAAAAGCGTTTTCCCGAAATGCGCCCTTTTCGATTCCATTTGCCGGGCGCATCCAGCCTAGGTATAAACCCGCCCGCTCAGTGAAGGGCTAATCATCTAACCGGGGTGTGCCAATGGGTGTTGAACTTCCGTCCGGCTACAAGCCATCGGAAAGCGAGCCCTTTATGAACGAGCGGCAGCGCGAATATTTTCGCCGCAAGCTGCTGGCGTGGAAGGAAGACATCCTCCGCGAAAGCCGCGAGACGATTCAAAACCTGCAGGCGGAAACCACGCCCTATGCGGATCTCGCCGATCGCGCTTCCACGGAGGCCGAACGCCAGCTCGAGCTGCGCACCCGCGACCGCCAGCGCAAGCTGATCGCCAAGATCGACGCCGCGCTCCGCCGCATCGACGACGGCTCCTACGGCTTCTGCGAGGAAACCGGCGAACCCATCTCGCTCAAGCGCCTGGACGTGCGTCCCATTGCGACGCTCTCGATCGAAGCGCAGGAGCGCCACGAGCGCCGCGAGAAGGTCTACAAGGACGACTGAAAATAGCGAACAGTGCGCAGCGAGTAGCGAATAGAAGACCATTGGCCCCTGTTCACTGCTCACCATTCGCCATTGTTCAGAACGGCATGAGGATGTCGTACAGCTGGCTGCCATAGCGCGGCTGCTGCATGTCGGTGATCTGGCCCTTGCCGCCGTAAGAAACGCGCGCCTCGGCGATCTGCGACAGCTTGACGGTGTTGTCAGCGGTGATGTCTTCAGGCCGCACGATGCCGGAGATCTGCAGATCGCGCAGTTCGTAGTTCACGCGCACCTGCTGGTGACCGTTCACGACCAGATTGCCGTTCGGCAGAACCTGGGTGACGAGACCCGCCAGCGTCAAATTCACCGTTTCCGAACGGTCGACCGAGCCCGATCCGACATTGGAGGTGTTCGATCCCATCTTCACCAGGCTGCCGGGATCGGCTGCGTTGGGAAGCGCCTTCTGCAGTTCGCTTTCGAGCCCGAAGAAATTGGTCAGGTTCGCGTCGTCGGAATTCGCGCGCGAGCGTGACGTGGTGTCGGATATCTTTGCGGCATCGGCGATCGAGATGTCGATGGTGAGGATGTCGCCGACATGGCTCGCGCGCGGATCGTGGAAGAAGCTGCGCGCGCCGGGCGTCCACAGCGAGTTGGCCATGTGCGGGCCCAGCGGACCCTGTTCGGTCGGCATCGTCACCGGCTGATAGCCCGGCTGCGCAACCGGGTTTGCGATGGGCGCCATCTTGGGCGCCGCGCCGATGCTCTCGACGCGGTCGAGTGCGGAGCAGCTGCAGAGCATGAGGCCGAGAGCGGCGAGACAGACGGTCTGTTTCAGGACTGTGGGGTTCATGTGCGGTTTCATTTCTGCAGGGATGCGACTTGCGTGACGGAGGCGGAGATGTCTCCCGCCCGGACCTGGCCGGCGCCGGTGACGGTGCAGGTGATCTGGCGATAGGAAACGGGATTGAGCACCGTCACCGTTTCGCCCATGCCGCCCTCGCTCATCGCTTTGCCGACCGCGGTCAGCGTGATGCCGGGGGCTTCGAAGCTCATGGTGACCGTGGTGCCCTTGGCGACGATGATGGGCTTGCGCACGTCGTCCGGGCGGATCGGCTCGCCGGCGCGCAATACGCGGCGCGCTTCCATGCCGTCGAGATCGTTCATCGACGTCACGATGCCGGCCTGCACCGAACCTGGCGCCACCGACTGGTAGGCGAGGTCGGAATCGGAAATCGACGTTCCGCGCGCGATGCTGTGCGATGGCACGACGATGCGGATGTTGCCGGCGTCGTCCGCCAGCGCGAGATTGGCGAAGAACGGAAGCGCAAGCACGGCGAGGGCTATGATCAATGCGCGGGCCATCATGAACCTCCCATGCGCGACGTGGTCTGCATCATGTCGTCCGCGGCGGTGCCGACCTGGGAATTCATTTCATAGGCGCGCTGCGCGGTGATGAGTGCGGTCACCTCTTCCACCGGATTGACGTTGGCGGTTTCGAGATAGCCCTGCTGGATGGTGCCGTAGCCGGCCGAGCCCGGAACGCCGGCCTGCGGCGAGCCGGATGACGCGGTTTCCGTGTAGAGATTGTCGCCCTGCGCGGCGAGGCCGCCTTCGTTCGGAAAGCGCACAAGTTCGAGCTGGCCGAGCGTCTGCGGCGCGGCCTGTCCGGGCATCGTCGCCTGGACCTGGCCTTGCGCGTTGACGACGATGGAAAGCGCGGTGGACGGAACGGCGATGCCGGGGGCTACCGTGTAGCCCTTGTCCGTCACGATCTGGCCTTCAGGCGACAGCGCGAAATTGCCCGCGCGCGTATAGGCGTCGCTGCCATCGGGCATGGTGATGTGGAAATAGCCCGAGCCCTGGATCGCAAGATCGTAAGGATTGGCGGTGTTGGACAGATCGCCCTGGCTCATGATGCGGCTCACCGCGGCGGTGCGCACGCCCGAGCCGAGCTGGATGCCCATCGGCAGCACCGTTCCGGAATCGGAGGTCTGCGCGCCGGCCTGCTCGATGTTCTGATAGAGCAGATCCTGGAATTCGGCGCGCTGCTGCTTGAAGCCCGTCGTGTTCATGTTGGCCAGATTGTTGGCGATGACCTCGACATTGGTCTGCTGCGCCAGCATTCCGGTGGATGCGATGGAAAGGGCCCGCATGGGTATTCTCCTTAGCTCTGCGTGCTCGCCAGCTTGTCGATGGCGTTGCGCTTGAGTTCTTCCTGGCTCTGGGTGAGGTTGGCGGTCGTCTGATAGGCTCTGAGAACATCCAGCATGTGCGAGATCTCGAGCACCGGCTGCACGTTGGATTCTTCGAGGCTTCCCTGTGCGATCTGCGGCGTTTCCACGGGCTCAGGCGTCTGGGTCGTGGAATAGAGGCTGCCGCCTTCCTTCTGCAGCGCCGCTTCGTTTGCGAAAGTCACAAGCTTGACCTTGCCCAACTGCCCGCGCGCGCCGGTGATGGTGCCGTCCTGCGCGATGTGGATGTCGCCGTCATCGGTGGTGATGGCGATTTCGCCGCCGTCGCCCTGAAGCACGCCGCCGTCCTCCGTGACGATGCGCCCGCCGCTGTCGAGCGTGAAATGGCCGTTGCGCGTGTAGCGCGTGCTGCCGTCGGGCGTCTGGATCGTGAAATAGCCCTTGCCGCTGATCGCCAGATCGAACGGCGATCCGGTGTGCGTCATCGCGCCCTGGGTCAGGTCGCGCATCGTGCCCTTGTCCTGCACGAAGCTGATCTGCTGCGGGCCGGTCTCGCCTTCCGCAGGCTGGGTCTGCTGCACATATTCTTCGAACTTCATCGCCTCGCGCTTGAATCCCGGCGTGTTCGTGTTCGCGATGTTGTTCGCGATCACGTCCATCGAGCGATAGGCCGCGAGCTGCTGGGAAAGAGAGACGAGTAGCGTATTGTCCATGGCGTCGTCCGGATCCTTTCTGGTCCGTCACGCCGTCACGGAGTGCAGCCGTTGTGCCAGCGCGGAGCCCGCGGTTTTGCTGGCTTTTCGAAGCGGCGACGCCGGCACCCGGCAAAGCCTGCCGGGCCAACGCTGCCACCGCAGGCGATTTGAACCACTCCTTAACCACACGCGCTTAAGTTTTCCGGCGGATCGCATGGTGAACCATGCGTAAAGAGGGAGCGTGCCCCACATGGCGAAGGACGACGCCGAGGATATCGAGAAAGACTCCGACGCGCCGGCGGAAGGCGAGGGCGCGGAAGCGCCCAAGCAAGGTTTCATTAAGAAACTGCTCGGCAACAAGAAGATGTTGATGATGGTCGGCGGTGGCGCGCTTGTTCTTGTGCTCGCGGCCGGCGGCGGCGCTTATTTCTTCCTCTTCAGCGGATCGCATGACGACAAAGGCGCGGGAAAGACCGCGCAGAACGCTCACGTGCCGATCGTTCCGCCGCAGGTTGCCTTCTACGACATGCCCGCCATGGTCGTGAACATCCAGTCCGCCGACGGCAATCCCGCCTATCTGAAGCTTTCCGTTTCGCTCGAACTGACCGGCGCCGACGAAAAGGCCGGCATTCAGCCCTTGATGCCGCGCGTCGTCGACCAGTTTCAGGGCTATCTGCGCGAACTGCGCGTCGACGACCTCAAAGGCTCCGCAGGCGTCATGCGCCTCAAGGAAGAACTTTTGCGGCGCATCAACGTCGCGACCGCGCCGTTCGCCGTGAAGGACGTGCTGCTCAAAGAAATGATCGTGCAATAGGTCCCGCCATGGCTGACGAAACCGAAAACCAGGAAGCGGCTGCGGCCGAAGGGGTTGCTGCGGCGCCCGGCACCACCGAGCCCGCGCCGGAACTCGGCGCAACCACCGCCGAGCGCGTTCTCAACCAGGACGAGATCGACAGCCTTCTGGGCTTCGACGTCAATGACGACGCATTGCAGGACAAGTCCGGCGTGCGCGCCATCATCAACTCGGCGCTGGTGTCCTATGAACGTCTGCCGATGCTCGAGATCGTCTTCGACCGCCTTGTGCGGTTGATGACGACGTCCTTGCGCAATTTCACCTCCGACAACGTGGAAGTCAGTCTCGACAACATAACCTCCATCCGCTTCGGCGATTACCTGAATTCCATCCCGCTGCCGGCCATCCTCGCGGTCTTCCGCGCCGAGCAGCTGGACAATTACGGCCTCTTCACCGTCGATTCCAATCTCATCTACTCCATCGTGGATGTGCTGCTCGGCGGCCGCCGCGGCAGCGCCGCCATGCGCATCGAAGGACGCCCCTACACGACCATCGAACGCACGCTCGTTCAGCGCATGATCGAGGTCATCATGAACGACATGGTGCAGGCGTTCGAGCCTCTGGCGCCGGTGACGTTCCAGCTTGATCGTCTCGAAACCAATCCGCGCTTTGCCGCGATCGCGCGGCCCGCCAACGCCGCCATTCTCGTGAAGCTGCGCATCGACATGGAAGACCGCGGCGGGCGCACGGAACTGCTTTTGCCCTACGCGACGCTGGAGCCCATCCGCAAGCTGCTCCTGCAACAGTTCATGGGCGAGAAGTTCGGCCGCGACTCCATCTGGGAAGGCCATTTGGCGACCGAGCTGTGGTCCACCCGCGTGGAGATCGACGCGATCCTCGACGAGCAGGTGATGTCGCTCAACAAGATCATGAACATGCAGGTCGGCGAAACCATCATGCTGAACGCGACGCCGGATTCGAAGATCGAGATGCGCTGCGGCGGCGTGCCGCTTCTGCGCGGCCGCATGGGCCGCGTCGGCTCGGCCGTCTCAGTTCGCGTCGACGAAGCCGTCCAGCGCACCGACGCATCGAAGGGACTCTGAAGATGTCGATGAATATTTCTCTGGTCGTTGAGATCGCGCTTTCGGCGCTGTTGCTGGCGACAATCGTCTATTGCGCCATCCTCGAGCGGCGCCTCTCGGCGTTGCGCAAAGGCCAGGACGGATTGAAGGACACCATCGCCCAGCTCAACCAGGCCATCGTCGCCGCCGGTTCCTCGATGCGGATGCTGAAGTCCGCGGCGGCGGGAGCAGCGGAAGCGCTGGACGAGCGCATCGCGCGCGGCCGCAGCCTCGCCGACGAGCTGTCGCTCATCGCCGCTTCCGGCGAACGGATCGCCCAGCGCATGGATCGCGGCCAGCCCGCGCCGAACGGCAATGTGATGCCTCTGCCGGCATCGCTCAATGCGCGGCTCGAGGCCTTGAAACCACAAGCTCTGAGGAACGTCCGGTGAAGAGCACCTCGCGTTATATCCGCCTGCTGCCCGCCGTCGTCCTCGTGGCCGGCGGCTTGCTCGCCATGAAGAGCGTGGCGCTGGTCGAAGTCGCGCGCGCGCAGACGGCGATGACGGGTCAGGCTCCCGCGCCGGAGCCGAAAGACACAACCAAAGTCGCCGTATCCGACCCGGTGATCGACGATTCGGAAGCCAACAGCGCCGCGGAAGTGGACGTTCTGACTTCGCTTTCCAAGCGCCGCCAGCAGCTGGATGCGCGCGAGCAGTCGCTCAACATGCAGGCCAACCTGATCGCGGCTGCGGAAAAACGCGTGGACGACAAGATCGACATCCTCAAGAATCTGCAGACGCAGATGCAGGGCCTGCTCGGTCAGCGCGATGCCGCAGCGCAGAAGCAGCTCAATGATCTGGTCAAGAGCTATTCCTCGATGAAGCCCGCGGACGCCGCGCGCATCTTCAACTCGCTGGATGACACCGTGGAACTGGATGTCGCCGCCCAGATGAAGTCGGATGTGCTGGGCGCAATCCTCGCCAAGATGCAGCCCGACGCGGCGCAGAAGCTCACCGTCCGGCTTGCCAATCGCCTGAACCTCCCGGCCGCTGCGCCGGCTGCTGTCGCCGCGGCGACCGCGCCGGAGGCTCCGGCCGCGCAACAGATGGCGTCCGTCGATCCGTCCGCGCAGGCAGCGGCACCGGCTGCCGCCGCAGCAGCGCCCGGAACGCCTGTCGCGCCGAACACCGCGCCGGCTGAACCGGAAACGCCGCCGGCCAAGCAGGCCCAGGCAAATCCGGCGCCTTCATCGCCGCAAGCCGCTCCCAAGCAGGCGGATGCCGCGCCGGCCGCAGCAAAGCCGCCGCAGCAGAAGCAGGCGCAAGCCGCACCGGCCAAGCCACAGACTCCGCCGGCGAAAGGCGAAGCCAAGCAGCAGGCAGCAGCCGCGCCCGCGAAAGCGCCGCCGCCCGCACCGGCGAACAAGGCCAAGAACGGCTAGCCGCAAGACGAATACCGCCCGAATCACCGACACTCGGCGAACAGGGAGGAACGAGTGAAACGGGGCATGACACGGTTCGGAACAACGGTTGCGATTGCGGCAGCGCTTCTTGCGCTTGTCACGACGCCCGTGCGCGCCGACAGCGTCAGCACTTCCAGTGACGGCGGATTCGGCCGCATCGTCTTTACCTTCGATCCGGCCGCCCACGTCGCGGCGCAACTGACCAGCGGAGTCGTGACGGTGACGGCTGACCGGCGGATGACCGTCGATCCCGCCGAGCTGTCCCGCAATTTCACCGCTTATGTCGCGAGCGCGCGGCTGGATGCGAACGGCAAGACGTTGCGCATCGCCTTGGCGCAGGACGCGCGGCTGCACACGAGTGCTTCGGCAAACCGCTTCGGTGTCGATCTGGTGCCGGCAAGCTATCCGGGCACGCCGCCGGATCTTCCGCCGCCGCCGCCCAAAGTCGCGTCCGCCGTCGACGTCGCCAAGCTGCCGGCTCTTGCGATCCGCGCCGGGGCCTATTCGAATTTTTCGCGGCTGGTTTTCGACTGGCCCAGGAATGTCCCTTATTCCGTTATCCCAGGCACCGGGCACATCACGATCCGGTTCGAGGCGCAGGCGCGTCCGGATTTCACCGCCTTCGAGCGCATTGCGCCGCCCTGGGTGAAGCAAGCCGGATGGCGCGTCGAGAACGGCGGCACCGTGATCGAATTCAACGCCGATCCCGGTTCGCGCTATCATGATTTTCGCGACGGTGCGCACATCGTCCTCGACATCCTTTCACCCAAGACGGATGCGGACGCCTACAAGCCGCCGGGATTGCAAAAAGCCGGCCTTGCACTGAAATCTCTGGCGGCAGCGGACACGCCCGCCGCCAAGTCCGATGCCGCCGCCGCGAAAGCAGCCGCCACCGCGCAAGCCGTTGTGGATGCGCAAGCCGCGCAGCCCGCAAACAAATCCGGCGCCGCGGCGCAACCATTGCAGCAAACCGCGGACAATTCGGCGACGGCGCAAGTCCCGGCACAAACGCCCATCTCCGCAGGCGGTCAGCGCACGCGCGACGGCGCGGTCATCCTGTTCGCCAATGCCGCAAGCCATCCCGCCGCGGTATTCGAGCGCGGCGCGACGGTTTGGATCGTTCTGGACGGGGCACCGCCCATCGATGTTGCGAAGCTGCGCACTGCTCTGGGAGATTTTCCGACCGCACTCGATGTTTCCTCCGATGGCGGCACGAGCCTTGTGCGCCTCACGCTCAAGCAGCCGGAGCCTGTGTCCGCCGATGCCGTGGCCGGCAATCTCAAGGTCACCATCGCGCCGCAGACGGGCAAACAGCCGATCGCCATCGGATTCGTGCGCAACGACGATGCGCCGAACGGCCCCTATCTCACCACGCTCGTCCCCGGAGCGTTGCGCGCGATCACCATGGCCGATCCCAATGTCGGGGACAGCCTGATCGTCATCCCGGCCATTCCCGGCCGCGGAATGGTCGAGCAGAAAAGTTTCGTCGACTTCAATGCCATTCCCACCGCGTCCGGCCTCGTCATCGCGCCGCTTGCCGACGATCTGGCGGTCGCTGTCAATCAATCGCGCGTCCGGATCGGCCGGCCGAACGGACTCGTCCTGAATGCCAACATCGCGGTCGCCGCACAGTCGCCATCCGATCTGACGCGGCCCGGCGCCGGCCCAACCTTCATAAACTTCAGCGCGTGGGCCAAGGCTCCGGGCAAGGGCTTTCTGGATTCCGAGCGCCGCCTGCGCGCCATGATCACCAGGCAGAAGCCGAAGGACGTCAACCACGCGCGTCTGGTTCTCGCCCGCTTCTACGTCGCCAACCAGTTCGCAGCCGAGGCGCTGGGCCTCGTCGACCTGATCCAGGCCACCGATCCCACCTTGCAGGGCGACCCGCAGCTTCAGATCATCCACGCCGCTTCCGATTACATGATGGGACGCTACAACGACGCCCACAACATTCTGGCCGCCAGTGCGTTCGACAACGATCCGCATGCCGCATTCTGGCGCGGACTGACGGATTCCGCTTTGGGAGACGAGGCGGGCACACGCCAGTCGCTCGCGGTCGCCGATGTCGTCCTTGCGCGGTACCCCGCAGACTGGCAGAGCCGCGCGCGCATCGCGGAGGCGGAGAGTGCGCTTGCCGCGGGAAGTCTCGAAAGCGCCGACGCGGCGTTGTCCCGTCTTCCCCGCGACCTGCCCAAGCCGCTGCTGCTCGAATCGGAAATCGCCCGGGCCAAGCTCTATGCGCGGGAGAACCGAAAGCGCGACGCTTTTGCGCTCTTCGACGCCGTTGAGAAGAGCGGAGACGAGCGCGCCGCCGCGCAGGCGATCTATGCCCATGTCGAGGCAGGGCTCGAAACCAAAACGATGTCGCCTGCGACCGCCATCGATATGCTGGAGAAACTGCGTTATCGCTGGCGCGGCGACGCGCTGGAATTGAAGACGCTCCGCAAGCTCGGCGCGCTCTATTTCCAGACCAGGCATTGGCGCGACGGCCTGCAGGTGTTGCGCGTCGCAAGCCGCAACTTCCCGGAAGACGAAACGGCGCGCCAGGCGCAGGACGACATGCGCGCCGCCTTCGTGCAGCTTTATCTGAAAGGCGGCGCCGACAAGATGTCGCCGGTGCAGGCGCTGGCGCTGTTCTACGATTTCATCGACCTGACGCCGATCGGCGCGGACGGCGACGAGATGATCCGGCGCATGGCCGACCGGTTGATGGCCGTGGACCTTCTGGGTCCGGCCGCGAAACTTCTGGACTATCAGGTCAACAAGCGCCTCGACGGCGTCGCCCGGGCACAGGTCGCGGCGAAGCTCGCGATGGTCCAACTGCTCGATCACAAGCCGAAGGACGCGCTCGCCACCATCCGCAACACGCGCGTCGCCGGCCTGCCGGACGACGTGAACCACCAGCGCATGATTTTGGAGGCCCGCGCGCTCGCGGCGCTCAAGCAGTGGGATGCGGCTCTGGACACCATCGCCGTCGATGAGGCGCCGGACTCCCGCCAGTTGCGGGCAGACATCTATTGGGAAAGCGGCAACTGGGCGGTCGCAGGCCAGAAGGCCGAAGAACTCCTGGCCGATCGCTGGAACGACAAAGCGCCCTTGAGCGACGATGAACGCCACGAAGTCATGCGCGCCGCGATCGCCTATTCGCTCGCCGATGACGAAACCAGCCTCGACCGGTTGCGCGATCACTTCGGGCCCAAGATGAGCGCGAGCGTCGATGCCACGGCATTCACGGTGGTGACGCAGAACATCGACGCGCAAGGCGCTGCGTTCCGCGATCAGGCCGGACGCATCGCCTCCATCGATACGCTGGAAGCCTTCATGAAAGACTTCAAAAAGCGCTACGACACCAACGCGGTGAACTAGCCGGCCTGTCTGCATGTGCCGGTCCCCGCAGGGTTTCCCGCATCGCTGCGAAGAACAGTTGCGCACGCGCCCGCATGCGGCTTGATCCCGATCAACATTCTCCGGGCGATCGACGTGACATTTGCGCGTCTGACGTTCCCGCAGGTCGCGGGCGCCTTCAGATGCGCTCTTGCGCGTTCAATTTCGATCGGAAGGAAAACCAATGCGAAAATTCATGAATGCCAGTGTTCTGGCCATCGGACTGGGAGGATCCCTGCTCCTGGGCGGCTGTGCCACGCAGGAAGCGGTTGAGCACGCACAGGCAACCGCCGACTCGGCCAAGTCCGACGCGGCCGCGGCAATGTCCGCGGCACAGGCCGCCGCCCAGAAGGCGGCCGATGCGAGTGCCAGCGCCGAGTCCGCGAACACGAAGATCGACACTTTCGCCGCGCAGGAACGCAGCGAAGGTCCGGCGGAGCGCCGCTCCCATTCGTGGCATCACCGCCATCATCACCGCCATCATCATCCCGCGAAGAAATAATCCCGATGAAAGACGCCTGCCGTGCAAACGGCAGGCGCTCTCTTCTCTCGTCGATTGCCCTGGCGGATAACATGTGCGGCACGAATGCGCCGGCATCACAGGGGATGTCCACGAAGATTTCGGCAAGCGGACCTAGGCGGTCTTCGCGTCCGCCGCGGATATGTTCTCGAAGAAGCCCGCAGCCCGTTGCGCGATTTTCTCCCATCCCGGTTCGCCGAGCAGCCAATGGCTGTGATCGGGAATCTCCTCGAAGCTGGCATGCTTGCGGTAGCGCCGTGCCACCGCGCGCACGGTGCCGGGCGGATTGACGCGGTCCTTGGCGCCGACAAGGCAAAGCATCGGACATTCGACCGCTGCCGCATTCACGCTGCTTGCATGACTTGTGTCGAGCGGCCAATGCATGATCTCGAAGGTCGCGAGGCCGGATTCGGGCACGAAACGCGCGAACACCGCCTCGCGGACGGCTGGCTCCAGCATATCCAGCGCGTTCGCGGTTGCGACCCAGCGTTCCGGCTTGAGCGGATTGTTCCAGAACTCGCCCGCCATATAGAGCGCCTGCGCGGACGCGACCTCGAACGGCGTGGACGGCAACACGCCATAGGGCGCGCTGGGCGCCAGGCAGACGGCCGCGCGGATATCGTTGCGCCGCGCCGCCAGCATTTGCGCCAGAAGCCCGCCCATCGAATGGCCGACGATGAAGGCGGGCGATCCCAGATCGTCGAGCAGCGACTCCAGATCGGCCACATAGTCGAGCAGGCTCGTGGTGCCCAGTTCGCGCGGCGGATGATGGCCGCGATCGTGATGGCGCAGCGTGGGCAGATGGACCTCGAAGCCGCGCGCTTCAAAATGGCCGCGCCAGCTCTCGAACGCCCAGCCGCCGCAAAAGGCCCCGTGGATCATGACGACGGGATTGCGCGAAGCCTCGCGCCGTTTTTTCATGTGAAGGCGAGATCGCGGAATTCGCCGATCACGCGCGTGTAGGTGTCGCGCTTGAACGGCACGATCAGCCGCGGCAGCGCCTCGATGGCGAGCCATTTCCATTGCGCGAATTCCGGCTCCGGCGTGGCGACGTTGATGTCGCCGTCCGCGCCGGTGAAGCGCATGGCGATCCACTTCTGGCGCTGACCGCGATAGCGTCCGTGCAGGGCCACGCCCAGAAGATGTTGCGGCAGGTCGTAAGCCAGCCACTCATCCATCTCGCGCAGGAATTGCGCCTTGTCGGTGCCGATCTCTTCCTTGAGTTCGCGCAAAGCGGCCTGTCGGGGTGTCTCATCCCCGTCGATTCCGCCCTGCGGCATCTGCCAGCCTTCCACCGTCTGGTCGATGCGCTTGCCCACGAAGACAAGGCCTTCGCGGTTGAACAGCATCACGCCTACGCAAGGACGATAGGGAAGATCTTCGTGACGGAGATGGGTATGGCGCGACATCGAGAACCGAAAACACCGTGCTATTTGTTGCTGGGAACTATGGCGGAAGCGGGCACGAGAACAAAGCCCCGCCCGGAAAGACCTTTTGCCCATCCAACCAGCCGTTCGATGGTGACGGGATAGACGAACGCGGTTCCCGCGGCCGAACCGTTCTGCCGCGCGCGGGCTTCGAGTTCCGAAAGCCGCTGGTCGATCTCCATGCCGGTCTGGATGGCATCGATATTGGCGGTGGACTGCACATAGGGCGCACTGGTCTGCTTGGCGACGTCCGGCGCGGCAGAACGCGCGGCCGAGCCGCTGTCGAAGAACACCAGCCCCCGGCGCGCAAGGAACGTCATCACCGGTTCCAATGCGTTGGCGTCGGCCATGAAGCGGCCACCGAGGAGATTGGTCACGCCCGCATAACCGGTGATCCGCGTGAGCGACCATGTCAGCCGGTCGATATTCGCGTCGGAACCGGTGCCCGAGCGCAATGTGTGCGGACCGGGATCGCTGTCCGGAAAGTCATAGGGTTCCATGGGCACTTCGAGCAGCACTTCATGGCCGCGCCGGCGCGCTTCGGAAACCCAGCGCTGCACGTCGTCCGCATAGGGAAGGAATGCCAGCGTGATGGCGGGCGGCAGATTGGCGATTGCCGCCTGCGTCGCCTTCGCGCTGATGCCAAGGCCCATGACCACGATGGCGATGCGCGGGCCCGGCGCGCCCGACACCTGCGGCGCGTAGGCGTTCATCGGGCTGCGGCCGTCATCGGCAATGCGCGGCAAGGGACCGTCGGATGTGTTTTCGATCAGGTCCGGATCGGCGACCAGATTGGCTCCCGCATAGACGGGCTTGGTGATGTTCGCGGGCACCAGCGCCGGCGGCAATGCGGTCCCGGATTGAGCGGGGGGCATCGGCGCCTTGGGCTGCGCGCCCGCGCCGACGAGATTGACGTTGCCTTTCGGACGCCGGCCGATCGAGGCCACATGTTTCGCGGGGACGCTGATGTCGAATGCGACCGAGGGCTCGCTGTCGGCGCTTTTTCCGAAGAGCGCGGTCCAGCCCATCGCGGCCAGCAGAATGGCGAACACGGCGGCCCATGCGAGCAGAAGCGCGCGCGGCACGCGCTGCCCCCCTTCGCCATCGGTTAATTCCGCCGCCGCCATGGCGCGCACCTTAAGGTGCTTTGCGGTACCAGTGGGTTAATTTGCGTTCTTGGATGCCGGCTTCGCCGGCTTTTCGACGTCGGCCACGACCGGACCGCCCGAAAGCAGACTCACCGCATAGGAGAGCTGGAAGTCTTTGAACTTCTTGCCCGTGGGCGGAAGGATCGGTTTGGGCGCGGGCGGCGGCACCGGACCTTCGGCATCGAGATGATGGGGAAGATTGGCCTCCCGCTCGTCGAACTCGGCATAAGGATCGTCGTCCGACGGGCCTTGCGACACCACCACGTCCGGAACGATGCCCTCTGCCTGGATGGTGCGGCCCGAGGGGGTGTAGTAGCGCGCGGTCGTCATGTGCAATGCGCCGTCGTCGCCGTTGTTGAGCGGAATGATGGTCTGCACCGAGCCTTTGCCGAACGACGTCATGCCCACGATGCGCGCGCGCTTGTGGTCCTGCAACGCGCCCGCAACGATCTCCGAAGCGCTCGCCGTGCCGCCATTGATGAGGACGATGAGCGACTTTCCGCCGGTGATGTCGCCCGGATGGGCGTCGAAGCGCTCGGTGTCTTCGGGCTTCCTGCCGCGCATGGAGAGAATCTCGCCGCCTTCCAGGAAGTCGTCGGAGACCGCGATGGCCTGGTCGAGCACGCCGCCGCCGTCATCGCGCAGGTCGATGATGTAGCCTTTGATTCCCGGGCCGATCTGCTTCTTCAGGCTGGCGACCGCCGCCTGCAGGCCGGAATCGGTGTGGTCGTTGAACGCCGGGATCTTGATGTAGCCGACACTGCCTTCGCGCTTGGATGTCACCGGTTCAATCGGAACCTGCGCGCGCACGAGCTTGATGTCGAACGGGTCCTTGATGCCGGCCCGCGAGACGGTCAGCGTCACCTTTGTTCCCGCGCCGCCGCGCATCTTCTTCTGGACGTCGTCCAGCTTCATGCCGGTGATCGGCGTGCCGTCGATATCCAGGATCGTGTCGTTGGCCTTGACGCCCCCCTTGTCGGCGGGCGCGTCGTCAATGATGGCGACGGCCTTGATCGCGCCCTTGTCGGACTGGATCACGATTCCGACGCCGCCATATTCGCCTTCGGTCTTCACCGTCATGTCGGCGAAGGTCTTGGGATCGAAATAGCTCGAATGCGCGTCGAGATCGCTCAGCATGCCGCCGATGGCGTTTTCGACGAGCTGCTTGTCGTCGGGCGGCTCGACATAGTCCGCGCGCACTTTCGCGAACGCCTGACCGAAACGATCGAGCTCGCTATAGGGCGTTGGGGTCTGCTGATCGGCGTAGGCGAAGTGCAGCGTGGCGGCGGCAAGGCATGCGCCGAAAGCGGCACCGGCAATGAGAAGCGGAAGGCGATCTTTCATCGGGTTTCTCAATCGGAGCTCTTCGTGGTCTTCACGAACGCCACCGTGTTTCGGCCGTTCAGCACATCGAGTGCGTAGGAAAGCTGGAAGTCATCGTATTTCTTGCCCGGCGCGGGCTTGATGATCTGCGTCGCCTTCTTCGCGGGCGCGGATTCGCCTGCCAGATGATCGGGCAGGTCGGCTTCGCTTTCGGCGCCGAGCTTCAATGGCGGCTCGTCGCCTTGCGCGACGACGATGTTGGGCGTGATGCCCAGAGCCTGAATCGAATGGCCGGAAGGCGTGTAGTAGCGCGCCGTCGTAAGCTTCAGCGCGCCGCCGCCCGCGCTCAGCGGGATGATGGTCTGCACCGAGCCCTTGCCGAACGAGGTCATGCCGAGGATCTGCGCGCGCTTGTTGTCCTGCAGCGCGCCGGCAACGATCTCCGACGCGCTCGCCGTTCCGGCATTGATGAGAACGATCATCGGCTTGCCGCCGGTGATGTCGCCGCCATGGGCGTTGTAGACCTGATCGTCGCTCTTGTGCCGGCCTTTGGTGGAGACGACTTCGCCGCCTTGCAGGAAATCGTCCGACACGTCGACGGCCTCATCGAGCAGGCCGCCCGGATTGTTGCGCAGATCCAGAACGTAGCCCTTGAGGCTTGGGCCGATCTGCTTCTGCAACTGCTTCACGGCGTTCTCCACGCCGCTCGCGGCCTCTTCGTTGAATACCGACAAGCGGATGTAGCCGATGTCGCCTTCGCGGCGGAATTTCACCGTGTCCACGTGAACGACGGCGCGCGTCAGCGAAACCTCGAACGGCTTCTTCTCGCCCTTGCGCAGCACCGTGAGCTTGACCTTCGTGCCCGTTGCGCCGCGCATGCGGTTGGTCGCGTCGGTCAGCGTCAGTCCCTGCACCGGCGTGTTGTCGATGGCGGCGATGTAGTCGCCCGGCTTGATGCCGGCCTTGGCGGCGGGCGAGCCGTCGATGGGCGAAATGACCTTCACCAGCCCGTCTTCCATCGTCACTTCGATGCCGATGCCGCCGAACTGTCCCTGCGTCTGGATGCGCATGTCGGCATAGGCCTTCGCGTCCAGGTAACCGGAGTGCGGATCGAGCGCGGAGACCATGCCCTCGATCGCGTTGTTCACGAGCTCGCTTTCCTTCACCGGGCGCACGTAGTTTGCGCGCACGCGCTCAAACGCATCGCCGAACAGGTCGAGCTGCTTGTATGCCGAATTGTCCGCCGCGCTCTGCGCGGCCGGATAAAGCATCACGCAGCCCGCGAATCCCACAACAAGTCCGATGCCGAAGAACGCGTACCGCTTCATGATTTTTTTGCCTTCCTCAGGTCGGTTCTCAGATCGGATTTGAGCCATGGCGCGGGACTGAGACTCTTTCCATCATGGCGCACTTCAAAATAAAGCCGCCCTGCGCCGCTGACCGGCATGGTGCCGACGGGTTCTCCCGCCAGAAGCTGATCGCCGGTGCGCACCGCTATCCTGTCCAGACCTGCAAGCACAAGATCGTAGCCGCCTGGGATTTCCAGGATCAAGGCTTGCCCTGTTTTATGGTAAGGGCCTGCAAAAAGCACCCTGCTATCGGCGGGCGCGACAACGGATGCCCCGGGCGCGGTCGCGAAGATTACGCCGGGAGAAAGGTCGGCGGCGCCGGCTTCCGTTGCATCCAGCAAATGTCCGACGACGGGCTGGCGCAACGCGCCGCGCGCCAGACGGAACTGCGAATTCGAAGGTTCCGGCCCCACCACGACCACATTCTGGTTTGCGGGGTTTGCCGCCCTCAGCGCCGCAACCTTGGCGAGGAGGCTGCCCAGGTCCGTGGCCTGGCCGACGATGGCGTCGAGATTGGCCTGCAGGTCGCCATAGGTGCTCTGCGCCGCCTGCGCCTCGCGTTCCTTGATCGCGAGAAGTTGATCCAGTTCTGTTCGCGCGGCGCGCAGCTTGAGCGCGTTGCGCGCGCTCTGAATGCGGCGCTGCTGCAACTCGGCGCGCGTTCGCCGCAGCGCCTGGAGGCGCCGCGACAACGCAGCGGCCGCTTCGTAGATGTGCGGCAGGGATGCGCCCAGCAGCATCGCGCCATGCGTCGCGCCGAGCGCATCGTCCGCCTTGAGCACGATCACGGGCGGCATGTCGTGCTGCAGCCGTTCGAGGACCGCCAGAAGCCGGCCGACCTTCACGCGATCGCGCTCGAAATTGGCCTGCATCTGCCGCTCTTCGATCTTGAGTTCGGCGATGGCGGAATCGAGTGAGCCTTTCTCCCGTTCGAGCTGCTGGACGCGCGCCGCGGTGTCGATCAGCTTTCGGCGAAGCTGCTCGGCCTGGCTCGCAAGCCTGCGGCTTTTCTCCTTGGCGTTTTCGACGAGAGGCTTGTTCTGCCGGATCTGGTTCTGCAGCGTGCGATAACGCGTGCTCGTGCTCGGGAGATTGCCCGATTGGTCCAGCGGCACGGCGTGGCTCATGTCGATGGCCGGCTCGGCCGGCGGTGCGGGCTGCGGCGCCGTCTGATGATGCTGCGGCGCCGGCCTTGCCTGCGTATGCGTTTTCGCAACGGCGGGCGCGCAAACGCCCAGCGCAAATAGCGCGGCTGCGCCGATGGAAAGAATGCGGGTGGCGATCAGGCTTTCCCCGTCTGGTTCTTCACCGCTTCGGCCTTGCGCCTGATCTCCGCCGGATCGTTCAGATAGCGCGCTTCGGCGGCCTTGAAATTGCCGTTCAGCCGATAGGCGCGCGGCTCGCCGGTCGGGAGATCCAGTTTCACGATGTCGTCGTCGCTGATGTCCTCGAGATATTTCATCAGCGCGCGCAGCGAATTGCCATGCGCCGCGATCAGCACATTCTTGCCCCTCGCCAGTTGCGGCTGGATCACGGTTTCCCAATAGGGCATCACGCGCGCCAGCACGTCCTTCAGGCTTTCGCTGCGCGGCAGATCGGCGTCGCTGAGATCGGCGTAGCGGCGGTCGTGCTTTGGATAATCGGGTGAGTCCAACGCCACGGGCGGCGGCGGCGTGGCATAGGAGCGGCGCCAGATATGCACCTGCTCCTCGCCGAATTTCGCGACGGCTTCTTTCTTGTTGGCGCCCTGCAGCGCGCCATAGTGCCGTTCGTTGAGCCGCCAATGCTTCTCCACCGGCAGCCACATCTGGTCCATTTCGCCCAATGCCAGATCGAGCGTGTGGATGGCCCGGCGAAGAAGGGACGTGTAGGTCAGGTCGAACTGGAAGCCTTCCTTCGCCATCAGCCGCCCGGCGGCACGGGCCTCCGCCACGCCCTGCTCGGTCAGGCCCACATCGCGCCAGCCGGTGAAGAGATTCTTCTTGTTCCATTCGCTCTCGCCGTGGCGGACGATAACGAGACGACCAATGTTGCTGGACAAGGCGCGGACCTCTTCGGATTCGGGGCGGATTTGCCGGACCATAGGGGCGCACCTCCGCTCCTGTCCACGTGACTTGAAAGCGAGCCCTTCCTGCCGGGAAATTCCTGCCGGGTGGCCCTCCAACCGGCCGGGATCGCACGGTAAGCTATTGAAATATATACATATTCTGTAGAGCTCCGGCGGCACGGTTCTGGCAAGAGAGGGTCCGGAAAAGTAGCAGAGCAGAACCCGCTCATGAATCGCCGCCGCCCGATCCTCGCCCGCGCCCTTGCCGCCTTCGCCGCCACAGTCCTCGCGCTGATGCCGATGCAGGCCTATGCCTTCAGCCGCGTGAAGGATCTCGTCGATGTCGAGGGCGTGCGCGACAACATGCTGGTCGGCTACGGCCTCGTGGTCGGCCTCAACGGCACCGGCGACAGCTTGCGCAACGCGCCGTTCACCCAGCTCTCCATCCAGACGATGCTCGAGCGCATGGGCGTGAACACGGCCGGTCAGCAGATGCAGACCAAGAATACGGCCGCCGTCATGGTCACCGCCAATCTGCCGCCCTTCACCGGCGAAGGCTCGCGCATCGACATTTCGGTCAGCGCCATGGGCGACGCCAAGAGCCTGCAGGGCGGCACGCTGCTGGTAACCCCCCTCTTCGGCGCCGACGGCAATATCTACGCGCTGGGCCAGGGACCGGTCGCCATCGGCGGCTTCTCCGCGCAAGGCCAGGGCGCCAGCGTCACGCGCGGCGTGCCCACCGCGGGGCGCATCTCCAACGGCGCGATCATCGAGCGCGAGACGGGATTCAAGCTCGCCAACGAAACCAACCTGCATCTGTCGTTGCGCAATCCCGATCTCACCACGGCGACGCGCATCGCAAATGCCGTCAACCATTATCTCGGCAGCACGATCGCCACGGCGACGGATCCGGCCAGCGTCTTTCTTCAGGTCCCCCCGTCCTATCCCAACGGCGTGGTTGGCCTCCTCACCGATGTCGAACAGCTGAAAGTCGATCCCGATCAGGAAGCCAAGGTCGTCATCGATGAGCAGTCCGGCGTGATCGTCATGGGCGCGGATGTGCGCGTGTCCACCGTCGCCATCGCGCAGGGCAATCTCACCATCCGCGTGACGGAGCAGCCGGTCGTGAGCCAGCCTGCGCCGTTCTCCAAGACCGGCCAGACCGTCGTGGTGCCGCGCACCAACATCCAGGTCGACGACGGCAAGGGCAACAAGATGGCGGTCCTCAGCGAAGGCGTTTCGCTGCAGAAACTCGTCGACGGGCTGAACGCCCTGGGCGTGGGACCGCGCGACATCATCTCCATCCTGCAGGCGATCAAGGCCGCGGGTGCGTTGCAGGCCGACATCGAGGTGATCGGATGAGCGACGCCGCGATCCAAGGCAGCGTCGCCATCGCGCAATCGGCGGCGCCCAAAGCGCCCGTCAGCGCCAAGACGCTCGCGGCGGCGCAGAAAGCCGCGAAGGAATATGAGGGCGTGTTCATTTCCGAATTCCTGGGCTCCATGTTCTCCGGAATTTCGACGGACGGCCCGTTCGGCGGCGGGCAGGGCGAAGCCATGTTCCGCTCGCTCATGCTCGACCAGTACGGCAAGCAGATCGAAGCGCGCGGCGGCTTCGGCTTGGCGGCGGCGATGACCAAGCAACTTCTCGCGCATCAGGAAATGCATTCATGAGCGAGGCCCAGATCAAGATCGAGCGGCTGATTTCGCTCACCGACCGGCTGGCGGCGATGCTGAGCGACGATGTCGCGGCGCTGGAGCGCGGCAATGCCCGCGCGTTGCAGAGCACCGAGAATTCCTTCCAGCAACTCATGAACATCTATGCGCGCGAAGCGGCCGGCGTGAACGCTGCCGTGGCGAAGTCCGCGCCCGCGCCGCTGCGCGACAGGCTCATCCGCTCGGCGCGGCAGATGAACGAGCTTCTGGCGCGCCATCAGCGCCTGGTCAGCCGCGTGCGCAATGCCAGCGAAGGCATGATCCAGGCGATCGCCAAGGAAGTGGAGCGCCGCCGTGTCTCCCAGCGCAGCTATGCGCGCATGACCCCGGCGCGCCCGGAATCCTCCGGCGCAATGATCTATAACAGCGTTATCTGATCGTCTGTCAGGCCACCGACGACGTGGAACCTGACGATCCCGACAGCATATTGATCGCCAGGTTGTAGCTCGCCAGTTGCGAGGTGAGGAAGCTCGGCGCCGATCCCGACGATGCGGAGTTCGCGCTGCCTGCGGCCGGCGCCGCGGGCGCGTTCGTCGTCTGGTAGATGTTGCGGATGGCCGACAGCACGTTGAGGAGCTGCGCGCGCACTGCGCCCGCGCTGGTGCTGTCCGAAATATCCAGATTGCCCGTAAGCCCGAGGCCGAAGGCGGTTGTCTTGGGCGAGGACGATGCCGTGCTCGATGATGTCGAAGACGACTTCGACGAAGAGGACGTCTTGCTGCTAGTGTTGGTGATGACGCCGGGCGCGATGCCGAGCCTGCCCAGCGCGTCGCTGTCCGCGGGCCCCGCGATGAACGTGAAGGTCGAGCCGGGATTGGTCGCGATCTTCAGGCCTTCTCCGCCCGAACCGTAATTCACGCTGGCCTTGCCGGTGCCGACCAGTTCGGCGTTGATCTTGTTGGTCAGCGAGTTGAGCGTTTCGCCATCGTCGATGGTGATCGTCGCCGTGCGTGTCGAAGCCCCGGTCGCGATCTTGATCTGGAAACTGTCCCCGGCGCGCAGCGTGGTGGCGGTGGTGAGATCCGTCGACTGGTTCAGGTTGATGGCGCCGCGGGGCAGGCCGAGTGCATCCAGCACGCTCGAACCGGTGGGATCGATCGCGACCGCGGCGCCGGTCGACTGGCCGTCCATGCCGCCATACTGGCGCACCCAGTTCACGGCGCCGCCGCTGCCGATTGCGGCGACGAAGGCGTTCGTCGTGTTGGGCGTGTTGCGGACCTGGCCCGCGAAGGTGCCGGATGTGGTACCCGCGAGATACACCATGCCGTCCGGGCCGACGGTCAATGCGCCGCCTGTGTCCTGCACGCCGGTGCCCACATAGCTTACCGTGCTCGCGGTCGCGGATGTGCCGTTGTCGGTGATCGCCATGACATAGGCGTCGCTGCCGCCGGAACTGGGGCTCGCGATGGTGGCGGTGCCGCCGGTGAGGTTGCTGTTGGTCGTGGCGCCCGAAAGGTAGATCTGGTTTCCCGACACGGCGATGCCGCCGATGCTGCCGCCGTTCTGAAGATCGCCGAGATCCTGCGTCCATGTCGGGGCCGCCGTCGCATCGCCATTGGCATATTTCGAAAGGATGGCGTGGCCGTTCTGCACGCTGGCGACGAGAAGGCTGCCGTCCGACATCGTCGCCGTCGCCGAAACCTGATCGTTGCCGCTGGTGCCGAATTGCTGCTCGTAGACGATCTTGCCCTTGGAATCGAGCTTGGCGACGTAGGCGTCCTGCTTGCCGGCGCTGGTCTGGCCTTTGCCGATCACGCCGGTGACCTGCCCGCCGATATAGACGTTCCCGGACGAATCCACGCTGACGGCGTTGGACTGGTTGCTGTTCAGCGTCGGCAGCTGCTGGGTCCAGACCTGATTGCCGTTCGTGTCGTATTTCACGACGAAGCTGTCGTTGTTGCCGTCGGCGATCGATGTCGTCGTCAGCGCGGCCGTAGACGAGCCGGTGACATAGGCATTGCCGTTCTGGTCCAGCGCAAGGCCATAGCCCGATGCGCTGCCGGCGCTGCCCACCAGCTGAGTCCACTGCACGTTGCCGGCGGAGTCGTATTTGGTGAGATAGACGTCTTGCGTGCCTTGATTGATCTGGCTGCCGAAATCGCCGGTCGCGTTGCCGAGCACATAGACGTTGCCGTTTGCATCCACGGCCGTTGCCTGCGCGGTCGTCGTGCCGGTGGAGGGCGAAGACGTGGCGGTCATCACGCCTTGCGGCGAGGTGGCGAGATTGCCGAGCTTGATCAGGCGGCCCTGCTGATCGGCGGGCGCGGTGGCGGCTTCGCCCTTGGATGTCGTGGCCGAGGTCGTGGCGTTGCCGGTCGAACCCGTCAGGTAGAGCGCCGGCGAAGCGGTGCCGGCGGAGGAAAAGCTGATCGTTTCGCCCGCGCCCGGCGTAACGCTGATGCCGTAGGAAGCCTTGTCGGGATCGTCTTGCGAGCCGTTGGTGATCGTCTTCTGCAGGCGCGTCTTGAAGCCGTCTGCGAAGAGCTGCTGGTTCACGTAAGAGACGATGTTGCCGACGGTCAGCCCGCCTTGCACCTGCGAGAGATCGATGGGGACATCGGTGGTGACGCCGCCCCTCTTGATCGAGACGGTGAAGCTCTGGCTCGTGCTCACACCCGGGAGCGGATTGTTGACGTTCGCGTTGCTGGTGAGCGTGCGCGTGGTGTAGGAAAACGACGGCAGATCGACCGTGGCGTCGCTTGTCACCGAAGAACTCGTCGCCGCCGCCTGCAGCGTGAAATTGTTGAACGTCGTCGACGAGATGTAGTTCTCGACCTGCTGCAATCCCGTCTGGAAACGCGTGTTGAAGCCCTGCAGCTGGCCGGCCGTCATCCCCGAGCGCTGGGACATCTTCGCGAGATACGACAGGTTGTTGACGGCCGTATAGAGCGAAAAGAGCTTCTGGTTGTCCTGCTCGGTCTTGGTATCCGTGGCCGAGCCTCCCGACAGCGGGACGTTGCTCGTGTCCATGAAATTGGTGAGCGAAAGGACCTGCGCATCCAGAGTCTGTTGCGGCGGCGGACTGAAATCTTCCCACGGCGGATTGTCGTTGGCCGTTGCGCTCGTCTTGTTGGCGTGCGCCGGATTCGCGATCGCCGACGCCGAGGCGGACGGCGTGGCGTTGCTCGTCAGCTGCGACTGGAAATAGCCGAGCAGCAACGATGAATCGAACCCGGAAATCGTGGAGACCATGATCCTCGACCGCGTGAGCGGGGATTTTCTCCCTTGGTGCGTTAAGAGCCCGCTAACTCGCGGCTATTGTGCTTAACGCGGTCTTAATCGCGCGCCCGCCATAAAGCGCCATGAGCGCTGCGGCGAATGCATTCTACGAGCAGGGGCTTCGCCTTGCGAAGAAGGGCCGTCACGCCGAGGCTATCGACAGCTATCAGCAGGCTCTGGCGCAAAGTCCTTCGGATGCGCGCATCCTTTTCGCTCTCGGCAACACCGCAAATGCCCTCGGGATGCCCAAGCCGGCGGAACTGTTTTTCCGGCAGGTGCTGGCGATCGAGCCGGAACGCGTCGAGGCGTTAACGAACCTTGCCAATCTCTTAAGAGCGAACGGGCAGCCCGGGGCTGCGCGCGCGCTGCTCGAACCTGCGCTCGCCCGCCACGGCGAGAGCGCCGAGCTCTGGCTCACCCTGGGTTCGGCCCTGCGCGAAATGGGAGATGCCCAAACGGCGGAAGTGAATTACCGCCATGCGCTGTCGCTCAGGCCGAACTACGTTCCCGCGCTTGCCAATCTCGCCGATGTCGTCGCCGCGCGCGGCGATCACGCGGCGGCGCTGTCTCTCTACGACCGCGCCCTTGCGCGCGACGCCGGCAATGCGCAGGCGCGGCTCAACCGGGCCATTCTCCATTTGCTCATGGGTTCGTTGAAGCAGGGCTGGCGGGACTATTCCGCGCGCCTTTCGATCCGTGGAAAAGCACCCCTGTGCGATCACGGCTTGCCGCGCTGGTCCGGCGGCTCCCTCAAGGACAAGCGCCTGCTTGTGACCGCAGAGCAGGGCGTAGGCGACCAGCTCATGTTCGCAAGCATGTTCGCGGATCTGGCGGCGCGCGCGCGCGAAGACGGCGGAAAGGTGATTCTGGAATGCGAACCGCGCCTGGTGCCCCTTTTTGCGCGTTCGTTCCCGGACATCGCTGTGCATGCCTGCGAATTTGAGGCGCGCGATGGAGCCATCCATGCGCGTTACCGCTGGCTTTCACGCGCCGGCGGCGCCGACATGGCGGTGGAGATGGGAACGCTGCCGCATCTTTTGCGCAAGGATCTGGACTCGTTTCCGCAGGCGAACGCGTTTCTCGATGCCGACGAGATGGAAACGCTCAACTGGCAACGCTCCCTGTCTTCCGTTGCGCACGGGCCATATGTCGGCATTTGCTGGCGAAGCGGAAAACTGACGGGCGGCCGCGCGTTGAATTTCGCGCCTTTGGAATTGTGGGCCCAGCTCATCCGCGATCTCGATGCCACCCCTGTCTGCATCCAATATGACGCGGCACCTGACGAGATCGAAACGCTGGGCGCGCTCTCCGGAAAGACGATCGTGGTTCCCGCGGGCATCGATCAGAAGCGCGAACTCGACCGTGCTTGCGCGTTGATGGCCGCGCTGGATGCGGTGGTCAGCGCGCCGACGGCGGTGTCGTGGCTTTCCGCCGGCGCGGGCGTTCCGACATTCAAGATATTGCCCGATCCCGGCTGGACGAGTTTCGGCACCGGCCATGAGCCATTTGCGCCCTCCGCTCTCTGCATGGTCCCGAATGTCGCGGGCGATTGGCGCGATTGCTTTGCCCGCGCCGCGGAAATCCTCAACCGGCAACTTTGACGGGCGCAACCGCGCGGCGCTGCTTCAGCGACTGTGCGAGGTCCGCGGCGATACGCGCGGCCGCGTCGCCATCGATCGTCATCAGGCCCGCGGCATGCATCTCGCGGCGGCGGCCGGGGTCGTTCAGCAACGCCCAGGTCGCGCGCGCGATGTCCGCGTCGCCGATGTTGTCCACCACGCCGAGCGAGAGGCCCATCCCGGCATGTTCGAATGCGGATGCCGACAGCGCGTGATCTTCGGTCAGGCACAGATAGAGAGCGGGAACGCCGTAGCTGGCGAGCTCGTAAGCGGTGACACCGAAGGCGGCGAGCGCCAGATCGCTGGCGGCATATTCCGTGGTCAGGTCGTCCGCGCCTTGTTTGTTCTCGATATGCGGCGCGCGCCCGGCGATGCGGCGCGCCACTTTCGCGGCGTCCTTCATGCCCGGGCCGATCACGAAACGCGCGCG
>JBQCFD010000165.1:0-40145 GCA_051959625.1 Rhizomicrobium sp.
CCCTTCATCGACTACTACGCCGTGGACGAGGATTTTGCGGGCGATCCCGCGACCTATAGCGAGAAGCTGTTGCTGCTGCCCAAGGACGGAATGCCTCATGTGCGTTCATCGGATGCCATGCCGCAGCCGGCGCCCGTCCGCGAGGCGCCGCAAATGGTCCGCATTGCCGTCGCCGCCACCACGATGAAGCTCAATCCGCGTTTCATAAAAGCCTGCCAGAAGATCGCTGCCGGCGCGAAAACGCCAGTCCATTTCGAGTTTCTCGCAGGCTTCGCGAGCGGGTTGATGCGCGAGCAAGTGAACCGGTTCGTCACCAGCTATCTCGCCAACGCGACCGTCCACGGCCATCAGCCTTATGCATCCTATATGGCAGTCATCGATAACTGCGATCTGTTCATCAACCCGTTTCCATACGGCAACATGAACGGCATCAGCGATATGGCGATGGCGGGGCTTGTCGGTGTGTGTCGCACTGGTCCGCAGGTCCACGAGCACATCGATGGCGGCATGTTTCGCAGGCTTGAGTTGCCGGAATGGCTCATTGCGGAGAATGACGAAGCCTATGTGAACGCTGCCATCCGTCTCATCGACAACCACGCCGAGCGCGTTGCGTTGCGCAAGGGATTGATCGCGCGGGGCGGCGATGAGGTCTTCCTCAAAGGCCGCCCCGAGGTGCTGGGCGAGAAGCTGTTCGCTCTCGCGAAGCACTGAGAAGACTATTCCGCGGCTTCACGCCGTTCGTGGCGCCCCTCGCGGATTTCCTCGATGATCTTCTTCGTGAAGGCATCGAGGTCGCCGGGGTTGCGGCTGGTGATGATGCCGTTGTCGGCGACGACTTCCTTGTCCACCCATTTGGCGCCGGCATTCTCGACGTCCTTGCGGATGGACTTGTAGGAGGTGGCCTGCCGGCCGCGCAGGGCATCGGCCTGCACCAACAGCCACGGACCGTGGCAGACGGCCGCGACGATCTTTCCGCTGGAGAGGAACTCGCGGACCACGCGCATCGCGTCATCGTCGATCCGCAGCTTGTCGGGATTGATCACTCCGCCCGGGATGACAAGCGCTTTGTAGTCGCCGCATTTCGCGTCCGCGATCTTCAGGTCGACCGAGGCCGGGCGTCCCCAATCGGTCTTGTCCCAACCGCGGATTTCCTTTCCGTCCGGCGAGGCCACGTCAACCTCGGCGCCGGCTTCGCGCAGCTTGTCGCGCGGCACTTCCAGCTCGGCCTGCTCGAAGCCATTGGTTGCGATGATGAGGATTCGGGATTGCTTGATGTCCGGCATGGCATGTTCCTTCTTGCGATGAAGCCGATGCGCCAGCCCGCTTGAAGGGAACGTGCCGAATTTCGCGCTGTTCCTGCGCCCGGAGGGGACGGGACGAATCTTTATCGTTCCCGCGACACCGCGCACGCAGCACGCGAGGAAATGCCTCCAGGCTCGCGCAACAACATTGTCGGGCTGCCCGTTACATTCCGCAGGAGGCCCATCATGGCCGCACGGAAATCGAAGAAGAAAAAGCCCAAGACAAAGAGCAGGCGCAAGACGCGCAAATGGTCGGGGCGTGTGACGCGCGAGAGCGACGCGCTCGATCTGAAGAAAGGCGTCTTCAAGCTCAACGATCCGAGGAAGATCGCGGCTTCGCTCAAGCGCTCTGCCGAGCGCAGCCATCGCCGCAAGGCCGACCCCTACCGATCGGCGCTGTCCATGCTGACCTTCTATATCAACCGTGCGGGCAGCAATCTGCCCGCGTCCCGCAAACGCAAGCTGCAGGATGCGAAGGGCGAGTTGAAGAAGCTCTTCGGCAAGGACAAGACGAAGAAAAAGAAGAAGCGCTAAGCCTCGATCGTCACGTCCATCGAGATGTCGGCTTTAAGCAACTTCGATACGGGACAGTTCTTCTCGGCCGTTTCCGCGGCTTTCTGCGCCGCGGCCTTATCCGCGCCTCGCGCGGTGATCTTCACGGTCAAATGTGACGAGGTGATCGCGAAGCCGCCATCCTGCTGCTTGATCTCGACCGCCGCGGTGGTTTCGATCCGCGGATGGGCAATTCCGGCGTTCGACAGCTCGTTGGACAGCGCCATCGAGAAGCACGATGCATGAGCGGCGCCGATCAGCTCCTCAGGATTGGTTCCTTTCTCGTCGCCGAAACGGGTGTTGAAACCGTAAGGCAGGTTGGAAAGCGCGCCGCTTTCGGTGGAAATCGCGCCCTTGCCTGTCTTCAAATCGCCGGTCCAGACGGCGGAACCTTTGCGTTTCATATCGGACCTCCTTCGGCTGCAAGCATGAAACGCGCGAGAGCTTTGCGGGTGGCGTCAGCGGCTCGCGGCGACGCGCCATACGATGTTGCCCACATCATCGGCGACCAGTAGTGCGCCGTCCTTCGCCACCGTCACGCCGACAGGCCGTCCGTACGCGGCATTGCTGCCAGTGCCCTTCAGGAACCCGGTCAGGAAATCTTCCGGCAGACCGGTGGGTTTTCCATTGGCGAAGGGAACATAGACGACCTTGAAGCCCACCTGCTGGGCGCGGTTCCACGAACCGTGCTGCCCTATGAAGACCCCGCCGCGGTATTGCGCGGGGAAGGCGCCCGCGGTGTAGAAGGTGAGTCCGATGGATGCGGTATGGGCTCCGAGCGCATAGTCGGGCGCGATGGCTTTGGCGACCATGGCCGTGTTCTGCGGCTGCACACGCGCGTCGACGTTCTTGCCCCAATAGGACCATGGCCAGCCATAGAACGCGCCCGGCGTCACGCTCGTCATGTAGTCGGGCACAAGGTCGTCCCCCAGCTGATCGCGCTCGTTCACCGCGACCCAAAGCTTGTGCGTCACGGGCTCCCAGCCCATGCCGTTGGGGTTGCGCAGGCCGCTCGCATAGATCCGCTCGCCCGATCCGTCCGGATTGATCTCCAGGATATCCGCGCGGCGTTTTTCGATCTCCATGCCTTTGTCGGCGATATTGCTGCCCGAGCCGACGGTTACATAAATCTTCTTCCCGTCTTCGCTCGCGATGAGATTGCGCGTCCAGTGATGCCCGACGGGCAGGCTCAGTATCTTCTGACCCGGCACCGTGATCTGCGTCTGGCCGTCCTTGTAGGGATAGCGCACCACACCGTCGGTGTTGGCGACATAAAACCAGCCGTTCAGCAAAAGCATTCCGAAATTCTGGTTCAAATCCTTCAGGAAGATGGTGCGTACATCCGGCTTGCCGTCGCCATTGGTGTCGCGCAGCAGCGTGATCTCGTTCGCGCTGGCTGGAGCGGAGCCGTTCCGCTGGTCCAGCCAGTGCTCGACAATGCCTTCCAGCGAATTCATTGCGGCGAGCGGCGGTGCCGCTTCCGCCACAAGCACGTCGCCATTGGGCAAGACGTAAAGCCAGCGAGGATGCTTAAGGTTCTCCGCATAGCGCGTGACGGTGAAGCCCGCCGGCGCTTTCGGTGCAGCACCCGCAGGCCATGGCGCGACCGAATTCACGTTCATGGTCGGAATCGTCTGCGGCGACGGCGCGGGCAGCGCAGGCTTTGTCCCGAAATTCGATTTCGGCGGCGGGTGTCCCTGACCGCATGCGGCCAGCGCCAATGTGACGAACGGGGCAAACGCGAATGACCAGGGTGCGCGCATGACGTTGCCTCCGCTCAGGCCGTGCGTTGCTTGAAGAATTGGATGACGCGCTCTTCGGCGAGCTTCGTGGGCTCACCGGGCGCATCCTTCAGATTTATGGTCAGCACGGAATGTGCCTGACCCGGTCCGGGCCGGGCATGTTTCGGATCGAGTTCGATGGCCTCGAAACGATTGCCGAATTCCCGCTTGAGCATCTCGAAACGCCCGTCGGGCACGAAGCTGTCGCCGAAGAAGCGCAGGCCGATCATCGAGAGGTCTTCCTTCTCGAAGCGATCCTTGGCGCAGCGGATCTCCGCCGGCGAGGCGTCGATCTTGTGCGCCTTGTCTTTTCCCAGGATGGGGTTGGACGGCTGTGAAAGCACCGGCGCCACGACGGAAGGCTCCGTCATCATCGCAAGGGCGTAGCCGCCGGTGAAGCACATGCCGACGGCGCCCACGCCGCGCCCGCCGCATTCGCCATGCACCTTGCGCGCTAGCGCACGCAGCCAATCGACGATCGGGCTCGACTTGTCGTTCGCCCAGACATTGAATTCACGCGCGATGCAGATGTTCTTGAACATCTGACCGAGCGCATAACCGATGCCTACCGGCTTTCCGGGCGTCCCGAACAGGCTTGGCAGGAACACCGTCATGCCCGCGGCAGCCACCCGATCCGCGAACCGGATGACATCGGGATGAAGGCCGGGAATCTCATGGATCACGATGACGGCGGGACCGCCGCCCCGGCGATAAACCTCCCGCGTCCAGCGCCCGTCATTAAACTCAAATTTTTCGTAGTCCTTCAGCGCCGCTGCATATTCCATGGACAATCCCCCGCCCCGCCGCGCCATCCTAAGCGCGGGGCGGGCGGGACGCGAAGCCCCATTGTGACCATCTGCTCTTTTGACCGAAGCCGCTCTCGACTAGTCTGCAGTCTCCTCGGGAGGGACTATCCATGCGCCTGTCATTCGCCATTGCGGCGTCTGTTGTTTTCGCAGCGTCCACCGTTCCGGCGTCGGCTTCCGATTTTCCGACGCGCCGTGCAGGCCTGTGGGAGACCACCATGCACCTGGACCAGGGCGGCATGGGCGCGATGAATACGAAGATGTGCCTCGACGCCAACACCGATGCCCGAATGATGAAGTATGGCATGAGCCACCAAAGCTCGGACTGCGCGCCGCCGAATATCCAGGGCATGGGAAGCGTGCGCACGGTGGATGTCGTCTGCCATATGGGCGGCAGCACGCAGAAGAGCCACATCACGATCGCCTATACCGGCAACGCGAGCTATCACATGGACATGCAGACCGTGTTCGATCCGCCGTTTCACGGCCAATCCAAAAATCACATGTCGCAGGATGCGAAATGGATGGGTGCATGTCCGGCCGGCATGAAACCCGGCGACATGCAGATGCCGGGCGGCTATACGATGAACATCATGAATGCGATGAACCATCCTGCGGGCGCCGGCGGCAATCCCTATGGCCATCTGACGCAAGAGCAGATCCAGGCCATCATGAAGGCACATGGCGGACATTGAGCAGAGAGACTGGAACCCCGATCGATCCTGAACTCGCGCGGCTGCGGGATTCGATCGACAACATCGACGCGGCGCTCGTCCATCTTCTCGCCGAGCGGTTCAAGTGCACCCAGGCCGTGGGTGTGCTCAAGGCGCGCAAGGGCATGCCTCCGGCAGACCCCGGCCGCGAAGCACAGCAGATCGCCCGTCTGCGCAGCCTCGCCCAGGCCGCCAAGCTCGACCCGGATTTCGCGGAGAAGTTCCTGAACTTCATCGTGTCGGAGGTGATCCGGCACCACGAAGCTATACCGCGTAAGTGAGCCGAAGGGCGGGCATCCACGTAACAATCCGGTAGGATGAAGCGAATGGGCTTCGAACCGCCGGAGATCCGCCATGACCCGAGCCGATATTTGCAATCCCCAGCGCCGCAGTTTCTTGCTCGCGGCATCATCCGTCTCCGCGATCGCGGCAATTGCCACGCTTACCCATGCGACGCGCGCACTCGGCGCGGCGGCCATGGTGCGCATCGAGAATTTCAATGCGGCGGGCAAAAGCACCGGCGTCGTGACCGTTCCCAAAATCGTGAAGACGGATGCGCAATGGCAGGCCCAACTCAAGGGTGACGAGCCGCTTGCCTATTCGGTGACGCGCCACGCCGATACGGAGCGGCCTTTCACGGGCCGATATGCCGAGACGCATGAAGATGGGCTCTATCGCTGCATTTGCTGCGATACGGCGCTGTACGACTCGCGCACGAAGTTCGAGTCCGGCACCGGCTGGCCGAGCTTCTGGCAACCGATATCCAGGCTGAACGTGCGCGAAAGCAATGACAGTTCCTTTCTGATGCAGCGCATCGCCATTTCTTGCACGCGGTGCGATGCGCATTTGGGGCATGTGTTCGACGACGGCCCCAAGCCGACCGGCCTTCGCTACTGCATGAACTCCGCCGCTCTGCGCTTCGTGAAGCGCGCTGTGGCGTGAAAGGAAAATCGATGAAGAAGATATCCGTTGTCCTTGGCGCCGTCGCCGTGTCCGCTCTTGTCGCAGCGTGCGGCGCAAGCGCCGATGAAGCGCCGCGCGCGCTTCCCAAACCCGCGGTAACCGATATGCCTGCGGGCGGACTGCAAACGGCCGTATTTTCCGGTGGCTGCTTCTGGGGAATGCAGGGCGTGTTCGAGCATGTGAAAGGCGTCAGGCGCGTGCTCGCCGGTTATGCCGGCGGCGCGGCGACCACGGCGCAATATGAGCTGGTCAGCACCGGCACGACCGGGCACGCGGAGTCCGTGCAGATCCAATTCGATCCGAAGCAGGTGTCATTCGCAGAGTTGTTGCGGATCAATTTTTCCGTCGCGACCGACCCCACCGAGCTCAATCGCCAAGGGCCCGACGAGGGCACGCAATACCGCAACGAGGTCTGGTACACGACGCCGGACCAGAAGCGCGTCGCCGAAGCCTACATCGCGCAACTCGAGAGGGCGCATGCCTTCGCTTCTCCGATCGTCACACGCGTCGATGCATTCAAGGGCTTTTATCCGGCCGAGTCCTATCATCAGGATTTCCTCATCAAGAATCCGGATTACCCCTACATTGTCATCAATGACGCGCCGAAGATCGAGAATCTCAGGAAGTTGCTTCCAGCCGACTATGTGGCGGCGCCGGTGCGCGTGAGCCAAATAACAGCGGTGAAGGTGGAATAGACGCGCCAATTCGATCGCGCGATAATCGGGCGCCCCTTTTTTCATGGAGTTTCCGATGACGCTGAAGATCGGCGATACCGCGCCCAATTTCGAAGCCAACACCACCGAAGGCAAGATCAACTTCCACGACTGGATCGGCAATCACTGGGCCATCCTGTTCTCCCATCCCAAGGATTTCACGCCGGTCTGCACGACGGAACTGGGTTACATGGCCAAACTCAAGCCGGAGTTCGACAAACGCGACACCAAGATCATCGGTCTTTCCGTCGATCCCGTGGACAAGCACTCCGGCTGGGCGAAAGACATCGAGGAAACGCAAGGCGCCAAGGTCACCTCTCCGATGATCGGTGACGACGACTACAAGGTGTCCAAGGCGTATGGAATGCTGCCGGCCGAAGCCTCCGGCGATCCGGCCAAGCGCACGGCGGCCGATAACCAGACGGTGCGCAACGTGTTCATCATCGGGCCCGACAAGAAGATCAAGCTGATCCTCGTCTATCCGATGAGCGTGGGCCGCAACTTCGATGAAGTCCTGCGCGTGGTCGATGCGCTGCAGCTCACGGCGAAGCACAAGGTCTCGACGCCTGTGAACTGGAAGCAGGGCGGCGACGTGATCATCGCGGGCTCGGTGTCGAACGACGAAGCGAAGACGATCTATCCGCAAGGATGGAAGGAACCGAAGCCCTATATCCGCATCGTGCCGCAGCCGCGCTGATCGTACGCTAGCTGACGGAACTGCGTCGGAACCTGCGGCCACGGGCGGGCGTTTTGTCCATGAAATTCCACGAAAGGGAGAATTATGGACAAGGATCGCATTGAAGGCTCCGCCAATCAGGCCAAGGGCGCGGTGAAGGAAGCCGCCGGCAAAGTCACTGGCGACGCCAAGCTTCAGGCGGAAGGCAAGGCGGACAAGGCGGCCGGAAAGGTCCAGAACGCCGTGGGCGGCGCGAAAGACGCCATCCGCGACGCGACCAAGAACTAGGCCTCACAGGCGCTTGGAACGGAATGCCGGAGCGATCGGCGTTCCGTTTTTTTTGCGCAAGAATCGGATTGCGCCGGGCTGCCGGGAGCGCTTCATGGGGCATGAGCAAGACAGACTGGAATGTTGTGGAGCGCGATCTGGGTGCGGCCGGCTTCACGGTTCTCCCGCAAGCCCTGACGCCCAAACAATGCGATACGCTCACCGGCCTTTACGACAACGACGCCCGCTTTCGATCGCGCGTGGTGATGGCGCGGCATGGATATGGCAAGGGAGAATACAAATACTTCGCCTATCCCCTGCCGCCCCTGGTGGAGAAATTGCGCACGGCGCTCTATCCGCCGCTCGGGTGCATCGCAAATGCGTGGATGGAGGCGATGCGAAGCGACATTCGCTATCCGCCGGCCCACGCTGCGTTCCTGAAGCACTGCCATAGCGCCGGCCAGATAAGACCCACGCCGTTGCTGCTTCGCTACGGAACAGGCGACTACAATTGCCTGCATCAGGACCTCTATGGCGAACATGTGTTCCCGATCCAGGTCGCGTTTCTGCTTTCCGAGCCGGGCCGGGATTTCGAGGGCGGCGAATTCGTCCTTACGGAGCAGCGTCCCCGCATGCAATCCCGCGTGGAGGTCGTTCCGCTGCGGCAGGGCGATGCGGTCGTCTTCGCCGTGAACGAACGGCCTGTTGCCGGAACGCGTGGCACCTACCGCGTAAAGATGCGCCACGGCGTCAGCCACCTCAGGTCTGGTCGCCGCCATACGCTCGGCGTCATCTTCCATGACGCGAAATAGCGCTGCCCGCGATGCAAAGTGACGCGCTTGCAGCAGAACGGCGCCTCGTTATCATGTGCCTCTAGCTGACAAATTGTCGGGGCACTGTATGGACGTTACCTTCACGCCGGAAGAAGAGAAATTCCGCAAGGAAGTGCAGGATTTTCTCGCAGAGAACCTGCCGAAACTTGGCAAGACCGCGCGCCGCGAGTTCGAGGAGAAGGAAGATTTCCTCGCCTGGCACCGCATTCTCTACAAGAAGGGCTGGGTCGCGCCGCACTGGCCCGTCCAATATGGCGGCACCGGATGGAACGTGACGCAGCGTTACATCTACAACGAGGAATCCGCGCGCGCCGAGGCGCCCGCGCTTCTGCCATTCGGGCTTTCAATGGTAGGGCCGGTGATCTTCACCTATGGCAACGAGGAGCAGAAAAAGCGTTTCCTGCCGCGCATTCTTTCCGGCGAGGATTGGTGGTGCCAAGGCTATTCCGAGCCCGGCGCGGGATCGGATCTCGCATCTCTCAAGACACGCGCGGTGCGCGAAGGCGACCACTACATCGTCAACGGCCAGAAGACCTGGACGACGCTGGCCCAGTTCGCAGACTGGATTTTTTGTCTGGTGCGCACCGATCCCAACGCCAAGCAGCAGGAAGGCATCAGTTTCCTCCTGATCGACATGAAGACCCCGGGCATCACCGTGAAGCCCATCATCGTGCTGGACGGCGCGCATGAAGTGAACGAGGTTTTCTTCGACAACGTGAAAGTGCCGGTCGAGAACCGTGTCGGCGAGGAGAACAAGGGCTGGACCTATGCCAAATTCCTGCTCGTCAACGAGCGCTCCGGCATTGCGGGCGTTGCGCGCTCCAAGAAGGCTATCGAGCGGCTGAAGGAGATCGGCCGCGCGGAATTGCTGGACGGCAAGCCGCTGATCGAAAGCGATGAATTCTCGCGCAAGATCGCGGAGACGGAAGTCGAGCTCGCGGCGCTCGAATACACGGAGTTGCGCACGCTGGCGCAGGAATCCAAAGGCCAGATGGCGGGGCCGGAGAGCTCGATCCTCAAGATCAAGGGCACGGAGATCCAGCAACGCCTGACGGAGCTCACGCTGGAAGCGATCGGTTATTACGCCTACCCGTACGACCGGTTCTTCGGCGACAACGAATACGCACCGGGCCCGGACTACGCGGTGGGACAGGCGGGTCATTATTTCAACATGCGCAAAGTTTCGATCTTCGGCGGCTCGAACGAGATCCAGCGCAACATCATCGCAAAGGCGGTGCTGGGACTCTGAGTTCCGGCATTCAAGGGAAGATACGAGATGGATTTCTCATTCACCGAGGAGCAGACGCTCCTGCGCAATTCCGTCGCCAAATATCTGGCCGACAACTACCCGTTCGAGCATTTCAAGAAAGTCTCGCGCACCGAGCCCGGATGGAGCGAGAAGGACTGGAAGCAGTTCGCAGAACTGGGGCTCATGGCCGCACCGCTTCCGGAAGCCTATGGCGGACTGGGCGGCGGCGCAGTCGACACGATGGTCGTCATGGAGGAATTCGGCAAGGCGCTCGTAGTGGAGCCTTACGTTTCGACCGTTGTGGTGGGAGGCGGGTTCTTCAAGCACGGCGGCAGCAATGCGCAGAAAGAAGAGTGGCTGAACAAGATCGCCGCCGGCGAGACCGTGATCGCGTTTGCATTTGCCGAGCCGCAAGGCCGCTTCAACTACGCCGACCTGACGACCACTGCCAGGAAGGATGGCAGCGGCTACACGCTCAACGGCTCAAAAGCGGTCGTTCTGGGAGCTTCGTGGGCGGATGCGCTTATCGTCACGGCGCGCACCGCGGGCGGGCGGCGCGATACCAGGGGCGTCAGCGTCTTCGTCGTGGACAAGAAGGCCAAGGGCATCACGACGCGCGATTATCCGACCATCGATGGATTGCACGCCTCCGAAATCACATTCGAAAACACGCCGGCCACCCTTATCGGCGCCGCCGACGAAGGTTTGAAGCTGGTCGAGCAGGTGACGGATGAAGCGATCGCTGCGCACGCCTCCGAAGCGGTCGGCGCAATGAAGGTGCTGCTGAATGCGACGGTCGAATATTCCAAGACCCGCAAGCAGTTCGGTGTGCCGATCGGCAAGTTCCAGGTGCTGCAGCACCGCATGGTCGACATGTTCATGAATGTCGAACAGTCGGCCTCGATAACGCTGATGGTTACGCTCAAGCTCGGCGAAGGCGAGGCGGAGCGGAAAAAGGCCGCGGCCGCCGCCAAGGTCCAGATCGGCAAGGCCGGCCGTTTCGTCGGCCAGCAATCGGTCCAGATCCATGGCGGCATGGGCATGACGGACGAATTGAACGTCGGCCACTATTTCAAGCGGCTCACCATGCTCGACACGCTCTACGGCAATGTCGATCACCATCTGAAGCGCTATGCGGCGATGAGCTAGCTTGCGAGGCGGTTGGCTTCGCGCGCGATCACGCGGTTAGCCGGCAGGAATACTGTTACCCGTGTCCCCGCGCCGATCTGACTTTCGAGCTCCACGCGTCCGTCGTGGGCTTCAGCGAAGCCTTTGACGATTGCGAGCCCGAGGCCCGTGCCTTTGTGATGCTCGGTGACGTCGTGACGGCCATGGCCGAAACGCTCGAACACGCGGGCTTGATCTTCGCCGGCGATACCGACGCCGGTGTCTTCCACGCCGAACGCGACCCCGCCGTCTGCGCCCAAATGGGCGAACACGCCCACGCGGCCGCCCGGCTGGGTGAATTTGAGCGCATTGGAAAGGAGCTTGGTGGCGATCTGGCGGATTCCGCGTTCGTCCGCAAAGACATGCGGCATCCGGCGCGCGACGTGACTGGTGAGCGCGATCTGTCCCTGTCGCGCGGCATCGATATTCTCGTTCACGACCTCGACCAGCAGATGCGCGAGGTCGACCGAGGATTCGCGCAAGGAAAGCTTGCCGGCTTCGATCTTCGACAGATCGATCATGCCGTCGATCAACGACAGCAGATGCTCGCCCGAGTCGTGGATGATGGTCGCGTATTCCGCATATTTGTCGACATCGTTTCCGAATGACTTTGCCTGGATGATTTCCGAGAAGCCCAGGATCGCGTTCATCGGTGTGCGCAGCTCATGGTTCATGTGAGACAGGAACTGCGATTTCGCCCGCCCGGCAATGGCGGCGCGCCCACGCTCGCGATCGGACTCGAATTTCGCTTGGCGCAGATCGCGCACCAGATCCGCGCGGCCCTGTTCGAGTTTCAGAAGCCTGTTCACGCCGGAAATTAGTCCTGACAAATTGCCGATGAGCAGAAACGTGAAAATGCCGGAAAGCAGGGCGAGCGTGAAATCCAGCTCCGTGCCGCCAAGCGCCGGCGGGCCGATGAGAAAAACGGCGTGGATGACGAGCCCCGACACCGCGATCGGCGGATGAGAGGCGGTCGTCACGATCGTTCCCGCCATGGAGCAGGCAAGGATGAGCACCAGCAGCATCTGCCCGACCGGCTGCGGCGTCCAGAATGCCACGCTCATCGAGCACCACACCGTCATGAACAGGACGGAGATTGCCGTCGCGATCTGCGATTTGCGCCCGACGGTTTGCGCATCGTGGCCAGTCATCCGGTCCAGGCGGCCGTTTACGAACTGGACCACCACGCATGTCAGCGCGAGAACGCACCACCATGCGGTGCGTCTCTCCCATCCGACCCAGGGGCGGAAGGCAAGGGAGATGAGCAGTCCGGCCACCGGCATCGCCAGCATGGAGAAGCGTGACCCGGTTCGGTGCATCCGCAACTGCGCTTCCGAAAGCCACGCGTCCTTGGCAGCGGGATGAAGCGAGGTCGCGATGACCGCCAGCCCCTGGCGGATAGACTTCCGCAGCGTCGCGGCGGCGGTTGTCACCGCGCCGGCCAATTGCTGTCGCCCGCTTATATTGTTCAGCATGAAACTGGACGGATTCAGGACGGATTACCCCCTCAGCCTGACACTTTGCGGTTAAAGCAAGATTTAGATTCGCACCGCGGGAAGTGCTAAACCCTTCATCGGGAACTTTTATTCGGAAGCGATCACATGTCCGCCCTGTTGTTCGAGAAGGCCGGTCCCGTCGTCACCCTCACCATCAACCGGCCGGATGCACGCAATCCCCTGGGCGAGGAGGGCGACGGGGATCTCTTCGCAGACGCATGCGGCCGCATCAACGCGGATCGTGACGTGCGCTGTGCCATTTGACCGGTGCCGGCAAGGCTTTCTCCGCGGGCGGCAATCTGAAAGCCATGCGCGAGCGCTCCGGCAGCTTCGCCGGCGCCGGCGTGCACATCCGGGAGCGCTATCGAAACGGCATCCATCGCATCATCAAATCCCTCTGGAATCTGGAAGTGCCTCTTGTCGCTGCGGTCAACGGACCCGCGATCGGGCTCGGCAACGATGTCGCTTGCCTCGCCGACATGCGCATTGCCGCGGCCAACGCGATTTTCGGCGCGACCTTTTTGAAAGTCGGCCTCATTCCAGGAGATGGCGGCGCGTGGATACTGCCGCGCACGATCGGTCATGCTCGCGCGGCCGAATTGTTCTTCACCGGCGACACGATCGATGCGCCGACGGCGTTGTCCTGGGGTCTGGTGTCGAAGATCGTACCGGCGGACCAACTGATGGGCGAAGCGCAGGCCCTTGCAGAGCGGGTTTGCCGCCAGCCGCCGGACGTGTTGCGCATGACCAAGAAATTGATGCGCGAAGGTCAGGGCGTGAGCTTCGACACGATCATGGAAATGTCTGCCGCCATGCAGTCGCTTGCCCATCTCACCGCGGATCACGGCGAGGCCGTGGCGGCATTCTTCGAAAAGCGCAAGCCGGATTTCAAGGGCCGCTAGGCTAAGACGCCGCCTGAAAATCGTTCCGGCGAAGAACGCGTGCGGCGGGAATCGTCACTGTCACGCTTGTGCCTTGGCCGGCCGTGCTGATCAGAGATACATCTCCGCCATGCGCCTCCATGAGACCCTTGACGATGGGAAGCCCAAGCCCCGTGCTCTTGTCGGCGATGACGATGTCGTGGCGGCCCTGTCCAAAGCTCTCGAACACGCGTTCCTGATCTTCGGCGGAAATGCCCACGCCGTTGTCGCTGACCGTGATCTTGCAGGCGCCGTCGATGTCGAGCGCCACCGACACGTTCACGGCTCCGCCCGGCGGCGTGAACTTGATCGCGTTGGAAAGCAGGTTGAGCAGCACCTGTTTGAGCGCGCGGTCGTCGGCGTAGATTTTCGGAAACTCCGGGAGCACATGCTCGGTCAGAGCCACGGACCCGGCATCGGCCCGGGCCCGCATCAATGACAGGCAATCGGCAATCAGCACGGTGGGATCCAGAGCGACTTCCCGCAACGTCATCCGTCCCGCCTCGATTTTGGAAAGATCGAGAATGTCGTTGATGAGTGTCAGCAGATGGTGTCCGGATTCGTGGATAAGGCGCGAATATTCTTCGGTCTTCGCCGCGAAGCCGCCGGAGTGGATCATCTCCGAGAATCCTATGATCGCATTCAGCGGCGTCCGGAGCTCATGGCTCATGTTGGCCAGAAATTCCGATTTGGACCGGCTTGCGGATTCCGCGCGGTCGCGCGCTTTGTCGGACTCCGCCTTGGATAGCGCCAGCGCTTCGATCAGGTCGGTCTTCTCGTAACGAAGCTGAAGCATGTCGCGTACCGTGGCGTGGATTCGCTGCGACAGATGAAACATGTAGCAGACGAAAAGCAGTGCCAGAACGCCCAGCACGTCGTACACAAAGCCACCTTCGCGCAATGGCAGGAACACCAGCATGGAGCCATATGCGGCGGCGCCGGAGATGCTGAATGGTCTGCACGCGCTCATCAGCGCGGTATCGCCGGCGAGCGTGCAGGCGAGAACCAGCACGAGCATGGTGTGGTTGAAGTTGTCGCCGGTCACCCAGAGCAGAGGCCCCATGGTCGTCCAGCAGACGGTGAATATGAGGTTGGCGAGCGTACAGCGCAGGATCCAATACCTTGCTTCGCTCGGCGCGTGGCCGCGCGCGAGAAAGCGGCGCCCGACCAATTGCATGGGTACCAGGCCAGCGAGGACGACCACCATCCAGGCGGCGAGCCAAGGCCAGGCGACCCATTGGGAGAACATCACGCAGACGCCGAGCGCCAGCGCAGGGATCATCCATATGTTCGGCCGTGTGTTGCCGAGCACGATGCGCAGCTCGTCGAGCGCGAGCCGGCGCTCGTGCTCGGTCCGCGGCACCATGATCGACGCAACCCCGCGCATCGAAATCGCCCTTCCTGCCATGGGTGGAATGTGGCCGAGGCCCGGTTAAGGTCTGCTGAAATTGTGGTGAATGAAACGTTGCGCGCTCTGCGGCCGCCCTCTAGCCTTCCGTGCGAAAATCATTCCCGAAAATGGAGAAAAACATGGCTGTTGGCGTCGTGGCGACCCTGAAGACCGCACCCGGCAAAGGATCGGATTTCGAGAGCGTGTTCCGGGATCTGGCGGCACAGGTGAAGGCGAATGAGCCGGGCAACCAGATGTACCGGGTGTTCAAATCCCGCAAGGAAGCGGACACTTACGTCGTCATGGAAGTCTACGCCGACCAGGCCGCGCTGGAGGCCCATGGCAAGTCGGACCATTTCCGCGCCGCCGGACCGAAGATTGGCCCGACACTCGGCGGCAGGCCGGACATCCAGTATTTCGACGAAATCTGACGTTTCGCCCCGCCGCGCTATTCACCGGATCGCGGACGCTGCGGAAACATCCGCGCGGCTTCCGCGACCGGAGGCGGGAAGCTATGAATGGGTCAGCTGCCGCCATCGGAGTCCGCCATGGACCTGTCCTTCTCGAAAGAAGATCTCGCGTTCCGCGACGAGGTGCGCGCGTTCATCGCCGAGGCTTATGACGAGGATCTGCGCGCGAAGAGTGCGCAATCCAAGAACGGCTATCTCGACAAGGACTCGATGCTGAAATGGCAGCGCGCGCTCTACCGCAAGGGTTGGGCCGCGCCGAACTGGCCGGAGGAATATGGCGGCCCCGGCTGGACATCGACGCAGAAATACATCTTCGAACTGGAGATGAGTGCTGCGGGTACGCCCACCATGTCGCCGATGGGACTCAAGATGGTCGGCCCCGTCATCATGGCGTTTGGCACCGATGCGCAGAAGAAGAAGCATCTGCCGCCGATCCTGGCGAGCGAGATCTGGTGGTGCCAGGGCTATAGCGAACCCGGCTCCGGTTCGGATCTCGCGTCGCTGCAGATGAAATGCGAGGATAAGGGCGATCACTTCCTCATCAACGGCTCGAAGATCTGGACGACTCACGCGCAATGGGCGGACTGGATGTTCAACCTCGTACGCACCGATCCCAAAGCGAAGCAGCAGCAGGGCATCAGCTTCATCCTTGTCGATATGAAGTCGCCGGGCATCAAGGTCGAGCCGCTGGTGACGCTGGATGTGCCAATGCCGGGCCAGCAGGAGATCAATCAGGTCTTCTACACCGACGTGGAAGTGCCGAAGGAAAACCTGATCGGCGAGCTCAACAAGGGCTGGGACTACGCGAAGTACCTTCTCTCTTTCGAGCGCGGCAACGCCTACGGACCGGGATTGCGCCGCGCGATCAACAAGGTGCGCAAGATCGCCGCGCAGACCGATGCCGGCGGTGCGAAGCTGAGCGACGAGGAATCTTTCCGCGCGCGTCTGGATCAACTGGAAATTCAGGTCACCGCGCTGGAATATTTCGAGCTGCGCATGTTCAGCGCGATGAGCGCAGGCCAGCGCCCGGGCGCCGAGGCGTCGATGCTCAAATGCAATGGCACCGATCTGCAGCAGGCGATCTCCGAGCTCTCGCTCGAAGCCATCGGCTACTACGCGATGCCCTTCGTGCGCGATACCTGGGCGAACACCAACGAGCCGCGCCCGGGCCCGGATTATGCCGCACCTATCGCGCCCTACTATTTTAACCTGCGCAAAGCCTCGATCTACGCCGGCTCCAACGAGATCCAGCGCAACATCATGGCGAAGGCTGTGCTGGGGTTATGAGACTCCACCCTCCCTCAAGGGGGGTCGATTCATTTACGGCGCGACGGGCTTGTCCTTCAGGCGCTCAAAGATGTGCGCGCTGTGCTCGCCGCCCATGGTGAAGTGCTTGGCGCCGGAGAAGTCGGAAATCTTCGACCAGTATTCCGAAACCGTATCAGCGGTCGCGCCATGGCCAAGATTCACGCCCGCGGATTCCACGATCTGCGCCGAGGAGAAGACGCCCGCACCCGCCGAGATGATCACGCCGGTCGGCGCGTCGTCACTGGCAAGGAACACGACCGCGGGAGTCACATATTCCGGCTTCAGCGCTTCCAGCATCTGCGGCGGCATCAGGTTCTCGGTCATGCGCGTGCCGGCCACCGGGCAGATGGCGTTGCACTTGATGTTGTCCTTCGCGCCTTCGAGCTTCAGGGTGTTGATGAAGCCGAAGAGGCCCAGCTTCGCCGTGCCGTAGTTCGTCTGGCCGAAATTGCCATAGAGCCCGGTGGAGGAGGTCGTCACGACGATGCGGCCATATTGCTGCTTCTTCATGATTTCCCACGCCGCCTTCACGGGCTTCACCGTGCCCATGACGTGAACCTGCATCACCGCGTCGAAATCCTTGAGCTCCATCTTGGAAAAGCTCTTGTCGCGCAGGATGCCGGCGTTGGCGATGATGACGTCGATACGGCCCCACTTGTCCATCGTGGTCTGGATCAGATGCTGCACGCCCGCATCGTCGGTGACGGAGGCGCCATTGGCGATCGCCTGGCCGCCTGCGTCGGTGATCTCCTTCACCACCGCTTCCGCCGCAGCGGAATTGCCGCCGGTACCGTCCACCGCGCCGCCCAGATCGTTGACCACGACCTTCGCGCCGCGCTTGGCGAATTCCAGCGCATGACAGCGGCCCAATCCGCCGCCGGCGCCCGTGACGATGACGACCTTGTTGTCGTAGCGGATAGTCATGGGAAATCTCCTTCAATCGCTGCCGATATTTTGTCGGCGCGATTGATGGCGGATGGCTGGGGCAGGGTCAAGCGGCGGCGGGTTTCGGCCGCCCTATGATCCTTCTTCGCAGTGCGCTGTTTGCCGGTTCCTCGATAAAGGTGGTGAGCAATCCGCCCCAGATGACGCAGATGATAAGAAGACAGATCGGTTCGGGCCACCAGATAAGGTCGGCCCAGCGCCGGCCGAGCACGATGGCGTCCGGCGCGGGATAAAGCCGCGCTTCCACGATGTGCAGGATCTGCAGCCAAGCCGTCTGGCCGAGATAGATCGCGTAAGACCACGCGCCGAGTTTCTGGAGCAGCGGCGTGTCCAGCGCGCGTGCCAGGAAGCCGCGATCGAAGGCCAGCACGAAGATCAGGACTGCCATGGCCGGCACGACATACATGTCGCGCCACTGATGCGCCCACCCGAAATGATAGATCGCGATAAGCAGGAACAGGACCGCGACAGCCTGCAGCAAGGAATGGAACCACTCCGGCGCCTGCGCGCCGCCGCGGGCGCGGATATGGCGATAGATGTTGGAGATGCCGACACCTATGGCGAAATCGCCCATCCCGCGGAAGATGCTGTTGTGGAAGGTGATGTCGAGCCCATGCTTGTTGGTGAGGATCAGCCAGACCAGGCCGGCGCCGCCTGCCGCGATCAGCAAGACGCCGCGCCACCAGCCGCCGCGCGCAATCGAAATGTAGATGGGGAAGATCAAGCAGAGGAAGAACTCCACACTGACGAACCAGGCGACGCCGTTCCATGTCAGCCGGTCGAACAGATTCCACGCCTGCACCAGGAACAGGTTGGCGATGAACGGCCAGAATCCCAGCGCTGGGTGATAGGGCGCATCATAGTAGGAGACGTAGCCGCCGACCTGCGCGAGCCATCGGAAATAGACGACCATGCCGAGTATCAGCAGCAGCATGAACAGGTGCAGTGGATAAAGCCGCGCCAATCGCGTCTTCAGAAAGGTCGCGTAGGTATCCCAGCGCCAGAAATTGCCGCGTTCGTGATAGACGTAAGTGAGAATGAAGCCCGACAGGGCAAAGAAGAACTCGACCCACAAGTAGCCCTTGGCGATAAACAGGTCGTACACGCGGATATGCATGTAGTGGTGACCTTCGCCGAAGTGGTAGAGCACCAGAAGCAGCGGCGGCAGCGCGCGCGCGCCCGCCAGCGCCTTGATCTCGGTTGGCCGTTGTCCAGCCGCCATTTGCCAGGTCCCCCAACGCGATTCGCCTGCCGCTAAACTTGTCATGCCGGTCTTTTCCGCGCCATGACTAGACGAGCTTTGCGAGTCGGGGCGGGACATGCTGCTGCATCTTCAATCGGCGCTGGGGATCGCTGTGATCGTGGCGATGGCCTGGGTGCTGTCGGAGGACCGCGGCGCCTTTCCCTGGCGGACCGTGATCGTCGGGCTTGCGCTGCAGATCGCCGTCGCGCTGCTGCTGCTGAAAGTCGCGGTCGCCCGCAACATCCTGTTCTCGCTCAATGGCGTGGTGGACGCGCTGACCGCTGCGACGAGAGCGGGCACGTCCTTCGTGTTCGGTTATACCGGGGGCGGCAAGACGCCCTTCACCGTCACCGATCCCGCAGCAATGTCGAGTTTCGCATTCCAGATATTGCCACTTGTCATCGTGATCTCCGCACTCGCCGCGCTGTTGTGGCACTGGCGGATATTGCCCGCGATCGTCGGCGGCTTCGCCTGGGCGCTGCGCAAGACGATGGGCATCGGCGGCGCGGTGGGATTGGGAAGCGCGGCCACCATATTCCTCGGCATGATCGAGGCGCCGCTTCTGATCCGGCCTTATCTGGCGAAGATGTCCCGCGCGGAATTGTTCATGCTGTTCTCGGTAGGGCTCGCTACGGTAGCGGGCACGGTGTTCGTGCTCTATGCCACAATCCTCGAACCCGTCGTGCCCGGCGCGTTGGGGCACATCCTGGTTGCTTCGGTCATGTCGCTGCCTGCCGCCATCTTCATCGCGCGCATCATGATCCCCGGCATCAGTGAAACGGAGGCCGTTGCCGCGCCGGGCTTTGAATACCGCTCGAGCATGGACGCCGTGGCACGCGGCACGGAGGACGGCCTGCGCCTGTGGCTCTCCATCGTCGCCATGCTTCTGGTGATCGTGGCGCTGGTCGCGCTCGCGGACATTATTCTCGGGCATCTGCCGCCGGTCGCTGAAGCGCCGCTGACGGTGGAGCGCATCTTCGGATGGATATTTTCGCCGGTCGTCTGGGTGTTCGGGATTCCCTGGAGCCAGGCTCCGGCCGCCGGTGCGCTCATGGGCGACAAGACGGTGCTCAACGAGTTCGTCGCCTATCTCGGCCTCGCGCATCTGCCCGCTGGCACGCTCGACCCGCGCTCGCGGCTCATCATGCTCTACGCCATGTGCGGCTTCGCCAATCTTGGCTCCGTCGGCATCATGATTGCGGGCGTGTCGAGCCTGGTGCCCGAGCGGCGTAACGAAATCGTGTCCCTGGCCATGCGTGCCCTGCTTTCTGGTACGATGGCCTCGGGGCTGACCGGCGCGGTGATTGGATTGCTGCCGGTCACTGCCTAGACAAGAGAACGATGGGCGGCTTTTCGCATATCTGTGACGGCCAAGAGTGCTGGCACCGGGGCGCGCGCATTCCGCGGCACCGGCACGCAAAAGCATATGCCGCAATCGTTCTGGCGGGCAGCTATGAGGAGTGCGGCAGCCGTGGGCGTTTCCGCGTCGTCCCGGGCGAGGTGCTTCTGCACGATGCATTCGACGCCCATCTGAACAGCTTCGATCGCGCGGGCGCGCGAATCCTGAATTTGACCGTGAGGTCGACGGCCGGGCTCTCTCATGGCCGCGTCGCCGATCCGGACATGATCGCCCGTGCGGCGGAGCGCGACGCCGTGGAAGCGGGCGTGGCGCTGCAGGGGCAGATTCGCTCCGTAGACCGCGCGGCCTTCGACTGGCAGGACGAACTCGCCCGCGATCTCATCGCCGATCCGGACCGCCGCCTCGACGATTGGGCACATGGGCATGGCCTCGCCGCGGAAACCGTGTCGCGGGGGTTTCGCAAAGTGTTCGGCGTGACGCCTGCCGCGTTCCGGCTCGAGGCGCGCACCCGCCGCGCGCTTGACATGATCGTAGCGGATGTGGCGCCACTCGCAGCTGTCGCCGCCAAAGCCGGATTTGCCGATCAGGCGCATATGTCCCGTGCCATTCTGGGTTTGACCGGCGCTTCGCCCGGCCGGTGGCGCAGGTCAAATCCGTTCAAGACGGATGGCCGCCAGGCTGCCTAGGTTCGCCGCATGACCGCGATAGACACGGCCGGAGACGACCCACGCTTCCGCCTCAAGATCATTCCTCTGCTCGTTACGGCGGCCTTGGGCTACGGCGTTCCGATCGCTGGTGCCTACGCGGCCATTTTTTCCATCAAGCTCTTTCATCTGGACGTCGTCCCGGGCGGTAACCTGGGCTGGCTGTATCTGCAGCACGCCGGTCAGTTGCTCGTCGCGCTGATCGTGATCGCTGCGCTCAAATATACGCTCGTTCCCGCCGACTATGGCCTGCATTGGCCGCGCGGAAAAACTTATATAGTGCCTGCGATCCTGTGGGGTGTCTTCTTCGGCGTGCTCATGACGGTGGTGGATTATGCGCCGCAACTCATCACGCATGCCAAGCCCGATCCGGGCTTTGCGCTGACGCCGGCGAACATCTGGGGCTGGACCTTCTTCGAAGGCGTCTATGTGGGGCCGACCGAGGAGATTCCGTTTCGCGCCCTGCTGGTGACGTTTCTCGCCGCCACGATGCCCGGCAAGTTGCGTGTGGGCCGCTTCAATATGAATTGGGCAGGCATAATTGTCGCGGTGATCTTCGCGTTGTTGCACGCTACGAGCTTCGATACGCGCAACTGGCCCGAAGCGTTGGGGCAGCAGTTCTACGCCTTCGCGCTCGGCGTGCTCTACGCTTACTGGCTGGAAAAATCGAGAAGCGTCGTCGCGCCGGTCATCGGCCACAATGTCAGCGACGTGGTGGAATATCTGATCCTGTTCGCGTGGCTGGGCGTGTTCGGCTTCTAGAGAGCGAATTCCTTTGCCAGCAATTCATAGGATCTCAGCCGCGATGCAAAGTCATAAGTGATCGTGACGATCACCAGCTCTTCCGCGCCGTGGCGTTCGGCGAGCGATGAGAGTTTCTGCTTCACGACATCCGGCGTGCCGACTATCGACCGCGATTCGACCGTTTTGAGAAGCGAGGTTTCCTGTTCGGTAAAGGAATAACTGAGCGCCTCTTCCGGCGAAGGGAAAGCGATGGGGCGTCCCGTCAAAAGCCGCACCACCCACAGATTGCGCGAGGCGGCCAAGCGCCTGGCATCCTCTTCGCTTTCGGCTGCCAGAGCTGCGACACCCATCGAAACGCGGGGCTTCGCGCACCAGTCGCTGGGCCTGAAGCGCTCGCGATAGGCCGCCACCGCTTCCATGCTGCCTTCAGGGCTGATGAAGGTGGCGTGACTAAAGGGCAGGCCCAGTTCTCCCGCATATACCGCGCTATGGACTCCGCTCCCCAGCATCCACATTTCCGGCCGGGTGTTGCCGCGCGGCATGGCGTGAATGCCGCGATAGGGATGATCGTCCGGCAATGCCGCGCCGCCGGACGCATCGTCCAGAAACTGCCTGAGCAGGAATACCTGGCTGGGAAACGCGTCGATGCCGAAACCTTGCGGTCCGGCTTGCAGGGCGAGCGCGGTGCGCGGATCGGTGCCCGGCGCGCGCCCGATGCCCAGATCAATGCGGCCGGGATTGAGCAGTTCCAGCATGCGGAACTGCTCGGCCACCTTCAGCGGGCTGTAATGCGTCAGCATGACGCCGCCGGAGCCGACGCGGATCGTCTTCGTCTCCGCCGCCACGCGCGCGATCAAGACTTCCGGCGCGCTGCCGGCGAAAGACCCGGTGTTGTGATGCTCCGCCAGCCAATAGCGATGATAGCCCAGCGCTTCAGCTGCTTTCGCGAGCGCGATCGTCTCCGCCACCGCGTCGGCGGCGCTGCCGTCTTTTCGGATCGGAGATTGGTCGAGAACGGAAAGTAGCATCGGCCGGCTTCACAGCGTTACCGGGAAATTAACCCGTATTTCCGATCCTAGCAGCCTTCGGGCTCGGACTGGCAATGCAGAAAACCTTGATTGCGAAAAAGGAAGAGGCAAACGCGCGCCCGCGCGCGCGCCAATCCATCGCGCTCGGGGACATCGAGAACGCGCTGGTTCAGAAGAGCCTCGATCTCTGGCAGGAACGCCGTGGCGAAAGGGCCATGCCATCGCGCGCAGACCTTTCCCCGAAAGTGCTCTCCGGCCTGTTGCGCAACACCGCACTCATCCGAGTGCTGGATGGCGGCGAGGATTTCGAGATGCGCATTGTGGGCGACGCGCTGATGCAGGCGCAGGGCACCTCGCTTCAGGGCATGACCATGTCCGAAGTCGATCTCGTGCTGCCGGGCTACGGCGAAGCGCTGCGCAAGGTCTATCGGCGCGTTCGCGAGACCGGAAATCCGCGTGCCTATCGCGGCTGGTATGTCCGCGAAGCCGACGGGCACGCCCTGTTCCACGAGAGCATCGTGATGCCCCTCGGCGACGACGGGCGCACCGCCGACCATCTGCTGGTGGTGGGTGTCTACGCCAGGCAGCCGGGTGGGGCGCTTCGCTAGCTTGCAAAGGCGCCGAATGCGCTATTCTCCTCAGTAGAGAAACCGGGGAATGCCATGGCGCTGGATAAAGAAACGCGCGATCAGCTTATCGAGACGGTTCGTCGTTTTGTCGCCGACGAATGCGTGCCCATCGAGGCCAAGGTGGCGGAAGAGGACCGGGTGCCGGACTCCGTCATCGCCCAGATGCGCGAGTTGGGCCTGTTCGGGCTTTCGATTCCCACCGAATATGGCGGCCTTGGCCTCACCATGGAGGAGGAGGTTCTTGTCTGCTTCGAGCTCGGGCAGACGTCTCCGGCCTTCCGCAGCGTCATCGGCACCAATGTCGGCATCGGCAGCCAGGGCATCGTGATGTTCGGCAACGAGGCGCAGAAGAATGAATGGCTGCCCAAGCTTGCCAGCGGCGAGATGGTGGCGAGCTTCGCGCTCACCGAGCCGGGCGCTGGCAGCGATGCGGCCTCGGTAAAGGTTTCGGCGGTGAAGGACGGCAACGATTACGTCGTCAACGGCACCAAGCGCTTCATCACCAATGCTGCGCGCGCGGGCATGTTCACATTGCTGGCGCGCACCGATCCGTCGAAGAAGGGGGCGGGTGGCATCTCCGCCTTCATCGTTCCGGCGAAAACGCCCGGCATCACCATCGGCAAGCCCGAGAAGAAGATGGGCCAGCAGGGCGCGCATATCCATGACGTGATCTTCGAGAATGCGCGCGTGCCGGAAAGCCTGCGCCTCGGCAAGGAAGGCGAGGGTTTCAAGGTCGCGATGCAGGTTCTGGACCGCGGGCGTCTGCATATCTCTGCCGTTTGTGTGGGCGTGGCGGAGCGCCTGATCCGCGAGGCGGTGAACTATGCCCGCGAGCGCGAGCAGTTCGGCCAGAAGATCGCCGAGTTCCAGCTCATTCAGGGCATGCTGGCGGATTGCAAGACCGAAGCCTACGCCGCGCGCTGCATGGTGCTGGAGACCGCGAAGAAGCGCGATCGCGGCGAGAGCGTCAGCATGGAAGCGGCGTGCTGCAAATATTTCGCCTCCGAAATGGTGGGGCGTGTCGCCGACAAGGCGGTGCAGATATTCGGCGGCGCCGGTTATGTCGCGGACTACGGCATCGAGCGCTTCTATCGCGACGTGCGCATCTTCCGCTTGTATGAAGGCACGTCGCAGATCCAGCAGATCGTGATCGCGCGCAACCTGTTGCGCGGAGATTGATGAAGAAGCCCGAAAACCTGGACCGCCTCGTCCGCGAAATCCGCGCCTGTACCTTGTGTTCGCCGTATCTTGAACCGCGGCCCGTCATCCACGTGTCGAAGACGGCCAAAATATGCATCGCGTCGCAGGCGCCGGGCTTGAAGGTTCACCAGACCGGCATTTCGTTCAACGATGCCAGCGGCGACCGGTTGCGCGAATGGATGGGCGTAACGCGCGAGGAGTTCTACGACGAATCCCGTATCGCGCTCACGGGGATGGCATTTTGCTTTCCGGGATATGACAAGAACGGTCATGATCTACCGCCGCGAAAGGAATGTGCCGCCACATGGCGCGTGCGGCTGTTCAATGCATTGCCGCAATTCGAGACCATCCTGCTTGTCGGCTCCTACGCGCAGGACTGGCATTTGGGCGATTCGGTGAAATCGAATATGACGGAGACGGTCGCGGCATGGCGCGAATACACGCCTCGCTATATTCCGCTGCCGCATCCGTCGTGGCGCAACAATGGCTGGCTGAAGAAGCATCCGTGGTTCGAGAAAGATCTCCTTCCTTATTTGCGGCGGCGCGTGCGACGCTTGTTGGCGGACTGATCCTGCTTGCCGCCTGCGCGCCGCAGATCGCGCGCGAGGGCCTCGCAACCAATACTCCCACCATTGCGGCGGACTATTTCCTCACCCGTGACGGCCTACATCTGCCGCTGCGGCATTGGGATGCCCAACATCCGCGCGCCATCATCGTCGCTTTGCACGGCATGAGCGATTACTCCGAAGCCTTCGACATTCCGGCGCCTTGGTGGGCGGCGCACGGCATCACCGTGTTTGCGTATGACCAGCGCGGCTTCGGCGCGGCGCCCGATCCTGGCGTGTGGGCCGGGGCGGATGCCTTGCGTTCCGATCTCGACGATTTTGTGGACGCGGTGCGGGCGAAATATCCGGGCGTGCCCGTCTATGCCCTGGGCGAAAGCATGGGCGGGGCGGTGGTTCTCTCCGCTCTCGCCACGGCAAAGCCACCGCATGTCGATGGCGTCGTGCTGATCGCCCCTGCGGTGTGGTCGCGCCAGGACATGCCGTTCTTTTACGGGTGGGCGGCGTGGTTCATGGCCCACGTGTTTCCCGCCATGCATGTCTCCGGCAACGGCTTGCACATCGTTGCTTGCGACAACATCGAAGTGCTCCGCAAGCTTGCGCGCGATCCCCTGTTCCAGCATTCGGCGCGGGCCGATCAGGTTTATGGTCTGATGAACCTGATGGATCAGGCACGCAAAGCACCCGCAAGTCTTCCCGCCCATTCGCCGCCGATCCTCTATCTCTACGGTGCGCACGACCAGGTCATACCGGCCCCACCCACCGAAGCCACGATCAAGGCACTTGGAAGCCGTGCGCAGGTGCACCGCGATCCGAGCGGCTATCACATGCTGCTGCGAGATCTCGACGCAGAGAGCCAGTGGAAAGTAATTTCGGATTGGATATCGGCCACGCCCACGCCGGCAAACGCGTCGCCCGCCGAATAGTTCCAGGAAACTCCCGCGGCTGCCGTTCGTTGAGTCCATACGCACGACAGAGGATGGAAAGATGGCGAAACAAGAGAGAAAGCATGATCTGCGCGACGGCATGTGGGAGCGCGGCCCGGTCGATGTGAACGATGGCCGCGGCGAGGCCGAGCAGCAGGCGCGCGAAAACATCGATTCCGACAATCCCGATATCGTTCGCCCTGGTTTCGATCGCCAGGCGCCGGGACAGACCACCAGTCACTGATCTTCGCAGCCTAGCGGCTGCCTCTGCGGAGCCCGCCGTCTTCCCCTTGCGGCGGGCTCTCGCGCATCTTGCTTTGCGGCGACCGCGGCGGTAGCGGTGCGGCATGAACGGGGCGATCCAGGAAATCCACCTTCCGCTGCAGGCGCTGGATTACGTCGGCGTGGCGGTGTTCGCGATCACCGGCGCACTGGCGGCCGCGCGGCGGCGGCACGACATCATCACCTTCGTCGTCTTCTCGATCATCACCGGCATGGGCGGCGGCACGCTGCGCGATCTTTTGATCGGCGCGCCTGTTTTCTGGATTCATTCCGGCGCGTATCTCCTGGTGTGTATCGGGGCTGCAATCGCCGTGTGGACCGTCGGAGAGAGGCCTTGGCGCTATGCGGCGCTCAACTGGCTTGATGCCGTCGGTCTTGCCGCCTACGCCACGATCGGAGCGGCAAAGGCGATCGGCTATGGCGTGGCGCCGGGTGTGGCAGTGGCGATGGGTGTGATGACAGCAACCTTCGGCGGCATACTGCGCGACATCTTCGCGGGCGAGCCGTCGGTGCTCCTTCGCCGCGAGATCTACGTAACCGCGGCTCTGCTGTCGGCCTCTATCTATGTGTCGCTGCGGTGGATCGGGGCAGATCCGTGGATATCCACGGCCGCTGCGTTTGCTAGCGGCTTCACCTTGCGCGCCGGTGCCATTGCGTTCCAATGGACACTTCCCGGGTTTGAGGCACGCGATGGCTGAGGACGTCGCGGGCTGCAAGGCGCTATCGAAGCTCTACAACGCTCTGATGACGGGACTGGTGCTGACACTCGTCTCGCAAAAGAGCACCGAAGCGGCGAAGTCGTTCGTATTCGCGCATTTCCGCCGCCAACATCTGGAGAAATTTCTTCCGGGCTTGAAGAAGCTGGGACTCGACAGGCTGCCGGATGCGGTCGCCTGCGCGCAATATCACTATTTCTCCAACGCGCTCGGCGGCGTGAAGACGGAATATGTGAAGGAGAGCGACCGCAAGGCCTGGGTGCGCTATCCGCCACCGCGCTGGATCTGGCAGGGCACCGCGATCTGCGGCATTCCAGCCGCGGTCAACGAAGCCATGCTGCATGGCTGGCACGGTCACAACGGCGTGTCGCTGAAAAATCCGCGGTTGGGTTTCGTGTGCACGGGCCAGACCGTGAATGGCGATCCCGGTCTCGAAGGCTACTACTGCGAATACGATCGCGAGATCGCGCCGTAGGAACGCGTGCGATTCGTGCGAAATGAGCACATGCCGCGGTTCGATCCCGCCACGGCGCCGAGGCTCGACAGCACCGGCTGGCCGGAAGAGCGCTTGCGCAAGGTCGAACGATCCTATGCCATGGAATATGTGCGCTCGTTCCTGGCGGTCACGCAGGAACTGTTCGGCATTGAAGAAGCCGAGTGGCTTGTCGCGCGCACGGCAAGGCTGATCGGCTTGCAGATTTACGAAGACACAGCCGCCATGCTCGGCGTCGAAGGCGACGACGCCGGCAGTTTCGCGCGCTTCCTGTTGGCTCTGCTCCTTTCACAGGGGGAGCGTGCGACTTGCGACGACACGAAAATCGAGCAGCAAGGCTGGAAGTTGATGGCGGGTATCGTGCTGCCGGATTCCGCTGCCGCCTTCCGGGCATGGAATGCGTTGTGGGAGGGCGCGCTTGCCGCGCACAACCGGGCTCTGCGCCTGCAGACCACCTTCGATGAAAGCCGTATCGTCTGGCGCATACACTGATAGAGTGAGGCGCCGACCCCCCGGAGCCGCTATGTCGAGCGCAGCCCCTTCCACTGTCGACACGCGACGTGACCAGATGTTTCCCGTTCTGAGCAGCGCGGAGATCGACCGCCTGCGCCGGTTCGGGACGCCACGGCATTACGGCGAGGGCGAATATCTCACCCGTGTCGGCCACGAGACGCCGGGGCTGCGGCTTGTGCTCTCCGGTTCGGCGCGCGTCTTTTCGCACGAGCATCCCGATCGGACCATCAATGTGCACGGGCCCGGCAATTTCATGGGCGAGTTGGCGCAGCTTTCGGGCCGGCCCGCGCTGATTGATTCCGTCGCTCTGTCCGACGTCGAAGTCATCGAGATCCCGCCGCCGCATTTGCGCGAACTTATGGTCGCGGAAGCGGAGATCGGCGAGAGGATTATGCGCGCGCTGATCCTGCGCCGCGTCGCGCTTCTCGAACAGAATGTCGGCGGCCCGATCATCGTCGGCCGCGCGGACAATCGCGATGTGCTGCGGCTCGAAAACTTCCTCGCCCGCAATGGCCATCCGCACCAGCGGCTGGATCCCGACGCGGATGGCAGTGCCAAGACGCTGATCGAGCGCTTCCACGTCGTGCCCGGTGAATTGCCCATCGTGCTCTGCGTTTCGGGTGAACTCTTGCGCAATCCGAGTGAGAACCAGCTGGCGCGCTGCATTGGAATGACGCACGCGATCGACACGAACCGTCTCTATGACGTGGCGATCGTAGGCTCAGGTCCCGCGGGCCTGGCAGCGGCCGTCTATGCGACATCGGAGGGTTTGTCGGTGATCGTACTGGATTGCCGTTCCTTTGGCGGCCAGGCTGGCGCATCCGCGCGGATCGAGAACTATATGGGCTTCCCGACCGGCATCTCGGGCATTGCGCTGATGGCGCGCGCCTATAACCAGGCACAGAAGTTCGGCGCGGAAATGGCGATCCCCGAAGAGGTCTCGCATCTGGAAGAAGAGCCGTCGGGCTGCAGCTATCGGCTGCATCTGAAAGGCGCGCAGATCGTTCGCGCGCGAGCGGTGGTGATCGCGAGCGGGGCCGAATATCGCCGGCTCGATGTCTCCAACCTGCCGGAGTTCGAGGGCGCACACGTGCACTACTGGGCTTCGCCGCTGGAAGCGAAGCTTTGCGCGCGGCAGGAAGTGGCGCTGGTCGGTGCGGGCAACTCTGCAGGGCAGGCGGCGGTCTATCTGGCGAGCCAGGCGGAGAAAGTCTGGATGCTGGTGCGCGGACAGGGCCTCGAAGCGACAATGTCGCGCTATCTCTGCGATCGCATCGCGGCCCAGCCGAACATCGAGGTGCTGACGGAAACGGAGGTTGTTGCCCTGGCGGGGTCGAAGGGCGCGCTCGAGTCCGTCACCTGGAGAAACAGGAGAACGGGGGAACGAGACACCCGCGCAATCCGGCATCTGTTTCTGCTTATCGGCGCTGCGCCCAATACGGAGTGGCTCGCGAAATCCGGCATCGCGCGCGACGAAAAGGGCTTCATCCGCGCCGATGCGTTCTCCGGCGACAGCCGCTTTCCGATGCAGACAAACCGGCCCGGCATTTTCGCTATCGGCGATGTGCGCTCGGGATCGGTGAAACGCGTGGCGGCGTCGGTGGGTGAGGGCGCCCAAGTCGTGGCGGCGATCCACGCTTATCTTGCCGCCTCGGGCAATCGCGAAGAAGCCGTCAATCCGTCTCTGGGAGGCGTGCGTGGGCGATAGCTGCCGTCATCTCGATACCATCCGCACCGTGACGCCAAGTGCCCTGGGCTGCGAGGAATGCCTGAAGATCGGATCGCCCTGGGTGCATCTGCGCCTCTGCCGCACCTGCGGCCACGTCGGCTGTTGCGATTCATCGCCCCACAAGCACACAACCAAGCACTTTCACAAGACGAAGCATCCCATCATCGAAGGTTATGACCCACCCGAAGGTTGGGGCTGGTGCTATGTCGACGAGGTGATGTTCGACCTGTCCCGGCGCATGACGCCGCACAACGGACCGATCCCGAAATATGTGTGAAGCGAAGGTTGGGTCGCCAAGCCATGCGGGCTGAGGATCGGGACCCTCCTCCACTCGCCTTGCGAGCGAAGGTTGGTGGGCGCGATAGGGATTGAACCTATGACCCCTCCCGTGTGAAGGGAGTGCTCTCCCGCTGAGCTACGCGCCCCCCGATGGGGAGCAGCCCTATAGGGCGGCGGCGCTGAGGCCGTCAAGCGGGTAGGTTATTCCGCGGCCATCGGTGCCGCCGACGGCGCATCCCCGGCCGGATTTTTCTGCTTCCATTGTTCCAGATTGCGCAAGCCGTCACGCACGAACGGGCTGGCGCGCATGACGGCGAAGAATATGTCGCGCAACAACGTGCCCGGAAATTTCAGCGGACGCTTGATGTGGAGAAGCAGGATGATGCGGTCCTCGCCCGTGTCGTTCCAGACCTCGTGCGGGTACATATCGTCGAAGACGACCATCTGGCCTTCCTTCCACACAACATCGTGGCCGTCGCCGACGGCCATGTGGCATTTCTCGCGTTCGTGCGGAATGACCAATCCCAGATGCGCGGTGAGGATCGCCTTGGTGGGCCCGGTGTGCCGCGGCACATGTGCGCCTGCCAGCATCACCGAATAAAATGCGGTGAGAAGCCCAGGGATATTTTCGAGGATACGCGCTGTCTCCGGGCAACGCGCGCAGTTCCGCTCGATCTTGACGCCGTAACCCCACAGAAAGAACGACCGCCATTTTTCGTCCACCGCGATCTTGGCATGATCGGGCGAGATTTCCCGCACGGACGGCACGCTCATGCGGTCGCGCAGCAATGTCTGTGCCTCCGCGCGGATGCATCGCGCGTTTTCTTCGAGATAGGGAATCCAGGGGAAGAGCGAATTGGGGAATATCGGATATTCCGCGGTCGCCGCGCTTTTCATCAGCAGCCGATCGAAAGCCGGAAGGACGCGCAGCGCGCCGGCAATAAACGCGTCACGATCGAAGCGAAATCTGGCCAACCGGTTTCTCCATCGGTGCCCCCCGATGTCTGAACTGTTCGGCCGTTCGTGGGCGTTCATGTTCCGAACTGCAACGCGGGTACGGCGCGGGCCGTTCCGCGCGGGTTCCGTCAATCTAGATTTTCGAGAGCCGCCGCGCCAGCGCCGGGATGTCACGGAAGTCGGCCGTGACCGCATCGCCGCCCAGCGTTTCCACCGGGTCAGGCGTATAGCCGTAAGAGAGAAGTATGACGGGGGCGTTGGCGGCGCGAGCCGTCTTCGCATCCGTCGTGCTGTCGCCCACCATGATTGCAGCCGTGTTAGGATTGCCAGTTAATTCCTCGACGACGTGGTGGAATACGCGCGGATCGGGTTTCACATAGGAAAAGCGCCCCGCGCCGTGGATGGCGCCGAAGAATTTGCTCAGGTCGAGCGCATCCAGCAACGGCAGCGCCAACTCGTGCGGCTTGTTGGTCAGCACCCCCATGGGCACGTTCTTTTCCCTGAGTACCGACAGCGTCTCGACAACGCCGGGGAAGGGGGCGCTGTCGTCGGCAATATGGGCGCCGTAATGCACCACGAAATCGTCCACCAGCTTGGGCAACCGGTCCTCCATTACGGGATCGCCCGTGGCGGCCATTGCCTGGCGGATCAGCGAGGCCGCCCCGAACCCCACCATATGGCGCAACGTCTCCGGATCTACGGTGCGGCGGCCCTGTTGGACGAGAACCGCGTTCATGGCGCCCAAAAGGTCCGGCGCGGTGTCCACCAGCGTACCATCAAGATCGAAGATTAATGCAGGCAGGGAATCTATAATCATGGCTCTCGTTAACTGGCGGGTGGGCCTTTGCGCAATATAATGTTGCAATTCGTCATTTTGGCTTGATTTGGCCGCGGTTTATCGCAAGAGACGGCGTCGAAATCCTACCATGAGACAAGCATGACCGCGCGGGCGGCAATCATTCTGGCGGCAGGTCAGGGTACGCGGATGAAATCCGCCAAGCCCAAGGTCATGCACGAGGTCGCAGGATTGCCGATTCTGGGCCATGTGATCGCGGCCGCGCGCGGGGCGGGCATCTCGCGCATCGTCGTGATCACCGCGCCGGCGCATGAAGAGGTGCGCGCATTCGCGGCGGCCCAGGGCGCCGACTGCGCCGTGCAAGACAGACAACTCGGCACGGGTCACGCCGCGGCCTGCGCCAAGGACGTGCTGGCCAATTTCGACGGCGAGATGATCGTGACCTATGGCGACATGCCGCTCGTCACATCGGCGACCTTTGCGGATTCATTCGCCGCGCGGGCCAGGGCAGGCATGGCCATCGTTGCGTTCCGCTCGGCCAATCCGGCCTATGGCCGGGTGATCGTCGGTGGCGATGGAATGCTGGATCGCATCGTGGAATACAAGGATGCCAATCCGGCCGAGCGCGCAGTCGATCTCTGCAATGCGGGCATTATGGCGGCGGACGCGAAAAGCTTTTTCCGCTGGGCGGCAAGGCTCAAGAACGAAAATGCGCAAGGAGAATACTACCTCACCGATGTGCCCTCATTCGCGAAAGCGGAGAATGTGGCGTGCGCGATCGTCGAAGCCCATGAAGCCGACATGATGGGCGTGAACAGCCGGGCCGAACTCGCCGCTGCCGAAGCCGCGATGCAGAAGCGCCTGCGCGCGAAAGCGCTCGATGGCGGTGTCGGCATGATCGCGCCGGAAACCGTGTTCTTGTCGTACGATACCGTCATCGAAGCCGATGCGCAGATCGGTCCCTATGTCGTATTCGGTCCGAAGGTCATCGTGCGCGCGGGCGCACAGATCAAATCGCACTCGCATCTGGAAGGCGCCGAGGTTGGCAAGGGCGCGCTGGTTGGCCCCTACGCGCGGCTCAGGCCCGGCGCGATTCTGGAAGAAGATGTCCACATCGGCAACTTCGTCGAAGTGAAGAAAGCGCGCATCGAAAAGGGCGCGAAGGCCAACCACCTCACATATATCGGCGACGCGCGCGTTGGCGCGGGCGCGAACATCGGCGCGGGCACGATCACCTGCAACTATGATGGCTACGACAAGCATTTCACCGATATCGGCGCCGGCGCGTTCATCGGCTCGGACACCGCACTGGTGGCGCCCGTGAAGATCGGCGACGGCGTCATCACCGCCGCCGGCTCCGTCATCACCAAAGACGTGGAAGCCGATGCGCTCGCGGTCGCGCGGGGCGATCAGAAGCAGATTTCCGGCTGGGCGGAAAAATTCCGCGCGCGAAAGAAGGCCGAAAAAGCGGCCAAGGGGAAGAAGTGACATGTGCGGTATCGTCGGAATCGCGGGACGCGCGGATGCAGCTCCGCTCATTCTCGAAGCTCTGAAGCGCCTGGAATATCGCGGTTACGACTCCGCGGGCATCGCCACGCTGTCGGGCGGGCATATCGAACGCCGCCGCGCGCCGGGGAAGCTCACCAACCTCGAGGGTACGCTCGCCAAGCACCCTTTACCCGGCAACACCGGCATCGGTCACACGCGCTGGGCAACTCATGGCGCGCCGACCGAAACCAACGCCCACCCGCATGTCTCCGCCCGCGTCGCGATCGTGCACAACGGCATAATCGAGAACTTCAAGGAGTTGCGTGACGAACTGGTCAGGAAGGGCCACAAGTTCGAATCCGAAACGGACAGCGAAGTGTGCGCGCACCTCGTCACCGACTATCTCGATCAGGGCAAGACGCCGGAGGAAGCGGCGAAGGAAGCCGTGCGCCGGCTCACCGGCGCATACGGCCTGGCGATGATCTTCCGCGACGAGGAAGGCCTTGTCATTGGCGCGCGCAAGGGTAGTCCGCTCGCCGTCGGCTATTCCGACAGGGAAGCCTATCTTGGGTCCGACGCGTTCGCGCTGGCGCCCTTCACCAACCGGGTCGCTTATCTCGAAGACGGCGACATCGCGGTGCTGCATGGTCCGGATGTGCGCATCTACAACGAGGCCGGTCAGGCCGCGAACCGCGAGATCCAGATCACGTCGGCATCCGCGGGCCTGGTGGACAAGGCGGGCTTCCGTCACTTCATGGCGAAAGAGATCCACGAACAGCCGGAAGTCGTCGGCCACACGCTGGCGCACTACATAGATGCGACCGGCCCCGTCGTTTCGCTGCGGGAAAAAGGCGCGATGGATGCGCTCAAGAAGGCGTCGCGGCTGATGATCTCGGCATGCGGCACTTCCTATTACGCCGCTTCCGTCGGCAAATACTGGTTCGAGAAGTTCGCGCGTCTTGGTGTCGAGGTCGATGTGGCGTCGGAACTGCGCTATCGCGAGCCGGTGTATCCCAAGGACGGGGTCGCGATCTTCATCTCCCAGTCCGGCGAAACCGCCGATACCCTGGCGGCGCTGCGCGATGCGAAGGCGCAAGGGCAGACGACCATCGCCATCGTCAATGTGAAGGAAAGCTCCATCGCCCGCGAAGCCGATGTGGTGCTGCAGACCTTTGCCGGCCCCGAGATCGGCGTGGCGTCCACGAAGGCTTTCACATGCCAGCTCGCCGTGTTGGCGGTGCTGGCGATTGCGGCAGGACGGGCACGCGGCGAAATCGACAAGGCGCAAGAGATGAAGCTCTGCGCATCGCTTCTGGAAACGCCGCGCCACATGGTCGAATTCGCCAAGCAGGACGCAAAGGTCGAGGCGCTGGGCGCCGAGCTCGCCAAGGCGCGCGACGTTCTCTATCTCGGCCGGGGCGTGAACTATCCGCTGGCGCTGGAAGGCGCGCTGAAGCTCAAGGAAATCTCCTATATCCACGCCGAAGGCTACGCGGCGGGCGAGATGAAGCATGGCCCGATCGCGCTGATCGATGAGAATGTGCCGATCATCGTCATGGCGCCGCATGACGCTGTGTTCGAGAAGACGATCTCCAACATGCAGGAAAGCATGGCGCGCGGCGGAAAGGTGGTGCTGATCTCGGACGCGCGGGGGATTTCGGCCGCCGGGCAGCAGGTCTGGGCGACGATCGAAGTTCCGGAAACCGACGCGCTGATCGCGCCCTTGGTCTATTCGCTGCCGATGCAGATGCTGGCCTATCACACCGCCGTCGCCAAAGGCACGGATGTGGACCAGCCCCGCAATCTGGCGAAATCGGTCACGGTGGAATAGGGCCCCGCGCCTGCTAAGGTCGCGGCCATGACTCGGAAAGACCCCGCTGCCCTCAAGCGCGATGCCGCCATCAAGGCGCTGGAATTCGTCCAACCCGACATGAAGCTCGGCCTCGGCACGGGGTCGACTGCGGAAGCTTTTCTGGAAGTATTGGCGCCGCGCGTGAAAGGCGGCCTCAATATCATCGGCGTCCCCACATCGGAGCGCACGGCGGAGAGATGCCGTGTGCTCGGCATCCCGCTCGGCACGCTGGAGCAGCTGGCGCCGCTCGATCTGACCATCGACGGCGCAGACGAAACGGACCGCTCGCTCAATCTCATCAAGGGCGGCGGGGGAGCTCATCTGCGGGAGAAGATCGTCGCCAGCTCGTCGCGGCGGATGATCGTGATCGCGGACAAGTCCAAGCTCGTGCGCCGGCTGGGAAAGTACCCGCTTCCCGTCGAGGTAATTCCTTACGGCCATATCACCACCCTGCAGCGCATGACGAACGCATTCGCAAAGCTCGGCTATGACAGGGTGACCGCGACCCTTCGCGAGAAAGACGGCGCGCTCTACAAGACCGATAGCGGCAACTTCATCTACGACTGCGCCTTCGGGGCCATCAAGAACGCCGCGAAGCTCGCCGCTGCGCTGGATGCGGTCACGGGTGTTGTCGAGCATGGACTATTCATCGGCATCGCCAGCGCGCTTGTCATCGCCGCGCCCAGGGGTGTCGAGATCATCGAGAAGAAGAAATGACATACGACTACGATCTATTCGTCATCGGCGGCGGCTCCGGCGGCGTGCGTGCCAGCCGCATGGCGGCGATGCAGGGCGTCAAGGTCGCGATCGCCGAGGAATACCAGTTCGGTGGCACCTGCGTGATCCGGGGCTGTATCCCCAAGAAGCTGTTCGTTTATGCCAGCCAGTATGGCGAGGACTTCGAGGATGCCGCCGGCTTCGGCTGGACGGTGCCCGAACGGCATTTCGACTGGAAGACGCTTGTCGCCAACAAGGACAAGGAGATCGCGCGGCTGTCCGATCTCTACCGCCAGAACGTCACCAAGGCCGGCGTTGAGATTTTCGACGACCGCGCCCAATTTCTCGATCCCCACACCGTCCAGCTTCAGAAGAGCGGCCGCAAGATCACCGCCGAGCGTTTCCTGATCGCGACCGGCGGCCATCCTTCGCATGAAGCAGGCCAGATCGAGGGCAATGGGCACTGCATCACGTCTAATGAAGCGTTCCATCTCGAGAAGCTGCCGCGGCGCATCGTGATCGCGGGTGGCGGTTATATCGGCGTGGAATTCGCGCATATCTTCCACGGCCTCGGCTGCGACGTCACACTGGTGACCCGTGGCCCCAAGGTCCTGCGCGGCTTCGATGAGGATATTCGCGATTGCCTGACGGCGGAGATGCACCGGAACGGATTGCGCGTCCTGGCAAACCGCACATTCAAGCGGGTGGACAGGCGGGACGGCGAAGTTTTCGTGATCACCGACAAGGAGGAGATGATCGCGGCCGATCTCGCCATGCTCGCCATCGGGCGTCATCCCAACACCCGTCGCCTGGGTCTCGACAAAGCGGGCGTCGCACTCGGCAAGCACGATGCCGTTACGGTCGACGAATTTTCCAAATCGAGCGTGGATCACATCTATGCCATCGGCGATGTGACCGATCGTTTGCAGCTGACGCCCGTCGCGATCCACGAAGCGATGTGCTTCGTGAAGACGGTCCATGAAGGAAAGCCCACGCCGGTCGATCATCACCTGGTACCGACCGCCGTCTTCAGTCGCCCGGAGATCGCGACCGTCGGTCTGACGGAGGCCAAGGCGCTGGAGGATGGCTATGCCATCGATGTCTATCAATCGACGTTCAAGCCGCTGAAGCACACCCTCTCCGGCCGCGATACGCGCGCACGCTTCAAGCTGGTGGTGGATTCCAAGACGGACAAGGTTCTCGGCTGCCACATCTTCGGCTTCGATGCCGCCGAGATCATCCAGATGGCGACGGTGGCCTTGAAGATGGGCGCAACCAAGGCCGATTTCGATTCCGCCATCGCGCTTCATCCCACCGCCGCAGAAGAACTCGTGACGATGCGGACGAAGAGTTATTCGAAATCACCGGGCAATACCTGATCCACGGCGCTGACGCGACGTTCACCACGCCGCTGCGCCGCACTGGCAAAGCCCTTCCCTGCCGCGTATATCCACAGGCAGGAAACAGGAGCGTTTGCCGTGGCCCAGGCTTGGAGCCCAAATAGCTGGCGGAAAAGGCCGATTGTCCAGGTTCCGGAGTATCCGGACCCTGCGGCGCTGGCCGCCGTCGAGGCACGGCTTCGAACCCATCCGCCGCTGGTGTTCGCCGGCGAGGCCCGCAACCTGACGGCGGCCCTCGGCGCGGTTTCCACGGGCCGGGCTTTCCTGCTGCAGGGCGGGGATTGCGCGGAGAGTTTCGCGGAATTCTCCGCCAATAATATCCGCGACACCTTTTGTGTTTTCCTGAGCATGGCGACGGTGCTCACCTTCGCGGCCGATGTGCCGGTGGTGAAGATCGGACGCATCGCCGGCCAGTTCGCCAAGCCGCGTTCCGACGATAATGAGACGCGCGACGGCAAGGTGCTGCCGTCCTATCGCGGCGACATCATCAATGGCGAAGATTTCACCGCCGGCGCGCGCGCGCCCGATCCGGAGCGGATGATGCGCGCCTACTATCAGGCGGCGGCGACCGCAAACCTCGTGCGCGCCTTCGCGACCGGGGGCTATGCGGACCTGTCGCGCGCGCGGCACTGGTTTCTCGATCATCATCATCCCGATCTCGAACGCCGCTACAACGAGGTGGTGGACAAGATCGACGAAGGCGTGGGCTTTCTGCGCACGTTCTCCCTCGCCGATGCCGTGAAGCAGCAGACGAGCCGGGTCGATTTCTATTTCAGCCATGAAGCGCTGCTCTTGCCATATGAGGAAGCGCTGACGCGGCAGGATTCGATCACCAAGGATTATTACGCCACCTCCGGCCACATGATCTGGATCGGCGACCGCACGCGCCAGCCCGACGGCGCGCATGTCGAGTTCTGCCGCGGCGTGAAGAATCCCATCGGGCTGAAATGCGGCCCCTCGATGAGCGAAGACGATCTTCTCAGGCTGATCGCCGTCCTCAATCCCAAGAACGAAGCCGGCAGGCTGACCCTGATCGCGCGCTTCGGCGCAGACAAGGTGGCCGACAAGCTGCCCAGGCTTATCCGTGCCGTGAAGAAGGAAGGTGCCGACGTCGTATGGTCGTCCGATCCGATGCACGGCAACACGATGAAGCTGCAATCCGGCTACAAGACGCGACCACTCGACCGGGTGCTGGACGAGCTCAAGGCCTTTTTCGCTATTCACCGCGCCGAAGGCACCTATGCCGGTGGCGTGCATCTGGAGATGACGGGACAGGACGTGACGGAGTGCCTTGGCGGCGCGCAGGCGATCAAGGAAATCGATCTGCACGACCGCTACCACACGGCTTGCGATCCGCGCCTCAACGCGAGCCAGTCGTTGGAGCTCGCTTTCCTGCTCGCGGATGCGCTGAGAGCCGAACGCATGAAGGACGCGAAGCCGGCCGCCAAAAGCGCCTGAGGCGTTCGAAGGGGAAGGGACATTCATGGGCGCGGCGAGGCTGCTCGCGAAGGCTTGGGTGGTGTTCTGCGTGTTCGCGGGCGCCTATGAGGCGCAGCATCTCCTGGCCACCGGGGCGGCGCCGTCCGCGATTGGCAACCTCGCCATCTGCGTGCTCCTTTTCGGCGCCATGGGGCTTCTTTTCGTGGTGGGCTACGGCATCTCGGGTGCCAGCGGGCCCATCGCCGACCGGTTCAAGCCGATCCACTGGATGCCCGGATTCAATGGCCTTGTATTCTTCGCTTTCGCGATCGGCGTTTTCGTGGTGCAGACCACCTATCTGCCGGAGAACGCCGACGGCGGCGTGCTGTCCGCCTTGCAGGCATCGGTGCATTTTGCGATCCCCGGCCAGCGGGCGCTGGAATACCGGCTGGCTGCCTGCACGCTCGACGGCGGACGGGTCATCGCGTCAGCGTTGTCATGGCTGCTCGCGGTGATCTTCCTGGGTTCGGCCCTGTCGCGCGTTCGCCTGGCGGCGGGGATCGTGCGGCTGGAACGGCGCGAGCGGCGCAGCACCATCGGTCCTGCGAGCCTGACGCTGCTGCTTGGCATCTTCGCAGTGATCGGCATCCAGTTCCTGCTGCTGGGTTCGATCTTCCCGCTTCTGCCTTGCGACATGCTGGTTAGCATCGCAGGCGACATCCTGATCGGCATCGGACCTTTGATGCTCGCCTATCTCATCGTCGCTGCGGTGACGGATCTTCTGTCGTTGGGCCCGGAAGCGTAGCGACACCCACAAGGGTGGCCAGTTTTAAAAAAAGGTATTTCCTCTCCCCCACATGCGGGGGGGAGAGGGCTCGATTTCTAAACCGCCTTGTCCGGTCCCACGCGCACGGCCATCTTGCCGAAGTTGGAGCCCTTGAAGAGGCCGATGAAGGCGTCCGGCGCTTTTTCCACGCCGTCTACGATCGTCTCGTGCCACTTCATCTTGCCTTCCTTGGCCCACTTGCCCATGTCGGCAATGAAGCTCGGCATCAGCTTGGCGTGATCGGAAACGATGAAGCCCTTGATCATGAGGCGCAGCGGCACCGTCATGATGATGTTGCGCGGGCCCGGCGGCGGGGTGGTCTCGTTGTATTGCGCGATCATGCCGCAAACGGGGATGCGTCCACCCTGGCGCATGTTGGCGAGCGCCGCATCGAGATGCTCGCCGCCGACATTCTCGAAATAGACGTCGATGCCTTGCGGTAACGCCTTGCGCACGGCGGCGGTGAGATCGCCGCAGGTCTTGTAGTTGATCGCTTCGTCGCAGCGCGCGACCTCCTTCAGCCAGTTGCACTTGTCGTCACTGCCGGCGGAGCCCACCACATAGCAGCCCTTGTTCTTGGCGATCTGGCAGACGACGGCGCCGACCGCGCCGCTCGCCGCCGACACGAACACCCGCTCGCCTCCCTTGAGCTGGCCGACATCGAGCAGGCCGGCATAGGCGGTGAGCCCGGGCATGCCGAAGGTGCCGAGCCAGGCGGAGAGGGGAGCAAG
>JBQCFD010000166.1:0-25268 GCA_051959625.1 Rhizomicrobium sp.
CACACCCGCTTCCGCCTGCCGCCCTGGGCGCAAGGTATCGTGGGCCGGCTGTTCGTCACATCGAACCTGCACCACGCGCATCATCACTTCCAGTTGCCCGGCACCGACTGTAACTACGGCGACGTGTTCAGCGTGTGGGACCGCTTGTTCGGCACCTATCGCGATCTCGACGCGGTGCCGATCGTGTTCGGACTGGACACCCATCTCGAAGCGAGCGATCTGGAGATCTTCTGCGAGCCTCTGCGGATTTCCCCCCGCAAAACCGCCGCCCGCTCTCCGGCCTACCGCATCTGAAAACGATTTCATCGCCGGCCGGTTGACAGCAGCGGCCTTCGGTGCCAATTTTTTGGCATGGCACGTCCAGCACCCGACAAAAAAGAGACCGATGGTTTCTCCCGCCGCGAGCGGGAGATCATGGATGCGCTCTACAAACTGGGTAAAGCGTCCGCGGCCGGTATCCGCGACGAGATCGCCGATCCCCCGAGCTACACCGCGATCCGCACGCTGCTGACCATTCTCGAGAAGAAGGGACACGTCCGTCACGAAAGCGATGGCACGCGCTACATCTACGAGCCGGCGGTCGCACGCGGCGAGATGAGCAAGCGCGCGATGGATTCGCTGCTCAAGACCTTCTTCGACAATTCCGTGGAGCGCGCGGTGGCGGCGCTGCTCACGCGCAAGGACATGGATGTCTCCAAAGATGAACTGGACCGCCTCTCCAAGCTGATCGAGAAGGCAAAAAAGGAGGGACGATGAGCGAGCTTCTGTCGCGCAATGTGCTGCTTTTCGCGGGCGAGATGTTCATCCTGTCGGCGATCATCCTGGCGCTGGCATGGGAGGCCTCGCACCTCTTCCGCAATCGCGCGGCGCTGCGCCATCTGGTGTGGCTCGGCGCGTTCGCGTCGCTGATCGTGCTGCCTGTTCTGGCCGCGGTCCTGCCGTCGCATGTGCATTTCACGCTGGCGTCGCCGTCCCTGTCCCAGCCGGTGGTGCAGATGCAGGACATCGGTGTCGCGCCCGCCGCGGCAATGTCCGCGCCGGACGCTCTGCCAAGCATGCCGGCGGCCACCGCGCCACAGGCGCCGGCGTTCAAACTCGATGTCGGCTTGCTTGCACGGCTGACCGCCCTGTTGTGGCTGACCGGTGTCGGGGGCATAGCGCTGCGCGGCGGGTTCGCGCTGCTGGGCCTGCGGGCGCTGAAGCGCCGGAGCCGGGCGCATGTCTTCGACAAGATCGATCTGCCGGAAGGCCGCTACGACATCCGCATCGCGCGCGAGCCGAACAATTTCGGCCCCGTGACATGGGGCATCCTTCGCCCCGTCGTGCTGTTGCCTTTCCAGGCACAGTTCTGGTCGCGCGAGCGCCTTCATGCGGTGCTGATGCATGAGGTGGCGCATATCCGCCGCCGCGACAGTCTCAGCCAGCTGCTGTCGATGCTGGTCTGCGCGCTCTATTGGCCCAATCCGCTGGTATGGGCGGCCGCACGCAGCCTTCGCGCCGAAGCGGAGATGGCGGCGGACGACAGCGTGCTCGCCTCCGGCGTGCGCGCCTCCGCCTATGCGGGCGAGCTTCTGCAGCTGGCTTCCGAATACCGGTCGCGCGAACCCGCGCTCGCGGGCATGCCGCTGTTCATGGCCGGATCGGCGCTGGAAGCACGCTTGAAATCGGTTCTGGCCTCAACTCCTCAACGATCCGGTGTGACGAAGATGGATGTTCTCAAGATCGGCGGCGTCGCTATTGCCGCCGCAGCGGTGCTCACCTTTGCCCGCCCCACCTTCGCGCAGGAAGAAACGTCCACTCCGCCCGCGCCTGCTGCCGTGGCGGTGGCGCCCCTGCCGCCCGCCGCCGCCGCGGATACGGCCCGTTCTGTGCAACCCGCGCCTGTCGCCTCACATCCGCACAGGTTGCACAGGCATGCCACGCCGGCGTCTCCCGCGCCCGTGGTCGAGGCTGAGGACACGCCAGCGTCCCCCGCGCCTGTCGTGCAGGCGGAGCCCACGTCGCCTGCGCCGCTGGCGGTGGCTACTCCCATCGTGGGCGTCCATCCCGTGGTGAATATCCACACGGGGCAGATCCACTCGATCCGTCACATCGTGATCGATACCGATGGTGCCGCGCCGTCGCCGGAAGAGATGGCGCGCTTTCACGCCGAAATCGCGAGGGCGGTAGCGGAATCCCGCGAAATGCAGCCGCGGATCGAGGAAGCGCAGCGGGAATTGCTCCGCCAGGAAACCAAGCTGCGCGAATTGCAAGCCCACCTGCCGGAGATCCAGGCGCGGATGCAGGCCGAACTGGCGAGAATACAGCCGGAGATTGACCAGGCGGTCGCCGAAGCGCGCCTCAACCACCTCGACCTCAAGATCCGCGCGAACATCGACGATGCGATGAAGCACGCCGATGTGCGCATCGAGACGCGCAAAGCCAAGGAAACCGCGCATGAATCCGAGCAGCAGGACCCGGCTTCGCCTGATCACAACTAGTCTTGCCGCCTCCGCGCGGCAGCCATTCTCGCCTCTATGGAGGGACTAAAGGTTCCAGCACTGAAACGAAGCATTTGGACCCGCAAAAAAAGCCCGGCGGATTCATTTCGCATCCCAGTGTAAGTTTTTGCCTAGACTTGGCCTTTTTTTGAAAAAAGGGTTGGTGCGCCAGTTTTTCTTTGGCAAGGTGCCGATTGGGGACGATACGTGCCGGGCTGGTGAATGAACTTATTGGTTAAGGACGCGGACGATCGCATTCGCGATCTGATCTCCCATACACATGTCTTTGTCGACTGGCCCAAACCCCTCATGGACAAGCTACTGGATGGTGCGCAGCTGCGCCGCTTCTCGGACGGCGAGTTCGCGCTGCGCGGTGGCGAGACATCGCCCAAGCTCGCCTTCGTCGCCAAGGGCGCCTTCATCTGCCAGCGCGCCGAGAGGGACGGGAACAAGATCATCTTCGACTACCTGATGCCGGGGCAGGCGACCTCCCATCTGGCGGTGTTCGACGGTTATCCCGCGGTGTTCGATATCGTCTCGCACGGCGAAAGCGAAATGATCTTCATTTCCCGAAAGGCGCTGATGGACGCCATCGCCCTCGACCCAATGCGGCTGATGGATTTCGTGCTGATGTTCTGCCGGCGCATCCGGCTGGACTACGAAAACGTCTATATGCGCACGGCGAGCTCCGTGCGCGGGCAGCTCGCGCGCATCATCCTCTATTGGCTCAGGGGACAGGACCCGACGGCGGGAACGCTGCGCGTGCCTGTCGGTATCTCGCAGGAGAACATCGCCGCGATGCTCGGCAAGTCGCGCCCGACCATCAACAAGGAGATCGGCGCGATGATCGACGATGGCATTCTCGCGCGCCGCTATCGCCGCCTTGAAGTCCTCAACGTGCAGGCGCTTGTCGATATCGTGGAGCAGGAGAGCCCCGGCTTCATGGCCGCCAACATCCAGATATTCGCCAAGCCGCGCGGCGTGCTGAACGCTGCGGACTAGCGTTCATTCCCCATCGTGCGCAGGAAGCGGTTGACCGCGGCGAACAATTCCTCGCGGCTGCGCTCCAGATGCATGAGATGGGTGCCTTTGGGCACCTTCACGTCCTGCTTCCTGTCATGCGCGATACGCGACAGGAGCCACGCCGCGTCGGCGTCATTGGCAAGACTGTCCCATTCGCCGCGCACGACGAGCGCCGGCACGCGCACGTCTTCGGGGCGATAGGCGAGGCGTCCGGACCACGCGTCCCCGATGTCCGCGGCCGGTCCGTTGGGAATTCGCACCGCCGGCGGATCGCGCGTGAGCGCGTCCTTGTCGGTGGCGAGATAGGCCGCTCCCCATTGCGCGAGGCCGGGCTCGATCAGAACCGGCGGATGATCCTTCGGCACGTCTTCGACGAACCGGGCAAGCTGCTGGGCGATGCTCACCGTCCGCCAGCACTGGCTTGGTGCGGCGGACGGCGGGCCCTCACGCTGCGCGATGGGGCCGAACAGCACGAGACATTTCACGCGCGCGGGCTCGCGCGACGCGAAGAGGGCGGCGGGGATCGTTCCCCAGGAGTGGGCGATGATCGAGATCGCCGAATGGCCGGTTTGTCTTGCGATGTGATCTGCGACACGCGCGATCTGCGCCGCCGCATCGCCAGCGCGGCCCACTGCTGGGGCATCCTGCGGCGCATCGGGATGGCGATCCGAGCCGCCATAGCCCAGGAAATCGAATGCCCAGGCGTCATGGCCGTTGCCTGCAAGATCGTCCATCCACGACCGTCCGTCGAACCGATAGCCGACAGACAGTGCGGAGGGGAACGTCGCGCCGTGAACGTAGAGAACGGGCGAACCGCCGGATTGCTGGCGACGTATCAGCAATCCGGGGCCGCCTTCGCGCAGGACGTACGCCTGCTGCTTCATCAGGCGGTCACCTGGCGAAGAAAATCGCGCGTTTCGCGCAGGATGAACTTCTCGCGCTCCGCGAATTCGAAATTGGCCTTGCTGGCGGGATGGGTGCGCAGTTTTGCGCGATAGGCCTCGTAGGCGGCCAGCGTGTCGAATCCGATGAGCGCGTGCGCTTCGTAATTCGTGCCTTCGTTCGGCATGAAGTAGCCGATCAACGCGCCGCCGCATTGCGGGATCGCGGTGAGCCAGACCTTCGCATACTCCTCGAACTGCGCGCGCTTGTAGGGATCGAGCTCGTAGCGGATGTGACAGACGACGTTCACGGGGTTCTCCTTTTTCCTCTCCGGCTTTGCGATCGCGCCGGTCAGCGGCCATGCCGCGATGCATGCGGCGACCCAGGCCAGGACTCCGCGGCGATGCGGATGGCGCAAAGCGTTCGTGTTCATGGGAGGAAGCTTAGCGCTTGCGATGCACGAATACTTCGCTTACGGTCGAAGTATGAAAGAAGGTCCTTCCATCGCGCCGATAGCGGCTCTCGCGGGCGACCCGGCGCGTGCCAACATGCTGGCGGCGCTGCTGTCGGGCAAGGCGCTGACGGCGACGGAGCTCGCCAACGAGGCCGGCATCACCGCCCAGACCGCGAGTTCGCATCTTTCCAAGCTTGAGGATGGCGGTTTGATCTTGGGGGTGAAGCAGGGCCGCCATCGCTATTTCCGCCTCTCGGGCAGCGACGTTGCGGACATGCTGGAGAAGATGATGGGCGTCGCCGCCCGTGCCGGGCATTTGCGCACGCGCCCGGGCCCTTCCGATCCCAAGGTGCGGCACGCGCGCGTCTGTTACGATCACCTGGCGGGGGAGATGGGCGTGGCGATGTTCGATGGGCTCGCGCGCAAGGGCATCATCGTCGCGCGGGGTAACGATGTAAAATTGACCCGCAAAGGCGAAACCTTCGCAGCCGACTTCGGGATCGATCTCGAAGCGCTGGAGTCAAATCGCAGGCCTTTGTGCAAAAGTTGCCTCGATTGGAGCCAGCGGCGAAGTCATCTCGCAGGCAGCCTCGGCGCTGCGCTACTTGACCGCATCTATGACGAAGGTTGGGCTCTTCGCGACAAGAAGAGTCGGGCGATACTCTTCACGCGATCCGGTGAGGCCAGGTTCCGGTCGCTATTCGGAAATTGACCGGCATATATAAGCCGGCGATTGGGGAGACTATGAAACGGATTGTACTTGCAATTCTGCTTGCAACTTGTGGCCCAATCCCAGCAGTCGCACAAAACCCGCCCGCCGCCCAAACGCCGCCCGCCGTGCAAACCGCACCCGCTCAAACCGCGCCCGCTACGCCGCCGGCGCCGAACGACTACACCGATCCCGCGAACTGGCTGTGCCGTCCTGGCCGCGTCGATCCCTGCGTCTCCGACCAGACCGCCACGGTGGTCAATGCCGACGGCAGCGAAAGTCGCGAAACCTGGTCGGCCGATCCCGACGCGCCAATCGACTGCTTCTATGTTTATCCCACGGTGTCCACCGAGCCGACGCCGAACAGCGACATGATCCCGGGACCGGGCGAAAAGGGCGTGGTCGTGCATCAGGTCGCGCGGCTGGCATCGAAGTGCCGCATCTACGCGCCGATGTACCGGCAGGTGACGCTGTCGGCGTTGAGGTCCTACATGGACGGCAAGCCGGTCGCAGCGAGCCGCAAGCTCGCCTATGACGACGTGCGCGATGCGTGGAACGAATATCTCGCCCATGACAATCATGGGCGCGGCGTCGTGCTCATAGGGCACAGCCAGGGCTCGGGCGTGCTTACCGAACTGGTGAAGAGCGAAATAGACGGCAAGCCTGTCCAGAAGCAGATCGTGTCCATCATCCTCGGGGGAACGATCCTGCAGGTGCCGGTGGGCAAGGATGTTGGCGGCGATTTCAAGTCCATTCCGCTGTGCCGCAGCAATACGCAGACCGGATGCGTGATCGCTTTCGCATCCTTCCGCGCGAATGTTCCGCCGCCGCCAGGCTCACGCTTCGGTCAGGGCAAAGGTCCCGGCCTCATGGCGGCCTGCGTGAATCCCGCCGCGCTGGGCGGCGGCCCGGGCGCTCTCGACGCCTATCTGCCCGCCGGCCGCGTCGGGCTTTCGCCGCAAGCGCCCGTCGAATGGGTGAAAGGAGGACCGCCGATCACGACACCCTTCGTGAAGGTGCCGGGGCTGCTCACGGGCCAATGCGTCGATAACGAGCACGGCTCCTATCTCGCCGTGACCATCAACGCCGATCCCAAGGACCCGCGCACGGACGACATCATCGGGGACATCTTGGTCAAGGGAAAGGTTCTGCAGAGTTGGGGCCTTCATCTCATCGACATGAATCTGACCATGGGCAACCTGGTCGATGATGTGGGCACGGAGTCGAAAGCCTGGCTGGCGGAGAACGGACAGAAGTGATCGAAGCATCCTGCCATTGCGGGGCGGTAACGCTGCAGATCGATACAGCACCGGAAACCGTGAAGGACTGCAATTGCTCGGTCTGCCGGCGATACGGAACCTTGTGGGCCTATTACCGATTGGACCAGGTGCGCGTTACGCCGAAACGCGGCGCGACGGACATTTACACGTGGGTCGATCGCGAGATTGAAATCCACCGCTGCAAGATCTGCGGCTGCGTCGCCTATTGGTGGCCGGCGGGCGAAAGCGTGAACCGCATGGGTGTGAACGCAAACCTGATGCCGCGCGAGGTTCTGGAAAAGGCGACCGTACTCCCGTTCGACGGCGCCAGCATGTAAGGACATCGATCAAGGGGAAATGATGAAGTATCTTCTCGTGAGCGCCCTTGCGCTGGTGATAACGCCGGGCGCACACGCCTCCACTCTTCACACCTTCGACAGATTGTCCCTTTCTCCGGCGGGCGACCGCGTGGTGGATGTCGAGGCGAGCGATCCCGGCAATCTCACGCACGAGCCGCATGGCGCCGTCGTGGTACGCGGTGCCGACGGCAAGGCGATCGCTACCTACGATCCCTGCAAGACCTGCAAGTATGCCGACACCGCCTGGTCGCACGATGGCAGCGCGCTCGCTTTCACCGGAACGGCTTCGGGCAAGACCACGCTCTATGTCGTGAAAGGCGGCAAGCTCCGCGCCGCGGCGGTGGTGAACGGCGTCGCCAACACGTTGCGCTTCTCGCCGCACGGATCGCGGCTCGCTGCGCTCGTCACCATCGGCGCGCACAAACTGACGGGCGCGACGGAAGCCGGCGCCGCGCTCACCGGCGAGATCGGCATTTCCACCGACGAGCAGCGCATCGCCGTACTGCCGCTCGACGGCGGCGCGCTCAAGCCGGTCTCGCCCGACGACACTTATGTCTACGAATATTCCTGGGCGCCGGACGGCAAAGGTTTCGCCGCCACTGCGGCCAAAGGCAACGGCGACAACAATTGGTGGATCGCCAAGCTCGTCTATGTCAATGCAGGCAGCGGCGCGTTGCGCGTGATCGCGGCGCCGAAGATGCAGATGAACCTGCCGCGCATTTCGCCGGACGGAAAGTCTGTCGCGTTCATCGGCGGACTGATGAGCGATTGGGGGCCTGTCGGCGGCGATGTCTACACCGTGCCGCTTTCCGGCGGGGTGCCGGCGGATGCAGCGCCCGGATTCAAAGGCACCTTCAAGGGCATCGCGTGGATGGGCAGGACGATGCTCGCCTCCGCGCTGATCGATGACCACTATACGGCCGTGTCGCTCGATCCGGCGACGCATGCGACGAAGGTTTTATGGTCCGCGCCCGTCAGCGCGAACACACAGCGCTTCGAGGGCGCAATCGCCTTCAGCGCCGATGGCCGGGTCGCGGCCGCGATCGTGCAGGATTTCACTCATCCCGAAGAGATCGCCATCGGCGTGCTGCCCAAACTTGCGCCCGTCACGCATGAGAATGCCGCCCTGCCGGCGAATGTCTCGGCGCAAAGCGTGCATTGGACGAACGAGGGTTTTCACCTGCAGGGCTGGCTGATCGGACCCAAATCCGTCACTGCGGGCATCAAGCATCCCATGGTTGTCATCGTGCACGGCGGACCGAGCTCGTCGGTCACGCCGGATTACGTGGAAACGGGCGGCCAGCATGGCACCGGATTCGATATCGCGGGCGACCTCGTCGAGAAGGGCTATTACATCTTCTATCCCAATGACCGCGGCTCTTACGGGCAGGGCGAAGCGTTCACTCGCGCCAACATTCGCGATTTCGGCCACGGCGACATGCGCGACATGCTCGCGGGCCTGAATGCGGTTGAGAAGACCGCACCCATCGACGACAAGCGCCTGGGTCTCTACGGACATTCCTACGGCGGCTGGTTCTCGATGTGGGCGAACACCCAGACGCGCCGCTTCAAGGCCATCGTGGCGGGCGCGGGCATCGCGGACTGGACGAGCTACTACGGCGAGAACGGCATCGACCAGTGGATGATCCCGTTCTTCGGCGCCTCGGTCTATGACGATCCGGCCGTCTATCGCGCCTCCTCGCCCATCGAATTCATCAGGAACGCCAAGACGCCCACACTGATCTATGTGGGCGAGCGCGACGTGGAATGCCCCGCGCCGCAATCGCTGGAATACTGGCACGCGCTGCATGCGCTGGGCACGCCGGTCGAGCTCTTCATCTATGCGGGCGAGGGCCATCACTTCCACAAGCCGCAGGATCTCATCGACCTGCGCGCACGCATCATCGGCTGGTTCGCGAAATACTTGCAGTGAACAATCACCTCCCCGCGCGGGGAAGTGATTTACGCGGCCAGCTTCTTCGCGAAGTCGGGATAATATTGCGCCAACATCCGGTCGCGATAGGCGATCAGGTTCGGATAGCGCTCGGCCCGGCGACGCAGCTCGCCGGTGAAATAGGGCGTCAGCACTGCTGCCACCATCGCCGCCGCCGTGGCGTCCACGCCCGTCGGGTTCTCGCCCATCACATAAGGCTTGTCGCCCAGCATGACGGAGAGTGCCGCTAGCGAACGCTCCGCAAGCTCGATGGTTTCCTCGTGCTTGTGCCGGCCGAGGCCATGGTGGTCGATCTTTTCGCGCACGCGCTGGCGCGCGGATTCCGCCGCCCCTTCCGGCGCGCCATCGAAGAAATGCGACGGGCCCTTGTACCAGTTCTCATCATCGAGCCAGCGGAAGTCGATCAGCGCGAAATAGAGATGGTCCTCCAGCATCCGCTCGATCGCCCAGGCCTGCGCGCGCTCGAAGGTGGAAAGGCCGGCGTCGAAATCGAACTGGTGATGCTTCTCGATATGGGCGCGGATGAAGGTGGAATCGCCCAGACGGTGCGCACCCACCTGGATGAACGGGATCTTGCCCTTGGGCGCCTGCGGCGGGGCGGCGCGCTCGAAGCGGTAGGCCACGCCCGCCATCTTGAGCTGGATCTCGGTTTTCATCACGAACGGGCTGGGATCGGGCAGATCGAAGGCCGGCCCGAAGCCGAAAAGCGTAAGCATAGTCGTTCCCTCTTCACTTGGACGCTTTTCTTACGGGCACGCTGCTGACAGCATGGTGTCAGCAGCATTGCGGGATGTTGGCAGCATCGATCTTGCGCAGGAAAATCAGATGGTTGGTACGGTCCTCGACAAAGTCCCCAAACCGCCCTGTGCGGAATTGCTCGGGCTGACATTGCTGGATCACAGTTCCGAAGAGGGTTGGGCGAAATTCTCTTTCGAAGGACGCCGCGAATTCCTCAATCCGGCGGGTTTCGTGCAGGGCGGCATCGTGGCTGCGATGCTGGATGACACGATGGGGCCGACCGCGCTGCTGGCTTCCAAGGGCGCGTTCTACACCGCCAGCATCGACATGCATGTCAGCTTTCTTGCGCCCGCGAGGCAAGGAACGCTGTTCACCGAAGGTCGCGTCATGCAGATGGGAAAGACCATCGCTTTCATGGAAGCGACGATGCGCGATGCCGACGGCACGCCGCTCGCGCGCGCCACGGGCAGCGCACGGCTCGTGCCCGTCGACAAGCTACCGAGAGGATAAAGATGCGCCGCGCGGACAGGCTCTTCCGGATTATCCAGATTCTGCGGCGTAAAAAGCGCCCGGCCACGGCGAACGAGATTGCCGAGGAGCTCGAGATCTCGCTGCGCACCTGTTACCGCGACATCGCGCAATTGATGGCCGACCGCGTTCCCATCCGTGGCGAGGCCGGCATCGGCTATGTGCTGGAAGGCGGTTTCGACATGCCGCCGCTCATGCTGACGCCGGACGAGATCGAAGCCGCGATGCTTGGCGCGCAATGGGTCTCGGGCCGCGCCGATCCGGTGCTCGCGCGCGCCGCCAACGACCTTATCGCCAAGATCGGTGTGGTGATCCCCGAGCATCTGCGCCCGCTTCTGATGGAGCCCGCTCTCGCGGCCAACAGCGCGCGGCCGCCGGCACCGCCGGACACCATCGACATCGCGCGGGTGCGCACCGCCATTCGCGCGCAAGGCAAGATCGCGCTGCTCTACCGCGACGAGAAGAACGACGAGACGCGCCGCATCGTCTGGCCGATCGCCGTCAGCTATTGGGAGGCCGCGCGCCTCATCGTGGCTTGGTGCGAGTTGCGCAACGGTTTCCGCCATTTCCGCTGCGATCGCGTGTTGGGAGCCGAATTCCTCGAAGCGCGTTATTCCACTTCGCGCGCGAAGCTGCGCGCGCAATGGAAGAAGGAAATGGACGATTCCTGCGAACGCCGGCGCCGCCGTGTTTCGCAACCTCCGCCTGCAGTTGCGGCGCTTATCGAGTGATTCGTTAACGCATCCGCGTCTTTCCCGCCACACCCTGCGTCCCGGTAGTCACTCTCGCGGCACCAATTGCGCCCCTCGCGCGTTGTTCCGCCCGGAAGGGGCAGAAAGCGAGAGAAGCCGTGGGACAGAGTGTTGTTCAGTTCAAAAAGAAGACGCGTCGGAAGGATTTTAGCGAAATCGGTTCGATGTTGGACAGGGCGGCGCTCCATGCGGGCGTTCACGCCGATTACCGCCGGGACGATTATATCTTCCCGCGCACCCAGTCTCTGGAGATGCGCGAGATGCCATGGGAAGAGCGCATGTCGCCCATGAAGCATTGGGGCAGCAATCTGATCGCCAACCTCGCCTGGGAAATCTTCGCGTAAAGTTTACTGCGCCGTGTCTGGCGCCCTTCGGGGCGGCGTAACAATATCCGCCGGCGGCGCGTAGGGGATAGGCCGCCACACACGGATATTCCATGCGCCGGACCGTCTCGCTTCTCGCAATCTTGCTCTGGCCCGCGCTTGCGCAGAACGCGCTTGCGGCCACGGCACAGCATCCCGCCGTGGTGGAGATCTTCACCAGCCAGGGCTGCTCGTCCTGCCCGCCTGCCGATGCGAACATCAATGCGCTCGCCGCACGCCCCGATGTCCTGGCGCTCAGCTTCCACGTCACCTATTGGGATTCGCTGGGCTGGAAGGACACCTTCGATCAGGCAGCATTCACGGATCGCCAGGACGACTACGAAGCCCCGCTCGGCGAACGCGGCCCGTTCACGCCGCAGGTGGTGGTGGATGGGCGCAGGGATGTCGTCGGCAATGTGCGCCCGGATATCGAGAAGCTGGTCGCACAAAGCAACCGCATGGACGACGCGCCGGCGCTGCATTTGTCCGCCAACGCGGTGTCCGTCGACGCGGGGCAGGGCACTGCCGACATCTGGCTGGTGCGCTACGATCCGTCCACCGTTCAGGTGGCGATCGGACGCGGCGAGAATTCCGGCACGACCCAGGCCCAGCGCAACGTCGTACACGCGCTCGTCAAACTGGGAACGTGGAACGGAAAGGCGGCGCAGTTTGCGTTGCCGCAGGCCCCGCCCGGTCTCAAGACCGCCGTGCTGGCGCAAGTGCCGCACGGCGGCCCGATACTTTCCGCTGCCCGGAACTAGAAAAGCAAAAGCGGCGATGTCCCCATCGCCGCCGTTGCGTTCGCAAAACGATAAGCTCAGAACGCGGCGTTGAGGTTGGACTGCAGCCGCCGCGACGCGGGATTGCTCACGCGATTTGCGAGAATGTCCCTCACGTCCACGTCATGTCCGTAGAAGTCCGAATTGGTATCGCTCTCCGGCGCCAACACCGAGCCGTTGATCGAGATGCCGCCATAGACACCCTTGGACTTCGACCACAGCACGATATCGCCCGTCATGTTGCCGCTGGTAGCGCCTTCCACGCCCGCGCCCAGGGTCACGACGGTGAGGCCGGCGCCGGCGCCGAACTTGAACTTGCTGCGCTCGAGGGCACGCAGGGCGCGATCGGTCATGATGATCATCACGACCTGGGCGTCCTGCAATCCGGCCTGGAAGCCGAACGAGGCGGAGCCCATCGAATAGAATGCCGGGCTCGACCAGCCGCGGCGCGTGCGGGCGAGAAGAACACCGTCGCCGCCTTCCGCGCCGAAGATGAAGCCGCCCTTCACCAGCGACGGGAAGATCAGAACCGCGCGCGCGCCACGCAGATTGTGACGGGCATCGCCGAACACCGAATCGTGCCGCAGCGTGGTGACGGTGGCGTTGGCGTGCGCGAGCAGATCGCGCGTGTCGGCCGCCTGCGCCGGCGCGGCCACGCACAGGGCCAGTGCCGCAACCGCGGCGAGCTTTGCAAATATCTTCATGTCGAATCCCTCAATGAAACGCTCGCGTGCAGGCTGCCACTTCCGCGCGAACAAGGGAAGATTCAAAGCGCCGGCGCCATGCCGGGCTGTGACCGACTTGCCGTGCGCGAGACGGGCAGAGAGGGATTTCGCGAAGAGGCTAGAGGCGAAGCTCGGCCGGCTGGCGCGCAGGAATCGCATAAGCCTGCGGCCGCTCATAGATAAGCGTCTCGCCTTTCCACACCTCGAGATGGCGCACCCCGTCCATCTTCATCGCGTGGGCAAAAATCTTCGCTTCCTTGTCGGACGCGCAATTGGTTTCGATTTTCGCGGAGAGCGTACCGTCGTCATGGCGGTAATGGATTTCGTATGCGGGCATCGAGAACTCCTGCGATCGAGCCCCCGCTCGAAAATCAAACTAGCGATCGATGCCGCAGAGTAAAGCGAATTTTCCGACACGCTTTTCACAAAACTTTTCGCCGTACATGCATCGTTTCGTCATGCGATGCCGCGCTGCAATACGCTCCGCGAATTGACAGCTTGCCGGTATTGCCGGAAGTTTATGTGACAATTTTGAGATGGGGATTTCACATGCGCCTTGTTGTGGTCACAATGCTCGCGCTTTCCGCATCTGCAGCATTCGGAGCCGACGCTCCGCCGAAAACCACGCTCGTGCGCGGAACCATCGAAAAATTCGACCCGAAATCGTCGATCACGATCAAGACGGAGTCCGGCAGCGAAGTGACAGCGCAGGTTACGCTCGCAAGCCGCGTCGCCACCGTCGAGAAGCGCAGCTTCAGCCAGATCAAGCCGAAGGACTTCATCGGCGTCACCGCCTCGCCCGGCAACAATGGCCATCTTCATGCGGAGGAGATCCACATCATTCCGCTCGCCGGACTTGGCGAAGGACAATATCCGTGGGCGCATCATCCCTCGGGCGCTGCGGCCGGCAGCATGGGCAGCATGGGCAGCATGACCAACGGCACCGTCGCACCTGCCTCCAAGTCGCCGACCCTGATGGGCGGCAGCATGACCAACGGCACGGTCACGACGGGCGGGGGCGCATGGCAGCTCAATGTCACCTATCGCGGCGCGGCCATGGTCGACGGCAAATGCGAAGGCCTGGCGGTGCCCGGCAAACCGGGATGCACGGGCAGCGCCGTGGTGGACGTCTCGCCCGAAACGCCCATCGTCGCCATCGTCCCCTGGCGCAAGGACATGGTGAAAACAGGTATCTATGGCGTGGCCGCGCTGACCACCGATCCTTCGGGCAAAACGGTCCTGAGCTCGATCACCATCGAGAAAAACGGCGTAAAGCCGGAATTCTGAGCCGTCGCCTGTAACGAAATCGCTGCGCCCGGCGTAAGCTGGGGACGAAGCGGCGCCCGTTCGCTTCCCATGGATTCGGAGTGCCGATGACCATCGCAAGCGAACCGGCGAACGATCACGCTCCGCGCGCAGGCGGGCTGCTGAACTTCCTGAAATTTGGCGCGCGCAGCGATCCGGGCGACCGGCGGCTGTGGTTCTACCGCCATCCTCTGTTCGTGCGCGTCACCCATTGGACGAATGCGATCGTGCTCGCGGTCATGCTGATGAGCGGGCTCCAGATCTTCAATGCTCATTCGGCGCTCTATTGGGGTCAGGGGTCGGATTTCGATCATCCCTGGCTTTCGATGGTCGCGATGCAGAACGACGACGGCTCGCTCAAGGGCGTCACTCAGATCGGCGGCTGGCATTTCGACACCACCGGCGTGTTCGGCGCGTCGAAAGTGGATGGTCAGTGGGCGGTGCGCGGCTTTCCTTCGTGGATCACAATTCCCGGCCCGCAATGGCTGGCGATGGGACGGGTGTGGCACTTCTTCTTCGCATGGCTGTTTGTGATCAACGGCGCGATCTTCGCCGCGCTCGCATTCGCAAAGGGTCATTTTCGCCGCGATCTCGCACCGAGGGTGAAGGACTTCCAGAATCTGCCGACCGAGATCGCCCATCACGCAAAGCTGCAATTTCCGAGAGGCGAAGCGGCGAAGCGCTACAACTCGATCCAGCGGCTGACCTATTTCGGCGTGATCTTCATCATCGCGCCGCTGATCGTGCTGACCGGTCTTACCATGTCGCCCACCATGGATTCGGCTTTCCATTTCCTCCCATGGCTCTTCGGCGGCCGGCAGAGCGCGCGTTCGATCCACTTCCTCTGCGCCTTCGCCTTCGTGCTGTTCTTCCTGGTGCACATCGTGATGGTGGTGCTGTCGGGCACATGGAACAACCTGCGCTCCATGATCACCGGCAACTACGAGATCGAGGAGGCATCGCATGGTTGACACCCGCCGCAGCTTCCTCACGCGCGCCTTTGCCGGTGTCGCCACGCTCGCGTTGGCCGGATGCGATTCCATTTCGCAGAAGCCCTGGGTCGATCATCTGCTGCGCAGCGCGGAAGCGTTGACGATGCGCGTGCAGCGGCTGTTCGCAGGCAATCACGCGCTGGCGCAGGAATTCGGCAAGGCCGACATCTCGCCCATATTCCGCGCCAACGGCACGCTGGACCCGGGAACCGCCGCCTATCGGGCGCATGCGGCGAACAACTTCGCGGACTGGCGCGTCACCGTGGGCGGGCTCGTCGAACATCGGCTTTCACTTTCCCTGGATCAGCTTCGCCAGATGCCCGCGCGCACGCAGATCACGCGACATGATTGCGTGGAAGGCTGGTCCTGCATCGGCGAGTGGACGGGCACCCAGCTGAAGCTCGTGCTGGCGCTCGCACAGCCGAAGCCAAACGCGCGCTACGTCGTGTTCTACTGCGCCGATCCCATGACCGACACCAATGGCGACGGAATCAACGACAGCGACTATTACTACGAGAGCCTCGACATCGTGGAGGCGACGCATCCGCAGACGCTGCTGGCCTACAAGCTGAACGGCCAGAATCTCGACATCCCGCACGGCGCGCCGGTGCGCATCCGCGCCGAGCGTCAGCTCGGCTACAAGCAGCCGAAATATGTGAAGGACATCGTCCTCGTGGACAGCCTCGACAAAATCGGTGGCGGTAAAGGCGGTTACTGGGAAGACCAGGGCTACAACTGGTGGGGTGGCATCTAGGGTTCCGCCTTGATCCCGGCTTCTCCCCGCCCCACATAGGGCAATGGCCCATCGGGAGGGAGCCCCATGACCGACATTTCCAGCCAGCCCGTTCCGACTCTGGATGAGTCCGCGCGCGGCACCGCGCTTATCGCCTATATCCTTTATCTGGTCGGCTGGCCGACCTGCCATCTGGCCACCATCGTCGGGCTGATCCTGGCGTATGTGAAGCGTGGCGAGGTGCGGGGCACGATCTGGGAATCGCACTTCGACAATATCATCAACACCTTCTGGGTGACGCTGGTGGTGGGCATCGTGGCGGTGCCGCTTTGCTTCATCATCATCGGCATTCCGCTCCTGTTCGGCATCGCGATCTGGTTCCTTTATCGCACGATCAAGGGCCTGATCCGCGCGCTCGACAACAAGGCCTATTTCTGATGAGCGACACGCCGCAGCCGAATGCGGGCACGGTTGATACGCGCATCCTCGCGATCATCTGCTATGCGCTGTTCATCGCCGCATTCACCAATGGGCTGACCGCCATCGTCGGCGTGGTGCTTGCCTATGTTAAGCGCGGCGAGGTGCGCGGCACGATCTGGGAATCCCACTTCGCGAACATGATCCAGGTGTTCTGGACCGGGATCGCGTTCATGGTGGTGTTCATCGCGCTGGCTCTGTTCGGCGCGTTCGGCGTCTGGCACACCGCGATGACGGACCGCTTTGCGGCACCGATGCTGGTATTGCCGGTGCTGTGGCTCGCGGGCGTGGCTTACATCATCTGGTATCTCTACCGCACCGTGCGCGGCATCCTGCTCGCGCTGGAGAACAAGGCTTATAGTTAGAGCGGTTCCGGTTCGGTTCAATTCCTGTCATCGCCTGCTTTATGCGGGCGACCGCCGGCTTGTCCGGGCAATGACGCTGATGGGCTAGATGGCCGCGGAAATCTCGATCCGGTAGAAATCCGCATCGGGCGGCAGCGCGATGGCGGCATCGCTGCGATCCAGCATCACCACGTCGTCCATCGCGAGCGGACCCGATGCGATCGCCGTCTCCTTCAACATGTAGAGAAGCGTCACATCCGCAGCGGGGGCAATCCGGCCGCCTGCCTGCCGCGTCACGGCCGCGCGAAAGACGCCGCGTTGCGTCATCACGTTGAGATCCTCGACCGGGCCGTCCAGCAACGCAGCCTGGGTCGCCACATCGCCGGGGAATGCGAGCGGAGCGGAGCCGGATGACAATTCCACCGTGCCCATGCCGGCGATGGTCAGCGCCATGCGCCCGCGCAACACGGCCAGGGTCCGGTCGATGCCCGGAAATAGTGAGAACGGACCGCCCGTCGCCACCCGGGCCGCGCTCACGCGCCAGCCGAATTCATCAAGTCCGGCGGCGTGCGGAAACACGGCGATCTCCGCAGTCACGCCGCCACCGTTTTTCCAGGGGGACGAAACGCGGTCGCGGGCTTTCAGGATGCGCATCATGCCTCGACGCAAAGCTCGTGCGGAGGATAGGCCAAAGCGATAGGCGCGTCAGGCGTGGCGTGGCCGGAAGAACAGGAAGCCCACCATGCCGATCATGAGCGCCAGCGCGAAGGTGTACGGCACCAGATCGAACAGTGCGTTCTCCGCGATGATCGCGTCATGCGCGCTCATGCCGAGCTTGGCTCCCCACAATACGCATTGGCCCACGGCGGCCTCGTTCGGCATGCAGTCGGCGCTGGTCACCGTGTAGATGGCGAATGCGGGAAGACCGAGCGCAGCGATCGGCAGCAACAGCATGGAGAGCGCCGCCATCAACGGACGCCGCGCCTTCAGCGCCGCCATCGCCGCGAGGAATGCGATACCCACGCAGAGCAGCGTATCCAGTCCCACGAACCATGCGAGCTCGAGCGTGTCGCGCATGCCGCCGCCCAGCGCCATGCCGCGGCAGAGTTGCGGCGTCGGATCGCAGGACATCGCCATCGCTGCCCCGCGCACGAACCACACCAGCACCGACGGCACGACGAGTAGCGCCGTGCACACCAGCCACGTTGCGATCTCGCGGCGTCGCGATGGCGGAGGCGGTGGCGGGTCGAAATGGTGCATGGCGCATATTAGCCATATTTCACCGCAAATCTGCGTGAATATGGAATGATGCTTAATGGGCTTCGTTAACGATTGGAGCGCCGCCGCCAGGCGCCTGTGTAAAGCCTTGATGACGATACGCTGTCAGGCCTTGGCGCTGGGCCGCTCCTTCACCCGGGCGAACCATGCGCCGACGTTCTTGAATTCCGGGTTGAGCGGCTGGCCCACGGTATTGCCGAAGTCCAGGAAGGCGAAGAGCAGGATATCGGCCATCGTGAAGCGCTTGCCGCAGACGAATTCCTTGCCCGCCATCTCGCCATCCAGCCACTTCAGATAGTGCTGCGCGATCTTTTTCAGGCCGTCCGCGCCCTCGGGCACGGTCGGAATGCGGTCCTTGAACAGGGGCAGCCCCTGGCTGAAGCGGAAGCCGTTCGCCATCGGCTCGCAGATGTTGAGATCGATGCGGCGCGTCCATTTGCGGGTCTCGGCCCGCTTCTCCGGATTGTCGCCGATGAGGGGCGGATTGGGATGGGTGTCTTCCAGATATTCGCAGATCGCCGTGATCTCGGTGACGCAATGACCGTTGTCGAGTTCCAGCGCCGGCATCTGGCCGATGGTATTCTTCGAGAGGTAGGGCTCGCGCCGGTTGTCACCTTTCATCAGGTCGACCTGTTCCATGGGAACGGTGATGCCTTTTTCCGCCATGAACATGCGCACCATGCGCGGATTGGGGCCGACGGAATTGTAGAATTTCATGAATTGCCTCCCGGGCGCGGATGACTTTGCGCGCGAGGCTATGCGACGGTCACAGCGGCGGTCAAATCGCATTGCAATTTTTCGCGGCGCGAACCACTTTCGGGCGAGAACCGTAACGGAAACTGGATGCGGCGCGCGTTTTACCTGGTATTGGGATGGCTGCTTCTGATCGGCGGGCTCGTCATCACGCCGATGCCGATCCCCATCCCGCTCATCGGCGTGGTGCCGTTCCTGGTTGGCTGCGCGATCCTTTCACAGCATTCCAAGGTCTTCCGCCGCTTCCTGCAATATATGCGTCACCGTTTCGAATGGTTCTCGCACCGGATCGAAAGTGTCGCCCATCGCATGCCGATGATGGTGAAGCATATGCTTCATCGCACCAATCCGAGAGCCCATGTCCGCCTCAACCGCATGCGCAAGCACAGGAAAGAGTGATGGCGATCCCCTTCATCCGCGAGTTCGACGCGCAATACGAGACCGCCGTGCGCGTCTCACCGCTCATCGCGCGCGTCGTTGCGGACAATCCGGGGCCGTTCACCTTCAAGGGTACCGGCGTCTATATCGTGGGCGGGGACGAAGTTGCCGTGATCGATCCCGGGCCGGACGACGCCAGTCACGTTGACGCGTTGAAGCGCGCGCTGGCGAACCGGCGGGTGACGCATATCCTTGTCACGCATACCCACGCCGATCACTCGCCCGCCGCCAGGCCGCTCAAGGAATGGTCGGGCGCGAAGACTTACGCTTTCGGCCCGCATGGCTCCGGCAAATGGGATGACGGCGTGCGCGTGGAAGAGGGCGGCGACATGAGCTTCACGCCCGATGTTCGGGTGAAGGATGGCGACATCGTGCGGGGCAAGGGCTTCACCTTCGAATGCGTGTTCACGCCGGGGCACACTTCCAACCACATGTGCTTCGCGCTGAAGGAAGAGAATGCGCTCTTCACCGGCGATCATGTGATGGGCTGGTCCACCACGGTCGTGACGCCGCCGGATGGCGACATGGCCCAATACATGGCGTCGCTGCGCAAGCTGATGGCACGCGAGGATGCGGTGCTCTATCCGACGCACGGCGCGCCGGTGACGAATCCCGGACCCTTTCTCGCCGCTTATCTCGAACATCGCCTCGACCGCGAGCGGCAGATCATCGCCTGCATCGAAGATGGGCTTTCCACCATTCCGGAGATGGTGGCGCGCATGTACGCCGACGTGGACAAGCGGCTGCACCCCGCCGCCTCGCGCTCGGTGCTCGCACATCTCATCCAGCTCGAAGGCGAAAGCCGGGTCGTCAGTGACGGCGGGCGGTATCGGTTGGTCTGATTGACGGAATGCGCGACAAGATGAAACCCGCCTAGATGCTCGTCTCGGTCGCCAGCGTCGCGAGATAGTCGCGCACGCGCTTCACGTTTCGGCCGTCGTCGCCCCGCTTCGCGCGAGCCTTGGAGCGGATGTCGAGCTTGGCGCCCATGCCCGCGGGTTTCACGCGGATCACGATATCGTCGGTGAAGCCGAAGAAGAATGTGGTGTCGGTCGCCTCGATGCGGCCCTCGTCGGGCACGATGGCGACCACGTTCCATCCCATGTCGTAGGCCGCCGCCACCGCGCGCTTGAACAGCCGTTCGGGTGAAATCAGGATCGCGGCCGTGTGGACGTCACCGTAATATTTGTGTTGCAGCAGCGACATGGTGGTGGTCTTGCCGTCATAGACCTCCTTTTCGCCGCCCGCATAGTCCGGCTTCGTCTCCGCGCCCTGGCGCCGGCCGAGAAGCGAAACCAGCGGCGGCGGATTTGCGGTGTCCGTCGAGACATCGGACACGGTCGGCAGGCCGTGATGTTCCCAGAAATCGGCAACCGGATTTGCCAGCACGATGATGACGCCGATCAACCCGATTAGCCCGTAACGCGCGCCGCTGCTGTCATTGGCGATCATCGCCCACAGCACCCAGATCACGCCTGCGACCAATGTCAGCGCGCCGATGCCCACGCACCACGGAAACAGGGCGAACAGTCCGAACTGGTAGTTCCACAATCCCAGCCGCGTGCCGAACGCCGCGACAAGGCCGATCGCGAGCGAGACGACAAATCCCGCAAACGATGCCTTTGCCAGTAGCGGCAGTGCCCGCATGTCGTTCCCTCTGACGCCGTTTCAGGCCGCCGGCAGCTTGTGCTTGCCGAAGCGCTCTCGCAGCGCGGTCTTCAGAATCTTGCCGGTCGCGGTATGCGGTATCTCGTCCACGAATACAACGTCATCCGGCATCCACCATTTGGCGATCTTGCCTTCGAGCGATTTCAGGATTTCCTCCTTCGTCGCCGTCTTGCCCGGCTTCAGCATGATGATGAGAAGCGGCCGCTCGTCCCATTTGGGATGCGGCACGCCCATCACCGCAGCCTCGGCGACCGCGGGATGACCGACCGCCAAATTCTCGATATCGATCGTGGAGATCCATTCGCCACCGGACTTCACGACATCCTTCGCCCGGTCGACGATGGTCATGTAGCCGTCCTTGTCGATGGTCGCCACGTCACCGGTATCGAACCAGCCCTGCTTGTCGAAATTCTCCTTGCCGTCGCCCTTGAAATAACCCTTGGCCACGGCGGGCCCGCGCACCTTGAGCCGGCCGAAGGTCTTTCCGTCGCGCGGCAATTCCTTGTTCTTGTCGTCGGTGATCTTCATCTCGACGCCGAAGGGCGGATGGCCCTGCTTGCACTTGATGTCGAGCTTTTCGGGATAGGGCAGATCCATAAGATGAGCCTTGAGCGTGCCCATGGTGCCGAGCGGGCTCATCTCCGTCATGCCCCAGGCGTGCACCACTTCCACATCGTATTTGTTCTCGAACGCGTCGATCATGAAGCGCGGGCAGGCCGAGCCGCCGATGAGAACACGCTTCAGATGCGGCAGCTTCTTTCCCGTCTGTTCCAGATATTGCAGCAGAGCGAGCCACACCGTCGGCACCGCCGCGCTCATCGTCACCTTCTCGGTCTCGAGCAGCTCGCAGACCGAAGGTCCGTCGAGCTTGGGGCCGGGCATCACGAGCTTGGTTCCCGCCATGGGGGCCGCGAAGGCGAGCGCCCAGGCATTGGCGTGGAACATCGGCACGATGGGCAGCACGACATCGACGTTGCGCAGGCCCTGCGCGTCCGCCTGTCCGGCCATCAGTGCGTGCAGCACGTTGGAGCGGTGCGAGTAGAGAACACCCTTGGGATTTCCCGTGGTGCCCGAGGTGTAGCAGAGGCCGCAGGCGGTATTCTCGCCGAATTCTTTCCAGGTGAACTTGTCGTCCACCCTGGCGATGAAATCTTCGTAAGCATAAAGCCGCTTGAGCCGGGACTTGGGCAAGTTCGCCCTGTCCGTCATGGCCACGAAGAACTTCGTTTTTTTCAGCTTGGGCGCGATCTGCTCCACGATCGGCAGGAACGTCGTATCGAAGAACAGCGCCTTGTCCTCGGCGTGATTGGCGATCCAGGCGATCTGGTCGGGGTGAAGCCGCGGATTGAGCGTGTGATAGATGCCGCCCATCCCGGCGATCCCGTACCAGGCTTCCAGGTGGCGATGGGTATTCCAGGCCAGCGTTCCAACGCGATCGTTGGCCTTGATACCGGCCTTTACCAGCGCTTTTGCGACGCGTTTCGCCCGGCTGGCGATGGTGCGATAGTCGGTGCGGGTGATGGGGCCATGGACCTCCCGCGTCACCATTTCGCGGTCGCCGTGATAGAGCGCGGCATGGTCGATGATCTTGTGGGCCAGCAGCGGCCAGTCCTGCATCAGTCCCTGCATTTCCCTTCGAACCCCCAATATCTTTCGGCCATCATAGGAAGCGGATTTCCGAGGGGCAACGCGGCGCAGGGCGCTTCCCGCCGGCGCATGTGACGCTATAAGGTCGCGCCGCTGCCCGGGGCTGCGCATGGCCGATCCGAAAGACGATGACGAGGACATTGCCGAGGAATTGGCGCTGGGCGCAGCCGGCGCCGGGACCGACCCGCAGACCGCGACCGCCTTCCTGAGAGCCAAGACACGGCTTTTGCAGGAGCAGACCCGCCAGCTTCGCGTCGGTCATTTCCGCGAATGGCTCTATGCCTCGGCGGAGATCGTACTGGGGATCATCATCCTCATGATCTTCTTCGGCATCGCTTCTGCGGTGTGGTCGGCTGCGCACGACAATGGTCTCGTCATCGAAAGTTTCTCGGTGCCGCCGGATTTCCAGTCGCGCGGACTGAGCGGGCAGGTGGTGGCAAGCCAGTTGCTCGACCGGCTTGCAGCCATGCAGAACGAGACCAATTCCAGCCGGGCCCCCTCGAGCTACACCAACGACTGGGGCAAGGACATCAAGGTGCAGATCCCGGATACGGGAGTCTCCATCGGCGAGCTCAACAGCTACCTGCGCAACTGGCTGGGCAGCGCCACGCACATCTCCGGCGACATCTATCGCGACGGCGCCAATGTGACGGTCACCACGCGCGTGGGCAGCGTCGCGATCTCGGCTTCGGGTCCGCAAGCGGATTTCGGAAAGCTGCTGCAGAAAGTAGCCGAAGGCGTTTACCGGCAGACCCAGCCCTATCGCTATGCGGTCTATCTGGAGAGCACCAATCGGGAAAAGGAAGCCGAGGCCGCCTACCTCAGGCTGATCCAGAACGGATCGCAGCAGGACAAGGCGTGGGCTTATATCGGGCTTTCGACGATCTATCAGGGGCGCAACGAATATCCGAAAAGCCTGGCCGTGCTGCATACCGCGCTCAGCGTGCAGCCGGATTTCGTGATGTCCTATGTCAACATCGCGGGCGAGAACGGAAACCTTCAGCACGACGAAGCCGCCTATCAGGCATTGCGAAAGGTGACGGAGTTGATCGGGCGCGGCGAGCGATCGGGAATGTCAGATGCCGCGCTCGCCAGCACCGATGCGCTGTCCATGGCAAATGCGAATCAGAACGTCGGCGACTATCAACAGGTACTCGTCGACATCAAGAAGGCCGTGAACCTGCCGGACCCCAGCGGCCAGATCGAGAACACCCGCGACAACGAGATCATGACATACGGCTTCCTTCATGACGGAGAGGCCGCGCGCGATACGCTCGCGTCGATGCCGGCGCCGGCGGACAACAACGCGCGCATCAATCGCCAGGCCAGCATGCTCGTCGTTCAGTCGATCCTCGAAGATTGGAACAGGGTGCTGGCGACCGGTGATGTCCTGGATGCATCACTCGCAAAGTTCGGCTCTGTCGGCATCGTATTCCGGACCCGGGTCGCAGCTGCGCTCAAGGCGCAGGCCGAGGCTGGCCTGGGGAATTTCCAGGCAGCAGACGCGATCATCGCCAAGACTCCGCTCGACTGCGATCTGTGCGTGCGCATGCGCGGCCGTGTCGGGGGGATGGAGCACAAATGGGACGATGCCGCGCACTGGTTTGCGATGCTGTCGGCACGCTCCCCCTCCATCCCGTTCGCGGACAGCGACTGGGGCTCGATGTTGCTCGCCAAACGCGATCCCGATGCCGCCATCGCGAAGTTCAAATCCGCGCACGAGAAAGGCCCGCACTATGCCGATCCGCTGGAGGGCTGGGGCGAAGCGCTGATGATGAAGAACCGTTCCGACGAGGCGCTCGCCGAATTTGCGGAAGCGGTGAAATTCGCGCCGAACTGGGGAAGGCTTCATCTGAAATGGGGAGAGGCGCTGCTTTATACCAGCGACAAGCAGAAGGCGAAGGCGGAATTCGCGCGCGCAGCAAAGCTCGATTTGACGGCCGCCGAACGCCGCGAGCTGACGAGAGCCGCGCACTGAATCAAATCCGGCTCGGGCTGCCCATCGGAGCGGATGAACTTGCCGCAATGGCGCATTGCGGCGGTTTCCCGGCGCGATAGTATCGCCCCATTCTGCGGGGGCGGCATGGCTGACGAAAATATCGAATCCGGCGACGCTTCCGGAGCAGCCAACGCGGCCGCATTCGCCGCTCTTTCCCAGGCCAGCCGGGAGACGGCGGATGCCTATCTGGAAGCGCAGACACGGCTGACGCGTCTGCAATCGCAGGATCTCGAACGCGAGGATCGCGTCCGGCACTGGTCGCTGCTGGTGCATCACACGAGCGACATTCTGAAGCTCGCGCTGGAATTGGCCGCAGCGCTCATCTTCGTCTCCGTGGTTGTCGCGATCGTCGCTGCGATCTGGATGGCATCGCATGACAACAGCCTGGTAATCGACGCGTTCAAGGTACCGCCGGACATGGCGGCGAAAGGACTTACGGGCGACGTCGTGGCGAGCCAGCTTCTCGACCGGCTCACGAAGATGCAGGAAGATACGGATTCCAGCCGCGCGCCCGACACCTATGCCAGCGATTGGTCGGCGGGCATCAAGGTCTATATCCCGAACACCGGCGTTTCGGTCGGTGATGCTTATCGCTATCTCGCCAACTGGCTCGGCGACCAGACGCATATC
>JBQCFD010000167.1:0-7143 GCA_051959625.1 Rhizomicrobium sp.
AGCACGAAGCCGGTGACGCCGGCCATCAATGCGTTCAGCCAGTCTGTCTGGATCGCGAAGTCCTTGCCGAAATGCAGGCCGTGCACCAGCGCGAAGACCAGCGTCAACGCGATCGCACCGTAGCCGATCTCCGCCTTCCAGAGCCGGAAGCGCGCAGCGAACATGCGATCCAGCACCGCCAGCAGCAAGCCACGCCACAGAAGCTCCTCCGCCAGACCCGGCATGGTCGCTTCGTACCAGATCGTCTCCGCCGATTGCGGCTTGGGCTCGCCGAACCACATCGCGGTCAGAACCGCCATCACGATCAGGTATGGGATCATCACGAAGAGGATGGCACGCCCGGTGCCGGGCGCCTGCCGCAATGTCAGCCCGACATCGCGCGCCGTAAAGCGCTTCGTCGCGATGAGGATTAGGGCGACAACCAGCATCGCCACGATGTCGATGATCTTGCCGCTCCAGTTCCAGTGCGCGCCGGGGACCTGAAGCGACTTCGCGTAAAGGGGCAGCAGCGTCGCGACACTGTCCAGCACGGACAACAGGACGACGGCGGGAATCCAATTGCGCGTGTCCGGGGCGCGCAGCGCCGGCAGGCACAACAGCAGAAACGCCACCGGCGCTATGGCGCAGTTTGCAATCAGTATTGCGTTCACGGAAAACATCCCGGGGGAAGCGCGATTAGATGTGGAAAGCATAGGCGGCCGCCACTAGTGTGAGGCCCCGATATTTGAACGGATCAGCTATGCCGCGTTTGTACATGGTGCGCCACGGAAAGGCCGAAGCCGGTTTCGGCGGCGCGATGGATCCCGGTCTCGATGCGCTGGGGCGCGAGCAGGCGGACGCGGTGGCGCAAAAGCTGAAGAACATCGGTCCCTTGCCGATCCTCACCAGCCCGCTCGCGCGCACGCAGCAGACGGCCGCGCCTCTGGCGAAGCTGTGGAGCAGGGCGCCGGTCATCGAACATGCGGTGGCGGAAATCCCGTCGCCCGATCTCGGCTCGCTGGAAGCGCGCGCGGTGTGGCTGCGCAAGCTGATGGCGGGCTCCTGGCGCGGCGTGAACCCGGAGTTGGCAACATGGCGCGAGCACTGCATCGCCACCGTTGCGGCGATCCCGCAGGATACGGTGATCTTCTCGCACTACGTTGCGATCAACGTGATCGCGGGTGCGGCGACGAAGGACGACCGCGTCGTGGTGTTCTCGCCGGACAATTGCTCGGTCACCGTGTTCGAGGCGGATGGTTCCTCGCTGCGTCTGATTGAAAAAGGCCGGGAAGCCGCGCTGACGAAGGTGAACTGATGCGCCTGGCGCTGGCAACCGCCTGTGCGGCGATCCTGTGGAGCGGCGGCGCGCTCGCAGCCACGCCCGACATCCACACCGAGGATGTATCGCTTTTCTACAAGGTCTATGACACGGCGCACGGCCATCCCACGGCCGGCGAGATCCAGCACGACTATATCGACAAGGGCAGCGACGGGCTGCGCAGCTTCCTGAAGCAGCGCCGCACCACGGCGGCGCGCATCGTGCAGGCCATCGCCGATCATCCCGAGATCTACGAGAACGCACGCAAATGCCTCGTCATCCTGCCGCGCGCGAAAGCTCGCGTCAGCGCGGCGCTGTCAAAGCTGGGAGCGCTTTATCCCGACGCGAAATTCCCTCCGGTCACCGTCGCCATCGGGCGGGGCAAACCCGTCGCCATCGCGGACGCGACCGGGGAGATGATCGGGCTGGAGTCGCTGTGCGCAGTCACGTGGATGAACCCGAACCTCGAAGACCGGGTGACGTATGTGATCGCGCACGAATACACCCATGTGCAGCAGGCGCTGGCGTCGCCTGCCTTCTACAATATCGACAAGCCCACGGTGCTCGATGCTGCCCTCATCGAAGGTGCCGCGGAGTTCATGGGCATCCTGACGTCGGGCGGAACGTCCTACGCCTATTTCGCGAAGGCGACGGCAGGGCGCGAGAAGAACATCGAAACCGCTTTCGTGCCGGACGAAGACAAGACCGATCTGTCCGCGTGGTTCTTCAACGGCACGCTCGAGAAGCCTGGCGACATGGGCTATTGGGTGGGCCGGCGCATCGTGCAGTCCTATTATGAACACGCCGCCGACAAGCGCGCGGCGATCCGCGATATCATCGAGATCAAGGACGCGCACGCCTTCCTCGCCAAGAGCGGCTGGTATCCCGGCATTCCGCTCGGAAAGGTTGAATGACATGGCCGAACCGCATGAGATGACCGCCGAACAACTCTCCCGCGCGTTTCACGACGGCGATCTGTCGCCGGTGGAGGTGACGCAGGGGTTGCTGGCGCGCATCGAGGCGCTGGACAGCGAGATCAACGCGTTCTGCGTCGTCGATCCGCATGTGACGCTGGCGCAAGCGGAAGCAAGCGAGCAGCGCTGGCAGGAGGGCAATCCGCTGTCGCCGCTGGATGGCGTGCCCGTCGCGGTGAAGGATCTGCTGCTGACCAAAGGCTGGTCCACGCGGCGCGGCTCGCTCACCGTCGATCCAAAGGGGCCGTGGAACGAGGATGCGCCCACGGTGGCGCGGCTGAAGGAAGCGGGTGCGGTCCTCATCGGCAAGACCACCACGCCGGAATATGGCTGGAAGGGCTGCACGGATTCGCCGCTCACCGGCATCACGCGCAATCCGTGGAACAAGGACAAGACGCCGGGCGGATCGTCCGGCGGCTCGGGAGCAGCATTGGCCGCACGGCTTTGCCCGCTCGCGCTGGGCACCGACGGCGGCGGCTCCATCCGCATCCCGGCGAGCTTCACCGGCACCTATGGATTGAAGCCGAGCTTCGGCCGCGTCGCGGCCTATCCGCTGTCGCCCTTCGGCACGCTGGCGCATGTGGGGCCGATGAGCCGCACGGTGAAGGACTCGGCGATGCTGATGAATGTTATTGCCAAGCCGGACGCGCGCGACTGGTTCAACTTGCCTTACGAGCCGACGGACTATGCCGCGGAGATCGAGCAGCCGATGCAGGGCAAGCGCATCGCCTATTCGCCGCGCCTGGGCTGGGTGCAGAAGATCATTCCCGAAGTGGAAGAGCTGGTCGCCAGGGCGGTAAAGCGTTTCGAGGCGATGGGCGCGCATGTGGAGCAGGTCGATCCGCCCGGCGATGCCGGCGTGGCCGACATCTTCCAGAAGCTGTGGTGGTCGGGCGCGGGCTTCGCGCTGGGCGACCTGCCGGAGGAGAAGAAGGCCAAGCTCGATCCGGGCCTCGCGCGGATGGTGGAAGAGGGCGTGAAGATCGACAAGCGCACGTACCTGCAAGCCAATCTGGCGCGCGGCGCCTATGGCAGCGGCCTGCGCGTGTTCATGGAGAAATACGATTTCATTCTGACGCCTTCCGTGGCGACGCCGGCCTTCGAAGTGGGTCAGATCTCGCCGATGGACGAAGACGGCCGTGCCTGGATGGCGTGGACGCCGTTCAGCTTCCCCTTCAACCTCACGCAGCAACCGGCCGCGAGTGTGCCGTGCGGCTTCACCAAAGAGGGCTTGCCGGTGGGGCTTCAGATCGTGGGCCGCATGTTCGACGACGCGGGCGTGCTGGCGGCGAGCTACGCCTACGAACTGAACGATCCGCATTACGAGAAGTCGCCGGAGGGTTTTTAATTTTTCCTGCCCCGTTTACGGGCAGGAAAGCTCTTGCGCAAAGCGGTACGATCCGTATTCTCCGCCGCCATGAAATTCGTGATCACCACCGCGCGACGCCGTAGCTCCATCGGAGGGGCTCTGTAGGCGCGCGTGTGTCACGCGAGTTGTTCGAAGCCCCGCCGGTCGCGCGGGGCTTTTTGTTTGTCCCATCCGCGCCCGGCGACACGGAGAGTGTGATGGAGATGGATCGCTTGAGTGCCAGCGTGGAAGAGGCGTGCCTGAACGCCTGGCCCGCGCTGAAGGAGATTTTCTACGATGGCTGGCTGATCCGCCTCGCCAATGGCGAGACGCGCCGCACCAATTCGGTGAACGTCATCGGCCGCGGACGTTACGCGCCGGACGACAAGATCGCCCATTGCGAGCAAATCTATGAGGCGCATGGCCAGCCCGCCTATTTCCGCATCCGCTCCAACGACGATCCGCTCTTGGAAGATGTGCTGGAAGCGCGCGGCTATCGCGCCGAGGACGACACCAAGACGCTGTTCATGGACTTCGCGCTGACGCCGCCGGAAACCTCCTCGCGCGCCATCGAAATCCGCGAGGGCGCACCAACGGCGGAATGGCTCTCAGCCCATGCGCGCTTCTCCGGCCGGCCGCCGCCGAAGGACGACACGCGCAAGAAGCTGCTCGATCTCGTGGCGCTGCCGGTGGCCTTCGCCGCCGCGCGCGACGACAACGGCAAGATCGTCTCCGTCGCCTATGGCGCGCTGCATGACCGCCTGGTCAGCCTGCAATGGGTGGCCACTGATCCGGCGCAAAGACGCAAGGGCCTGTCGCGTGCCACCTTGAGCGATCTTCTTCTCTGGGCCGAGAAGCGGGGCGCGGAGGGCGCCTGTCTCCAGGTCGTGGCCGCCAACCGTCCCGCGGTGAAACTCTATGAGAGCATGGGCTTCGATCGCGAACTCTACCGCTATCACTACCGCGTGCTTCCCGCGTAGCATTCCGCCGCTTCTGAGCGGAGAGCGGACCATGGCACGGGAAAGACTGGCGAACAGCATCCTGCCCAATGCGGCGACGATGATCGGCGTGTGCGTCACGGCGGTGGGGCTGGTGAAAGTAGCCGAGGCCCATATCGGCCCATCCAGCGTGGACAATTACTGCGCCATGGCGGGCATCATTTTCCTGGTGAGCGCATTCTGCTCTTATGTGTCTCTGCGGAGGCCGGAGGGATCGGAATCCGCCAGATTGCTGGAGCGCGTCGCCGATTTCAGTTTCATGCTCGGTCTTCTGGCGTTGACCGTCATTATCTTGCTCTTCGCCTATGAAGTGATCTGATGGCGCACGAAGTCCTCACCGTCGCGCAATGTTACGAAGCGGACAAGTTCGCCGCCGGCAAAGGCGTACGCACGCTGATCCTGATGGAGAATGCGGGCCGCGCCATCGCGGAAGCCATCGTGCAGCGATGGACGCCGCGCCAGGTGGCGGTGCTCTGCGGCCCCGGCAACAATGGCGGTGATGGTTTCGTCGTGGCGCGCATGTTGCGCGAGCGCGGATGGGATGTGCGGCTGGGCCTCATCGGCAAGCGCGATGCGCTGAAGGGCGACGCGGCGGAAGCGGCGAAGCGCTGGACCGGAGTCACCGAAACGCTTTCGCCCGACATCGTCGACGGCGCCGGCCTGATCGTCGATGCGATGTTCGGTGCGGGACTTTCGCGGTCTTTGTCCGATGTCGCCGCGGATGTCTGCGATGCGGCGAACGAATCCGGCGTGCCGATCGTCGCGGTGGATGTGCCAAGCGGCGTGCAGGGCGACAGCGGCGAAGCGCTGGGCGGTCTCTGCATCCATGCCGATGTGACGGTGACATTCTTCCGCAAGAAGCCTGCGCATGTGCTGATGCCGGGACGCTTCCATTGCGGCGAGATCGTGGTCGCCGATATCGGAATCCCCGAAAACGCCATCGGCGCGATCAGGCCGAAGCTGTTCGAGAACGCTCCCGGCTTGTGGAATTTTCCCTGGCCCGATCCGCTGGGCCACAAATATGCGCGCGGCCATTGCGTGGTGGTGAGCGGACCCGCACATGCCACGGGTGCCGCACGTCTCGGCGCGCGCGCGGCGTTGCGCGTGGGCGCAGGGCTTGTGAGCGTGGCAAGTCCTATGGATGCCGTGGCAGTGAACGCCGCGCAGCTCACCGCCGTGATGGTGAAGCCGTTTTCCGGCGCGAGAGGGCTCGCCGATCTCTTGAAGGATGAGCGGCTGAACAGTGTGGTCATCGGCCCCGGCTGCGGCGTGGGCCGCGCAACGCAGGAATTGGTCGCTGCCGCGCTGGCAACGAAAGCCGCGGCGGTTCTGGATGCGGACGCGCTCACGGCGTTCAAAGGCGAGGTGACGACTCTCTTCGCCCAATTGCGCGAGCCCTGCGTGCTGACGCCGCACGAGGGCGAGTTCGAGCGCATCTTCCCCGGCCTGCTCAAGAAATCGGCATCGCGCATCGAAGCCGCGCGCGCGGCGGCCGCGGCGGCGAAGTGCACGGTGCTGCTGAAAGGGCCGGACACCGTGATCGCCGCGCCCGATGGGCGCGCCATCGTCAACAGCCATGCGCCGGCGACATTGGCGACCGCCGGATCGGGCGATGTCCTTTCGGGGCTCATCGGTGGTCTGATGGCGCAAGGAGCCGAGTCGTTCAAAGCGGCAGCCATGGCCGCGTGGCTCCATGGGGAAGCAGCGTTCCAGTTCGGGCCCGGATTGATCGCGGAGGATTTGCCGGAATCGATCCCGGACGCGCTCTCCGCCCTGAAGGACGAATTATATGAGCGAGATCCGCCGCGCTGAACGCGCCGACCTTCCGGTGCTGCGCGATATCTACAATTATTATGTCACCGAAACGCCCGTGAATTTCGATATCGAGCCGCGCACGATGGCAGATCGCGAGCAATGGTTCGCGCAGTTTGCCGCGCGTGGGCGCTATCAGTGCTTCGTGGCGGAAGAGGCCGGGCGCGTGATCGCCTATGCGGGCTCGACGCGCTTCAAGGAGAAAGCGGCGTATCAGACGACCATCGAGATGACGATCCATTGAGCGCCGGATCGCGGCGGGCAGGGCATTGGTCGCCGGCTCTACACCCGGCTCTTCGAAGCGCTGAAAGGCGAGGACATCCACCGCGCCTATGCCGGCGTCACGCTGCCCAATCCGGGCTCGGTCGCCATCCACGAAGCCTTCGGCTTCCGCCGCGTCGGGACCTACGCCCAAGTGGGCCGGAAATTCGGAAAATATTGGGACGTTGGCCTGTTCCTGAAGGACATGGGCTGACCGGCCGCCGCGCCCGGCCAAGCCCCTAGCCCCATCTGAAAACCCCTGCTATACGGCCCGCCTCTTTGGCCGCGCGCCCATTATAAGGTGAACGGCGGAAAGCCCGCGCGCGGGCGTGGCGGAACTGGTAGACGCACTGGATTTAGGTTCACGGAGTGTAGGATTTCACCCGCGCAACCAATTCACGTTAAGCGATTGAAGCGATTGTAAAGAATCGCTTTTTTGACTCCATTCCATTT
>JBQCFD010000168.1:0-19757 GCA_051959625.1 Rhizomicrobium sp.
CGCCGTCATCGGCAGGAGCGACGAGGCATGGGGCGAACGCCCGATCCTGATCGTCGAACCGCAAAAGGGCCGCGTTCTCGATGACGCGACTTTGCTGAACGCGTTGCGCGGCAACGTCGCCGACTGGTGGATTCCAGACCAGGTAATCCAGATAGCGGACATGCCACTGGCGGCGACCGGCAAGATTGATAAGAATCGTCTTCGCGCCGAATATGCGGGGGCCTAGATGAGGCAGATGCAGATATCGGCCGAACGCTGGGATGCTTCCGCGGCTGGCGACGAAGGAATCACGATGAAGGCAACAAAATCGATTTCTCGGCGGCGCGCGCCCGCGAAGAAGAAATCGAAAACAAAAGCCGAGCAAAGGGCGGAAACGCTCGAGAAGATTCTGGACGCGGCGGAACTGCTTTTTTCGCGCCACGGTCTTTATGGCGTGACGCTGCGCGACGTGACGATGGAAGCGGGCGTTCATACCTCGCTGATGCGCTATTACTTCGATGACAAGCTGTCGCTGTTTCGCGCGGTTTTTGCGCGCCGCGCCGGCCTTAGCGTCGAGCGGCGGTTACGGGCGTTCGATCGCTACGAAAAGGACGTGAACGGGAAGCCGACGGTCGCAGGCGCGCTCCACGTTTTGCTGGACACCGATTTTGATCTTTATATCGAGGGCGGCGAAGGCGGCAGAAACTACGCGGCCTTCGTGGCGCAAATCGCGAGCACGCCGGAAGCAGCCCAACTGTTCGAAGAACACTTCAATCCGGTCATCTTGCGGTTCGTCGAAATCGTCCGCAAGGCGTTGCCCGACGTTCCGGACCGGAACCTCTTCTGGGGCATACACTTCGTGACCGGCGCCGTGATGCATTCCTATGCGCATAGCGGGCGTATCGACCGGCTGTCCGGCGGTCTGTGCAGATCGGACGACCTGGCCTCCATCCGCGAGTTGCTGGCCGACTTCCTGGCGCAGGGGTTCGAAGGGTTGCCGAAGAAAATATCGCGAACATAGCTCTGGGCCGATTGAAAGAGCCCCTTCCGGAATTACGCCATGCTGACATTGCCCCTCGACACCAAAGCCGGGCCGATAAACGGCTTTTGCGACAGCCGGTTTCGCGAGTTGCTGGATATATTCGCGGAAAACTTCGAAACGCGCGGCGAAGTCGGAGCGAGCGTCTGCGTCACGGTCGACGGCAAGACGGTGGTCGACCTCTGGGGCGGCAATCGCGCCGATGGCTCTCGCTGGGAGCGCGACACGGTCTGCGTCGTCTTCTCTTGCACCAAAGGCGCTTCTGCATTGTGCGCCCACATGGCGGCCGATCGCGGGCTGCTGAATCTCGACGCGCCAGTCAGCCAGTATTGGCCGGAGTTTGCGAGAAACGGCAAAGAGGACGCCCTGGTCTCGATGATGCTCGACCATTCGGTCGGGCTGCCGGGAATCCGGGAGCCGCTCAAAGACGGCGGCGCATGCGACTACGACTACATGGTCCAAAAGCTTCAGGAGGAGGCGCCGTTTTGGAAGCCGGGAACGCGGCACGGCTACCATGGCCTGACCTCTGCATGGACGGTCGGCGAGATGGTCCGCAGAAGCACCGGACAAAGACTGGGTCTGTTTTTCGCGGACGAGGTCGCCAAGCCGCTGGGAATCGATTTTTGGATCGGACTGCCTGAGGAAATCGAGCCGCGCCTGTCGATGATCATTCCCGGCGGCCGCGATCCGGCATCGAGGATATCCCTGGCGGTCGCCGCCGACCCCATGGGGCCGGCCGGCCGGTTTGTACTCAATACGGGAAATTTCAACGCCAATGATCGCAGGGTGCGCGCGGCCGAAATCGGATCTGCTTCGGGCGTGTCCAATGCCCGCGGCCTAGCCGGACTCTACAATCCGCTGGCCAACGGCGGACGGGCAAACGGCGTGAGGATCGTCGGCGAAGGCGCATTGCGCCGGATGAGCGAGATCTCCGTCGCTTCACATGAAGATGCCACGCTGATGGTGCCGACGCGGTTTTCACTCGGCTTCCTGAAGAGGATCGACAACCGGCGCCTGTCGAACAGCGCGAACTGTTCCCTTATCATTTCCGAGGACGCCTTCGGTCACGTTGGAGCAGGCGGCTCGGTCGGTTTTGCATCCCCTGACGCAGCGATGAGCTTTGGCTACGCGATGAACAGACAGGGGGAAGGTGTGCTCATGAACGACCGCGGGCAACGCCTTATCGATGCGGCCTATCGCGCGCTCGAATAGAGCTGACCCCGCGCACGTTCGGGCCGCCCGCGCCAATGTGGCGGACTGGCCTAGCGTTTCGCCGAAACTTCAGCCTCGATCGCATCGACGAGTGTGTCGGTCATGATCCTGAAACTCTCTTCGCCTTCCCGGGCGCTGGCTTGGCGCGGGTAGCCGAAATAGGCGGCCGGTCCCCCGGCTTCGGCAAAGTTGCGGGCGCCTTTGCCAAAGGCTTCCGTCAGGCTCGATGGATTGTCCGCCAGTTCTCGCCGCGCAACTTCGTCGACCAGGTCCGGCCGCGCCGCGAGGATCAGGCTCGTTTCATACTGGCCGGCGTGGCAGGCGCCTGATTGAAATTCGGCGGTCAACGTCTGCGCCAGTTTGCGGCGCGTGAAATCGGGAAACGCCACAGCTAGTCCGCGCGCGCGGATTTCGTCGGCGGCTTCGCGCAACATGGAGACGTTCGCGGGATCGAAATGGCTGTTCGCCAGCGCGAGACAGGTGAAGCCTTGTGCCTTCAGGCTCATCGCGATGTCGAGCATCAGCGCTTTCGCCGTCGCGGCGCTCACCGTAATCGTGCCGGCAAACGCTTCCGCGTAACCGGCGGGCATATAGGCCAGCGGCGGAAGCACGGCGGCGGCGATGCCGCGCGCTTTCAACGCCGGAAGCGCGCGTGCGGCCATGGTTTCGCTTATGATGACATCGGTGTTCAGCGGCAGATGCGGGCCGTGCGCTTCGGTGGCGCCGCAGGGCAGAATGGCGACGCCTTTGCCGTCCGCCAGCGCCTCTCGCACCGCCGTCCACGCATTCTCCGCGAAGACCGGCTTCATGCGTGGGCTGCTTTCAGCTTTTTGCGATCCACCTTGTCGCGATCGTTTCGCGGCAGCGGATCGGTCACGAATGTCACCCAATGGGGCGCCTTGTATCGCGCGAGCCTGGTCTTCGCGAACGCGATGATCTCGGCTTCCATGCCGGGCGAAGCGGCGGATGTGTCTTTCAACACCACGATGGCGAGCGGCTTTTCCAGTCCATGCTCGTCCTTCTTTCCAACGACGCAACATTCGCGCACCGCGTCATGCTGGATCAAGCAGTTCTCAACTTCGATGGGGCTGACATAGATGCCCCCGCTCTTCAGCAGATCGTCACCGCGGCCTTCGTAGTACCAGTAGCCGTCTGCGTCCTGCCGGAACTTGTCGCCGCTCACGATCCAGCCGCCGCGCAGATGTTCCTTCGATTTCTCGTAGGCCGAATGATAATAGAGCGCCGCGCTATCGCCTTTCAGCCACAGCGTGCCCACGTCTCCCCGCGCCACCGGATTGCCGTCGTCGTCGATAAGTTTGGCTTCGTAGCCCGGCACCAGCTTGCCGAGACTTCCGGGCCGCACGTCGTCCGGGTGGTTGCTGATATAGATGTGGAAGCTTTCCGCACTGCCGATGCCGTCGATGATCGGCACACCGAAGGTTTTCTCCCAGCGCTCATGCAGATCGCGCGGCAGCGCTTCGCCAGCGCTCCACATGAAGCGCAAGCTGGAAAGGTCGCGCCGTTCCTGTGACTGCAGCATCTTGTTGATGAAAGTCGGCACGCTGGTCAACACGGTCGGCTTGTGCGTCTCGATGAGCTCGGACAGCAATTCCGGCGTCGGCTGTTCGCGGAAGAGCAGGGTCGTCGCTCCTACGGCGAATGGGAACATCAGGTTCGTGCCGGTGGCGTAGCCGAAGAACAGGCGCGAGACGGAAATCGTGACATCGGTTTCCCGCATCCCCACGAACGCCTTGGCATAGACTTCCGTATTGAACGGGAAATGAGCATGGCTATGTACCGCGCCCTTGCTCTGGCCGGTGGTGCCGCTGGTGAAGAGCCACACCGCCGGATCGTCGCGCCGCGTCGGGAAGGGCTCCGCACCGGCTTTCGGCGTTTTGGCGATCCACTGGTCGAAGGTTTTGTGGCCGCCGCCGTTCGCACCGGCGACGATGACGTTGTCCTGTCCAAGGCTGCGCCCGCAGAAGCGCGTGGCGGCGAGCGCCTTTTCGAATTCCGGCAGGCTCTTTTCATCGAGGAAGACGAATTGCGGCCGCACATAGCTGAGGTAGTAGGCGTAATCTTCCGCCGTCAGCAGCGGATTGATCTGTCCCACCACGCCGCCAGCCTTGATCGCGCCGAACCATGCATACGCGAACTCCGGCCGGTCCTGCATGCACAAAAGCACGCGCTGTTCCGGGAGCAAGCCGTCGCTCACGAGGCTGCGCGCGACCGACATCACCTTGTTCGCCACGGTCTCATAGCTGATCGCTTCGCCCTCGAAACGGATCGCGGTCTTCGCGCCGCGCCCGGCTTCGATATTCGAGAAGACGAAATAGTCCGCCATGTTGAAATTGTCGGGGAAATCGGTCGCGGCCATGGGAACTCCTAGCTGACTTCACCGCCGGCAACAGGAAGCGCAATGCCGTTCACCGCCGCGGCGTCGTCCGATGCCAGCCACAACACGGCGGCCGCCACTTCATCCGGTCTCACGAGGCGCCCCTGCGGATTGGCGGCGGTGAAGCTCAACAAGGCTTCCTGTTCCGACCGACCGGAGGACTTGCTGATTGTCTTCACGGCGGAAGCGATGACGCCGGTGTCGGTGTAGCCGGGGCACACCGCGTTCACGGTGATGCCCGTTTTCGCCAGCTCCAGCGCCAGGGCCTTGGTCAGGCCCACCACCGCATGTTTCGCCGCCACGTAGGCGCTGACATAGCGATAGCCGGTGAGGCCGGCGGTGCTGGCGATATTCACGATGCGTCCCCAGCCTGCCGCCTTCATCTGGGGCAGCACGGCGTGAATGCCGTGTACGGTGCCCATCAGATTGAGATCGAGCGTACGCCGCCATGCGATCGCGTCTGTCTTCTCGAACGGTGCGGAAGCAACGCCGCCGGCATTGTTCACCAGCAGATGCACCGGGCCATGCGCGGCTCCCTGGACGGCCGCTCGCAGGCCGTTTTCATCGGTGACATCGGCCAGCGCGATATGCGCGCCACTTATTTCGTTTGCGGCGGCCGCAAGTTTCTCTTTGTTGCGCCCAAGGATCGTGACCCGCCAGCCGGAGGCGCCAAGCGCGCGGGCAATGGCAAGGCCGATGCCGCTGCCCCCGCCTGTCACCAATGCGTGCCTGCCGTTTTGCGTCACGTTTCGCGGCCTCCCTTGCACTCAAAACTAGTCTAAGCTTCTGTCGCAGGGCAACAAATGCAGGTCGACTCATGGACCCGAAAGCCTTCGCACCGGCGCATTTCCTGTGGGCGTTCGACGGCGGCGTCGCCACCGTCACGTTGAACCGGCCGGAACGCAAAAACCCGCTCACCTTCGAATCCTATGCCGAGTTGCGCGACATGTTTCGCGCGCTTGTGTATGCGCCTGAAGTGAAGGCAGTGGTTATCAAGGGCGCGGGCGGAAATTTTTGTTCCGGTGGAGATGTGCATGAGATCATCGGTCCGCTTGTGCAGATGGACATGATCGGCCTGATGAACTTCACGCGCATGACCGGCGACCTTGTGAAGGCGATGCGCAATTGCCCGCAGCCGGTCATCGCCGCGGTAAACGGCGTGTGTGCGGGGGCCGGCGCGATCATGGCGATGGCATCGGATATTCGCATTGCTTCCGGCGATGCAAAAGTCGCATTCCTGTTCAATCGCGTGGGCCTTGCCGGTTGCGACATGGGCGCCTGCGCCATTCTTCCGCGCATCATCGGGCATGGCCGCGCCTCCGAGCTCCTGTTCTACGGCCGCAATATGGGCGCGGAGGAGGGCGAGCGCTGGGGGTTCTTCAACAAGGTGGTGGCCGCCGACGCGCTGGAAAGCGAGGCGGGAAGCTGGGCGGCGAAGCTCGTCGCCGGGCCGTCCTTCGCCAACGGCATGACGAAAAACCAGCTGAACATGGAATGGAGCATGAGCATCGACATGGCGGTCGAGGCCGAAGCGCAGGCGCAGGCGATCTGCATGCAGACCAAGGATTTCGAGCGCGCCTACAACGCGTTCGTGGTCAAGAAGCAGCCTGTGTTCGAGGGAAATTGACGATGCGCGTTCTGCAACCCGAAGGCTGGCCGCGCCCGCGCGGATATTCCAACGGCATCGAAACGGAAGGCCGCATGGTGTTCGTCGCCGGGCAGATCGGCTGGGACGAACACGAGAAATTCCCCTCATCCGATTTCGCCGCACAATGCCGGCAGGCGCTGCTCAACACCCTTGCAGTGCTGAAGGAAGCCGCTGCGGGTCCGGAGCACATCGTGCGCATGACATGGTTCGTCACCAGCCGCGATGACTATATGGGGTCGCTCGCGCAGCTCGGCGCGGCGTGGAAGGAATTGATGGGCCGCAACTATCCCACGATGGCCGTCATCATCGTCTCGGGCTTGGTGGAAAAGGAAGCCAAGATCGAGATCGAAACCACTGCGGTGATCCCTCGCTGATGGCAAAGCCGTTCAAGATCGCGGTTGTCGGCGGTGGGCCGGGCGGGCTCTATCTGGCGCTGCTCACGAAGAAGGCGCGGCCAGATTGGCAGATCGAGGTGTTCGAACAGAACAGTGCGGACGACACCTTCGGCTTCGGCGTGGTTTTCTCCGACGAGACCCTGGAAGAGTTCCTCAGCCGCGATGCGCCGTCCTACGGCGCGATCACGAAAGCCTTCGCCTATTGGGACGACATCATAATCCGCTACAAAGGCACCGAGACGCGCTGCGGCGGCAACGGCTTTGCAGGATGTTCGCGGCTTGCGCTGCTGCAGATCCTGCAACGTCGCTGCGAAGACATGGGCGTCAAGTTGCATTACCAGTCGCCGGTAAACGATCTGTCGAAGCTCGGCGGCTATGACGTGATTGTGGGCGCGGACGGCATCAACAGCCGTATCCGCGAAGCCTTCAAGGAGCATTTCCAGCCATCGCTTTCCCTGAAGGCCAACAAGTTCGCGTGGCTCGGCTCGACGCGGCCGCTGGACGGCTTCACCTTCTTCTTCAAGGAAACGCCGCACGGGTTGATCTGCGCGCATACCTATCAATACGAGCCGGGTCGTTCGACCTGGGTCATGGAGACAGGCCCGGCAACGTGGCAAGCGCTGGGCTTCGACAAGCTCGACGAAGAGGAGAGCGCGCGAAGGCTGGAAGAGATTTTCGCCGACGAACTCGAAGGGCATCCGCTTATCACCAACCGCTCGCTCTGGCGGAACTTTCCGCGCGTCTTCTGCGAACAATGGTGGCACAAGAACATCGTGTTGCTCGGCGATGCGAAGGCGACAGCGCATTTCTCCATCGGCTCCGGCACCAAGCTTGCGATGGAAAGCGCAATCGCGCTGTCGGACGCGCTCGTCGCCCATGGTGAAACTTCCGTCGAGGACGCCTTCCGCGCCTACGACAAGGCGCGCCGCACCGAAGTGCAGATCACCCAGCACAACGCCGACGTCAGCCTTGCATGGTTTGAGCACATGGAACGTTCCATCGACATGAAGCCCATGCAGTTCGCCATGGTCGTCATGTGCCGCGCCAAAAGCATTACCTGGGACAATCTGTTGATCCGCGATGAGGCCTTCGTACGCGCGTTCGAGGACGAGTGGTATCAAACCTATTTTGAAGAGAGCGGCTTTGATGTCCGCAAGAAGCGTCCCACGCCGATGTTCACACCCTTCAAGCTGCGCGGCCTGAAGCTGGCGAACCGCGTCGTCGTTTCGCCGATGGCGCAATATTCGGCACGGGACGGCATGCCGAACGACTGGCACTTCACGCACTACACCTCGCGCGCGATGGGCGGGCCGGGACTGCTCTATGTCGAGATGACATGCCCCTCCGCGGATTCGCGCATTTCGCCCGGTTGCACGGGTCTGTGGAACGACGGGCAGGAGCAGGCGTGGAAGCGCATCGTCGATTTCGTGCACGACAACACGCCGGTGAAGATGTGCATGCAGCTCGGCCATGCAGGCCGCAAGGGCTCCACGCAGTTGGGGTGGGAAGAGGCCGATCATCCGCTGCTCGCGGTGGACGAGAACTGGCCGCTCTATTCGGCGTCGCCATTACCCTATTTCGAAGGCATCAGCCCGCGGCCTGCGGAACTGGACCGCGCCATGATGGACCGCATCAAGGCCGATTTCGTTCAGGCCACAAAGCGCGCCGATCGCGCGGGCTTCGATATGCTGGAGCTGCATTGCGCGCACGGCTATCTGTTCGCCAGCTTCCTCTCGCCACTCACCAACAAGCGCAAGGACGAATATGGCGGCGGCGTCGAAAGCCGGCTGCGCTATCCGCTGGAGGTGTTCCAGGCGATGCGTGCGGCGTGGCCGGACGCCAAGCCGATGTCCATCCGCATCTCCGCCAGCGACTGGGTGCCGGGCGGCATCAGTGAAGACGATGTGCTCGCGATCGTGCGCGCGTTCGAGGCTGCGGGCTGCGACCTCGTGAGCACGTCATCGGGCCAGACGGTGCCGGAGCAGAAGCCGGTCTATGGCCGCATGTATCAGGTGCAGTTCGCCGAAGGCATCCGCAACGTCGCGCGCATCAAAACGATGGCCGCCGGCGCGATCACCGAGCCCTCGCAGGTGAACACGATCATAGCCTGCCGCCGCGCCGATCTCGTGGCTCTGGCGCGCCCGCACCTGGTCGATCCCTATTTCACGTTGAAGGCCGCGGCCTGGTACGGCGTCACCTCCCATTGGGTGCCGAAGCAATATATTCCCGGTGCAGCCCAGGCTTTGCGGGAGGCCGAACGCTTGCGGCAAAAGCAGAGCGAGCTCCAAAAGAAGGCCAAGCCGCGCCACATGCTCCGCGATCGGTAACGCGGCGCGGATCAAGGTCCTTTCAAGCGGCGGCCGTCAGGGCGGCCATGGCCGCCATCGCGCCGAATTGAACCATGAAGAAGGCGAACCGCACCGCGACCGTCCTGTTGGTTTCCGGCAGGAGCATGTGAACGGACGTCTGCACCACTCTTCCAGCCATGACGACGGCCGCCAGCACATCCATCGAATGTGTGAGCCGTTGGGCGAATGCCGCAACGAGAACGATCGCGGCGAAGACGGGAAGGTTTTCGACGCAATTCGCATGCGCCCTCATCGCCCGGCGATAGGCGGGGCTGCCGTGAACCGTGTCGCCGGGGAAACTTGTCAGCGCGGCACGGCCCCCAAAGATCAGGAGCCAACGCATTACGCCTACTCCGGCAAGCAGAACGAGCAACGTCCAGCAGGCGAAGGCAAGCAGCATCCACAATGACAGGCTCACGGCAGTCTCTCCCGGCTGCGTTCAAGCGAGCGCGCCGAGCGCGTTTTCGATGCGCTTGAACTGCTGTTCGCTGATCATGCTTTTCAGGATCGCCTGAAACCGCGGATGGCCGGCGCCGGAGAATATATATTGCCAGCGATAGGCCTTCAGGAACTGCATCTCGACGCGGCCGGCTTCCTCGTTCGCCATCCTTCGTCCGCAGATGGCGGAGAAATACTCCACGTCCGCCTTCGCCTGAGCCTTCAGGATATTGTCGACCGCAACGACGAGATCGATGAAATCGTCGACGGAATTGCCGCGCTGCGCATCGTTCATCGCGGCGTTGCAGCGGGCGAGCTCCAACTCGTCCAGAACCACATGCTGGCATTCGTCCTTCCAGTGGAAGAAGAACACGTCCTTGAACAGTTCCGACAGCTCGGGATCGGGCGCGATGCTTTCGCGATAATGGTTTTGCACGAACAGCTCGATATGCATCGTCAAAACCAGGACGGCCCAGGTTGATTTTCCGAGCACGACTCCTGCGACCATGTTCGGATCGACGTCGAAGCGATAGCCGGCCGGCATGGCTTCGGCGAGCATCTTTTCGATGCGCCGGAAAAGCGCCTGATGCTTCAGCTCTTCGTCGCTGAAGCGAACCAGCGCCTCGAGCGCGGTCTGATCGCCGAGCCAGTGATCCTTGCCGATCTCCAGCAGCTTCGCCGTGATAAATCGTTCTACGAGGCCGAAGATGTTGGCGTAGGTGCGGCCTTGAATTTGGCCGGCGAGGCGGCGTTCGCCGTCGGACAGCGAATCCATTTCGCGCACGAGGGACAGACCGTCGGGCAGGTATTTCTTCGAGGAATCGAAGGCGCGCCCGCGGATCACGTCCTTGTCGATCTCCCAATGTACAGCCTTGGATGCGGTAATGCAGCGGTCATAGCTGCCGTTACTTGAAAACTTGGTCATCGCATTCATATGTCTCGCTCCTGAATTGCACTGCGGGGTGTGAGGCAGTTTCCCCGTCCGCTTTGGAACGTATGTGCGGCCGCCGGCCTCGAACATGATCCCGCCGCCAGAAGATATTGCTGAAACACCAGATTGAGGGCTGCCATGGATGCGTTGTCGGATGTGCTGCGGCTTTCGCAGGTGAACGGCGGCGTTTACCTGCACGCGGAGTTCACCGCGCCATGGTGCCTTTCCGCGAGCATGACCACCGAGCTGTGCGTGCCGTTCCTGGGACCCACCGCGCATCTCATCCCCTACCACTATGTGATCGAAGGCGACTTCCATGTGAGCGTGGATGGCGAGCCGCCGCTGCATTTGCGCGATGGCGAGATCATGCTTTTTCCACGCAACGACACCCATCTCATGGGCAGCGATCTCAGGCTCAAGCCGAAATCGGCGAGGGACCTCATCGTCCCGGCGGAAGGCGGCGGGTTGTACGCCATTCACCACGGCGGGGGCGGCGCGAAGACGCGCATGGTCTGCGGCTATCTCGGCTGCGACGGTGCGATCGGAAACCCTGTGATTGCGATGCTTCCTGCGATGATGCGTTTCCGCATGGGCGACACAGGGCCAGCGGCGTGGATGCGCTCGACGTTTCAATATGCAGCCGACGAAGTCGCCGCCGGCCGCCCGGGATCGGAAACCGTTCTGGCCAAGCTTTCCGAACTGCTCTTCGTGGAAGCCGTTCGCTGCTATGCCAAAGACCTGCCTGCGGAGCAGACCGGCTGGCTCGCGGGCCTGCGCGATCGCCCGGTCGCGCGCACGCTCGCACTGATGCACGGCGACGTGGCGCGCAACTGGAGCGTCGAGGAGATCTCCGGCGAGGTGGGGTTGTCGCGGTCGTCGCTTTCCGAGCGGTTCACGCGTCTCATCGGGATGCCGCCGATGCAATATCTCGCACACTGGCGGATGCAGGTGGCGGCGCAGCGCCTGAAGGGCACCAACACGCCGCTCGCGCGCATTGCCGAACTGGTCGGCTATGAATCCGAAGCGTCCTTTTCCCGTGCGTTCAAAAGATCGTTTGGAGCGGCTCCGGCGACATGGCGCCGATCAGCCGGCGGCCTGCCAGGCAAATCCTCGCGCTAGCGCTGGCATCAAGCGCGCTGCATCATGGCAACCTGTCGGGTGAGATCATGACAACCTTGGGCAGCAGGAGGATTGCCGCGAACGCACTTATTGCCGCCGTGATCATCAACCACATGCCGGTGCGTCGCAGCGCGCTGATTTGCGCGGGTCCTGACAGAACCCAGGGTGCTGTGAGACAAAGCAGGGCGCCAACGCCGATGCCCGTCACCACCAACAGCTCAAAGTAGATCTGATAACCCATTTGGGCCCTCCAGGAGGAAACCGGATGGCAGACTATTGCGCGCAGGCAAACGCGATGTGATCGATATCAAAATCCTGCGCTGGAGCGCTCTCTCAGGTTTGCGGCAGAGGCCGTAGCGTTGCCGGACGGCCTTTGGATTTGGCCGCCTTGTCGCGCAACTGCCGGTCGGCGCGCCGGAAAGCATCGTTCACGGCGAACATCAGATCGCCCTGACGCCGATCGAGCGCTTTGAGCGGCGGTCTGACGCCGATCTGCCGGCGGTGGGGAAGCGATATCCAGATCGTCACGCGATAGGGTTCGCCCACGCGATGGTGGGCATTCGGCGCATGGATGGCGACACGGCACGCTGTAATCCTGCCATAACGCCGCTCGAGCTTCTGGATATTCGCATCGAGCGCCGCCGACAAATGCGCAGATGGCTTGAATCCGACGATTTCGAGCTGCAGCGGCGTTTGCATCGCGTATCTCCTTCTCAACAAGAACTAGCGGGGTTCCCGTCCGCTTTTGTTGATATCGCGCAAGAAGAGCGCCGTGGAGGAAAGCAAGATGATGCTTTCTGGAGGTGCCGCGATGACCACGCCGGGATTGGAAATCCTCAACCGCAACGTTCAGATCACGCATGAGTGGATCAACGAGCTCGATGCGATGCTGGGTTGGAACGACAAGGTGCGCAGCTATCGCCTGCTTCGCGTAACGCTCCAGACCCTGCGCGATTGCCTGCCGTTGGCGGAGATCGCCGACTTCTCCGCCCAGATGCCCACGCTGCTTCGGGGCGTTTTCTACGAGCATTGGCGGCCGGGCGCCCACAAGAAGCGCTTCGACATCGAGCAGTTCTATGCGCGCCTGGACGAGGCGTTCTCCGGGGATCCGATCGAGGATACCGGCGACGCCGTCGCCATCGTGTTCGACTTTCTCTCCGTGAAGATCAGCGCGGGCGAAATCGGCGATGTGCGCCACGCCTTGCCCGCTTCCATCCGGGAGGTCTGGCAGCACGCCTGAGGTTTGCGACCGATCAAGGATGTCGTGTCCAGTTCATCAAAAACTGACAACCTGGCAGAAGGAGGTAACAATGAAAGTGAAGCAGGTCATGCACAAAGGCGTTACCTGGGTAACGCCCGAAACACCGGTGGCCAAAGTGGCCAAGGAAATGAAGCGCAAGGACGTCGGCGCAATACCGGTCGGCAAGAACGACCGGCTGGTTGGGATGGTGACCGACCGCGACATCGTCTGCCGCGGTCTTGCAAACGGCAAAGCCGGCAAGACCTTGAGCGCAGGCGACGTGATGACGAAGGGCATCGTCTATTGCCGGACGGAAGACGATGTCACGAAGGCGCTTCGGACCATGAAGTCCAAGAAGATCCGCCGCCTGCCCGTGATCGATGCGAAGAAACGCATGGTCGGCATCCTCAGTCTCGGCGATATCGCGCGGAAGATCGGCAAGCCGCAATGCGCGGATGTCGTGCGCTCGGTTTCCGCGCATCACGCTTGACTGAGTCGAGGAAAGGGCCGCCCCCTGCAGGTGGCCCTCTCTTTCTTCCCACGGGATATCGAGTTCTCGTGTTCAGCCCGCGGCGCGTGCATAGGGCCGCGCAAGCAGCGCGACCACTTCGTCATCGCCCGTTTGGGCGAAGTCGCGATAGTAATAGCCAACCGCGCCAAAATCGTCCGGGCTTGACAGGCAGACGACCTCGTCCACCTCGCTGCGCAGGCTTTCTATGGTGTCTCGCGTCGCAACGGGCACGGCCAGAACCAGCCGCTTCGGTTTGCGCATGCGGGTGGCGCGCAGCGCGGCGCGCATCGTTGCGCCCGTCGCTATGCCATCATCGACCACGATTGCGACGCGGCCTTTCGGATCGAGAGGCTGTCGTCCATGGAGATAAAGACTCCGCCGCCGTTCGATTTCCGCGAGTTCCTTCGCGCATATGGCGCTGAAAACGCTTTCGCTGGTCCGACTGTCACGGATCACCTGGTCGTTGCGGACGACGATAGGGGTGCCGCCGTCGACAACTGCACCCATCGCGAGCTCAGGGTGGTAGGGCACGCCGATCTTTCGGACGAGGAGAAGATCGAGCGGCGCATGCAGGGCTGCTGCGATCTCCGCGCCGACAGGCACGCCGCCACGCGGCAAGGCGAAGATTGCGCAACTCTCGTCGCGGTACTTCGAAAGTGCGGCGGCCAGTTTCCTGCCCGCATCGACGCGGTTGTCGAAGACGATATCCATGTCATACCTGCAGATATTGCTGGAACCATCGGGTCGCCAGAACCACCACGCGCTCCATCGCGCCTGACTCCGAAAAGAGATGCGTTGCGCCCGGGACGATTTCGATCTTTTTTGTGCAGCGTAGCGTCTCGTATGCTTCCTGATTCAGCTCTATGACGCCGTGATCGGCGCCGCCGACGATCAACAATGTGGGCGCGGCGACGCGTGGCAGGGCATCGCCTGCCATATCCGGACGTCCGCCGCGCGAGACGACCGCACGGATGTGGCTCGGCATTCGGGCCGCCGCAACGAGCGCCGCTGCAGCGCCGGTGCTGGCGCCGAAAAGGCCGATCGGGAGTTTCTGCAGGGACGGATTATCGGCCGCCCACTGCACAGCGTCGCCGACCCGCGCGGCGAGCAGCGGAATATCGAAGACCTTGGCGCGATTGTGCTCGCTCTCTTCTTGCGGCGATAGCAGGTCGAAAAGCAGCGTGGCGAAACCAGCCTCGTTCAGGGCTTCCGCGACCGCTACGTTGCGCGGGCTCAGGCGGCTGGAACCGCTCCCATGCGCGAAGATGATGAGCGCGAGCGGTCGTCGCGGCGTGCGCAGCGTGCCCGGCAACCCGCGCGCGCCCACATTGACCTGCTGGGTGTCGATATCTCCGGAAAGATCGCCCATCGCGAAATACTCCACGCCGGCCGAAAATCTAATCCGAGGCGCCCGGCCGCGTTTGACGCGGATCAATGCGCCACTGCGCGAATTCCGAAATTGTTGACGAATGATCTAGCTGTGGGGTTTTTGCTTCACGCGCGCAAAGCCATCATCCAGCAGATCGACCATGGCTTCGTCCCGCCTGTCGGCCGTAAGCCCGCCCATCAGAACCGCGATCAACCGCGTACCGACGCGTTGCGCCGTGCTCACCAGATTGTAGCCGGACGCGTCGATATAACCCGTCTTGATGCCGTCGGCGCCCTTGTAGTTGCCGATGAGCATGTCGTGCGTATTGATGTCCTCGCCGCGCCAGGTGATGTGCGCCGTGCGGAAGTAGGGGAAATAGTCCGGAAAGTCGTAGATCAAATGCCGCGCGAGGACCGCGAGGTCCTGCGCCGTCGTCACTTTCGCGTCGTCCGGCAACCCGGTCTCGTTGCGGAAGACGGTATGGGTCATTCCGAATAGCTTCGCCTTCGCATTCATCAGGGCGGCGAAATGTTCTTCGCTGCCGCCCAGTGCTTCGGCGACGGCTACTGTGGAATCGTTGGCGGAGCAGACCACGATGCTCCTGATCGCCATGTCCACGGAAATCGTGTCGCCGGCACGCAGCCGCAGGTGCGAGCGCGGTTGTTTCGCGGCGTTCGCGGAAACAGGGAGTTCGGCCGTGAGCGCGATCTTGTGCTGGCGCAGGCGCTCGAACAGAAGGTAGAGCGTCATCATCTTGGTCAGGGATGCGGGGTGGCGGATCGCCGTGGCGTTGCGCGCGAAGAGCACGGTGCTGGTGTTTGCGTCGACGACGAGCGCGGCATCGCGGTCGGGATCGGTGAACCTTCGCGGATGATGCGGTCCCCTTGCCTCCGCCGCCGTCGCGACGAAAAAGAGCATCGCGGCCGCGACGGCGCGCGCGCCTGTGCTTCCGGCGGATAAAATCGCCATCCTGCCCCCTGTGCCATTTAAGCGCGCGAACAGGACATGCGCAAACGGGGAGTTGGTTCTCATGAACGATTGCCGGAATTGTCACCTCGATGCCGCCCATTGTGCCAGGGGTCGCCCGGTTCGTGCCGGTCCGTCTCCGGAAGTTGACCGGCGCATGGCTTCGTCATAGGCGTGGAGCGAGCGCGCTCTGACCCAGGTTGCGAAATTGTCGGGCACTTTTTTCCTTCGCATGAAGTCGCACGTCGCGGGCATCTCGATTAGTTTGGGCATCGCCTTCTTAATTGTCTCGGGTGCGGCCATGGCGGACGATTGGCAGACAGCGGCGGAAAAGTCCGGTTACACGACAACCCCGGACTATGCCGAGACGCTTGCCTATCTTCAGCGTCTCGCGAAAGCCGCGCCGGGCAAGATTCATATCGAGCGCTTCGGTACCACCGGGCAGGGGCGCCCGATGATGGTGGTCATCGCCAACGGCAGCGGGCCTTTCACGCCCGAGGCGGCGCGCACCGCGCATGTTCCGGTCATCCTGGTGCAGGCCGGCATCCACTCCGGCGAGATCGAAGGCAAGGATGCGGGCCTCGAACTGCTGCGCGATTTCGCAGTCACCGGCAAACTGCCGCATCTGCTCGACCGCGCGGTGCTCGTGTTCATCCCGGTCTACAACGTCGACGGCCACGAGATGGCCTCGCCCTACAATCGCATCAACCAGAATGGCCCCGCGGAGATGGGGCAGCGTGGGCAGGCGCAATATCTCAATCTCAACCGCGACTATGTGAAGGCCGACGCGCCGGAGACCCGCGCCTGGCTGAAGCTGTGGCAGCACTGGCGGCCGGATTTCCTGATCGATGTCCACACCACCGACGGCGCGGATTACCAATACGATCTCACCTGGTATCTGGAGGATCCGCACAAGCTGCCCGCCGCCGTGAGCGCCTGGCAGCAGCAGGCCATGGCGCAGGTGCTTCCCGTCTACGAGGCGCGCGGCCATCTCGCTTCCATCTATCTGGAATTCAAGGACGGCACCGATCCGCTGAAGGGCATCGAGAATTTCGGCTCGGGTCCGCGCTTCTCGACCGGCTATGCCGCCTTGCAGAACCGTCCCGCACTGCTGATCGAAACCCACATGCTGAAATCCTATGCGGTGCGGGTAAAGGCAACCTACGACCTCGTGTCATTGCTGCTCGACTACGCCGGCCGCCATGGCGCCGATCTGATCAACGCCAACGCGCAAGCCGACAAGGCCACGATCGCGCGCGCGGCCGATCCAGCCGCGCAAGTGCCGATAACCTTCAAAGCCGATCCAAATGCGACGGAATACGTGCTGAAGGGCTATGCTTATACCGTGACGCCCAGCGAAATCTCCGCCAGCAACTGGATCCAGTACGATCCGCGAACGCCCAGGACCTACACGATTCCGAATTGGAACGGATTGGTGCCGGACATCGCAATCGCGCCGCCCGCCGCTTACGTGGTCCCGCTTCAATGGCAGGATGTCATCGCGCGGCTGGATGCACATGGCGTGCGCTACCGGCGCCTGACTTGCGCCGCGAAACTCCGCGGAATGAGCTACCAGATCGACGATCCGGTCTGGAGCGAAAAGCCGTTCGAAGGCCATCATCTGCTCCAGTCCTTCAAGGCAACGCGGGTCACGCGAGAGGATCTCGTGCCGGCAGGTTCGGTGATCGTGCCGCTGGACCAGCCTGCCGCGAATGTGGCCATAGAACTCCTCGAGCCCCAGGCACGGGATTCCCTGCTGCGCTGGGGCTATCTCGATGCAGTCTTCGAAGCCAAGGAATATGGCGAGCCGCGTGTAGTGGAAAAGCTCGCGCGCGACATGTTGCAACGCTCGCCCGAACTCGCCGCGGAGTTCGCGAACAAGCTCAAGACCGATCCGGCTTTTGCGGCGAGTCCGCGGCAACGCCTCGCGTTCTTCTTCGAGAAATCCCCTTGGTATGCGGTGCAGGGCGTTGGGCGCTATCCGGTGCTGGGGCTCGACAAGGCGACGCTGGATTCAAAGCCGTGTGCTCAGGCCCGGTAATCGCTCCTGATTCTTCCCTCAATGGATGAGGCCGGCGGCCCGGGGTATCGCGCCAATTTCAGTTCTGATATAGCTGCGCGAACAAGGCAGCAGGTCATGGGCGTTGGCACGCAGACAGGCGGGGTTCGCCGCGGGAGTACCGGCCGGCAGGTCGTTACACTCCTGCTTCTGCTGGCGTTTGCCTTTCAATCCTATGTAACCCAGACCCACATCCACGAAATCTTTGCGCCGGCCAGCCAGCGCTGCGACGTGACATGCGTGGTCCATGCGCCGTCGCATGACTCTTCACCTTTTGGTGAAGCGGCCGATTGTCCGCTGTGCCAGGCGATCGTCCATGCCGGTACGTTCTTCGCCCCGGCTGTCGTGGCCTTATTCGTCCCGCGCCTGTGGGTAGAGACCACGCTTCCGGCCGTCAAAACCGTCGTCACTGCAGGCGTGCCGGCCCGCGACGGTCTCAGCCGCGCGCCGCCGCGCTGATCCTCACAACCTGAACTGAGCAGGCTGCGCAATTCTTGCGCGGTCTTCGTGCAATCCGTCGCGCGCCTTCGCGCGTGCGGCCGCCATTCATACGAAGAGGAAGACCGGATGCGCCGAGGAAGAGGAGGTGGGACGAACCGTGTCCCGTCGCCGGGCCATCGCCACGCCGGTAGAGCCGCGTTTTTGACGGTCGCGTCGATGCTGATGCTGTCCGGTTGCGCGGTGGGGCCTGATTTCAAGAAGCCGGCGCCGCCGGATGTTTCCGGCTATACCGCCAAACCGCTCGCCGCGACTGCAAGCGCCGATGCGCCCGGCGGCGAGGCCCAGCGCTTCGACATCGGCAAAGACATTTCCGGTGATTGGTGGACCGTCTTTCATTCCAGGCCGCTGAGCGATCTTGTCGATGAGGCGCTCAAGAACAATTCCGATCTGAAGGCGGCGCAAGCGGCACTGAAGTCGTCGCGAGAAAGCGTGCTGGCGCAGCGCGGCGCGTTTTTTCCGGCCGTTTCGGCGGGACTGTCCGCAACGCGCGAGCAGGATCCTTCCGGCGCGCTGGCGCCGGTGCCGAGCAACAATGCCTTCCTCTATAATCTCTACACGCCGCAGGTCAGCGTCTCTTATATGCCCGATGTGTTCGGGCTGAACCGGCGCACGGTGGAATCGCTCACCGCGCAGGAAAAGGCCGTCCGCTTCCAGCTGTTCGCGACTTATACGACGCTCACTTCGAATGTCGTGGTGACCGCGATCCAGATCGCTTCGATCGATGATCAGATCGCCGCGACGCGCGAGATCATCGACGCCGACAAGAAGATGCTCGATATTCTCGAATATCAATTGAACAAAGGCTATGCGAGCGGGATCGATCTGGCGGCCCAGCAATCGCAGCTTGCCAACGCACAAGCTGCGCTTCCGCCGCTGCTGAAGCAATCCGCGCAGCTTCACGACCTGTTGGCGACGCTCACGGGGCATTTCCCGAGCCAGGCGCCCCAGGCGGATTTCAAGCTCGCGGATCTGACCTTGCCGCAGGACCTGCCGCTCAGCGTGCCGTCGAAGCTGGTGGAGCAGCGGCCGGACATCCGCCAGGCGGAGGAGAACCTGCACTCGGCAAGCGCGCAGATCGGCGCCGCCGTCGCCAACCGCTTTCCCAATATCCAGATCACGGCGGCGGCGGGCAGCGAGGCGTTGAAGTGGAGCCAGCTTTTCACGCCCGGCACCGAGTTCTGGAATCTGGGAGCCAGCCTGACGGCGCCTATCTTCCAGGGCGGCCAGCTTTTGCATCAGGAGCGGGCGGCGCGCGCCAATTACGAACAGACGGCGCAGCAATATCGCAGCACCGTCCTCGCGGCATTTCAAAACGTCGCCGACACGCTGGCGGCGCTCCAGCAGGATGCCGACGCGCTGAAAGCGGCCGCCGTTGCCGACAAGGCCGCGAAGTACACGCTGGACCTGACTGCGCGCCAGGTACGCGACGGCTATTCCAGCAATCTGCAGTTCTTCACCGCGGAGCAGGCTTACCAGCAGGCGCACATCGCGCTCGTGCAGGCGCAGGCCGACCGCTATGCCGACACCGCGGCGCTATTCCAGGCGCTGGGCGGCGGCTGGTGGCACCGAACCGATCTCGCCAGGAACGACCATGACAACTGAACGTC
>JBQCFD010000169.1:0-20592 GCA_051959625.1 Rhizomicrobium sp.
GACGCAGGAGCTGCGCACGCCGGCGATCAAGCCGTTGCATGATTTGGTGAGCGCATCGATCGACGATCAACTGCAGTTCGACGGGTTCTATGACTTCGCATGGCTTCGCGATCAGAAAGTGGCACCAGGCGACAAGCGCAGTAGTGTATTGGCGAGCGCCGGTGCCGGGTTTCAATACGGAATCGGCCGGTATTTTATTGCGCGCCTCGACTACGGCTGGCAGCTGAGGACGCCGGGGAGCGGGGCGAGCAAGGAAGGGCAGATCGACGTTTCGGTCAGCCTGAACAATTAGTTTTCTAAAAAATCCGCCATTCGATCTATTTTTGTCGCAAAATCCCACACGCGCATCTCGCTCGCGAAAATTTAAGACAGCGTCTTACGCAAGCTTAAGCCTCTGAGCGGCCGCGACCACACTATCCTTCGCGGGTCATTCAGAGGCAGACTTCCATGTCCCTTCGTCAAGTTATTATTGGCGCTTGTGTGAGCGGCGCATTGTTTGCTGGCGGCGCTGCCACGCACGTCCTTGCTGCGGATCGTCCGCACGATCGGGCGGCGGAAAATGTGGATCCTGTGGCGTGGCACAAGCAGATGTGTGTCGACCGCTATGCGCGCAACGCCGGCCGCGTGGCTTATATCGAAGCCAGGCTTTCGCTCACGGACAACCAGCGGCCGCTCTTCGACAACTGGAAAAAGACGGTTCTCGGGTCGGCAAACGCGCACGAAAGCGAGTGTCTCGCGCGGCAGCCGCACATGGGCGAGATGCATGGACACAGCATCCTCGAACGTCAGGCGCGGATGCGGCAGATGATGCAGCGCCGCCTTGCCGATCTCACCGCGGAGCAGCCCTCGCTCAAGGGGCTTTATGACTCGCTTTCACCGGAGCAAAGGCTGGTACTGGATCACGGTGGCGCGATGGCGATGCGTGCCGGCGGGCCGCATGGTCATGGCGATTGGCGCGCGCACGGGCCGCGTGATGGCGGTCCGGACGAGCGGGCCGACTGATGGACTATCGGCCCCAAACCTGCAGAGACGCGGTCATGGCAAAGCGCGCTGCGCCAGTATTAAGCACGAAGACGGCGTTTCTTATCTTCTTCTTCGGACTGGCCGCGCTTTGGGGCGCGGTATCGCTGCTGTTCTATCTCGAAATCCCGTCGTGAGACGTCATTTGATCTTCGAGATAATGGTGTGGGCCAAGGTGTAGCCGGCAAGAAACATCGTTCCGAACGCCATGATGATGTCGCTCTGAACGAAGCGAATCAGACGTCGAATCTGACGTTTGGTGCGCCGGCGGTTCATTGGGCCAAAATAGGATTGTGGAATTAACGAACTGTAATTCGCGGGGCGTTTTGCGGGGCGGCGCGGCTGCGGCTCTCAAGTTGCTGGAGGAAAAAACCTTTCTTTTTCAGATTCGACGCTTGACGCATGTTCTTCTTTTGTTCTAATCTTGTTTCATGCAAGCGAACCTCTTTTCCGGCCAAACGGCCGATCTCCGGTCCATCCGGGACCGCCTCAAAATCGCGTTCGGGCGGGAGCGTGCCGGTTTTCGCGCCAGCGCCATCAACCAGTTCATCCGCAGCCTCGCCGGAAGTCGTTTGCTGGACTGGCAGGCCGACCGCGCTTTCACGCGCCTCCTGAACCGCTATAGCGGGCCGGAGGCCCTGGCGGACGCGCCGGCGGCCGAGATCGAGGCGACGCTGGGCGATGTCCCGTTCGCCGACAAAAAGGCCCGGGAACTGAAAGCCGCACTGCTCCATATCCGCGCCCGCGCCGGAGCTGTCGACCTCGAATTCCTTGCCGGTCTGGACCCGAACACGGCGCTTGTCTGGTTGGAACAGATCCGCGGCGTTAGCCGCAAGGTCGCCGCCGCGACACTCAATTTCAGCGTGCTGCGGAAGCGCGCCTTCGTGGTCGACACGCAGGTCATCCGTGTGCTGCGCCGTTTCGGCTTCGTAAAACCCAACGCCGAGACCGAAGATGTCTATGAATCCGTGATGGCGGCGGCGGATGGCATGAGTGCTGACGATCTCACTGAACTACATCGTCATTTGAAACGCCTCGGCCAGAACACCTGCAAGGCCTTCCAGGTATATTGCACGGGTTGTCCGCTTTCCGAACTTTGCATGAAGCGGATGGACGACCCCAGCGGACGGCGCGCCGCGTGATCGGTCATGAGCGGCACAGCCGAAAAACTCGCGAATCTTCGCGCCGCACTTGCCCGGCAGGGGCTGGAAACGCTGGTAACGAATGCCCGCGTCTCCTTGGGTTTCACACCGGCTGATTCAGTTCTGCGAGGCGGCCTGGAGCGTGGCACCCTGCATGAAGTCTATGCCGCGCCGGGTCATGAAGCTTCCGCCGCCGCCTTCGCCGCGGGACTTGCCGCCCGCGTGGCCGCCAAGAAGAAGATTCTCTGGATCCGGCAGGATTATTCCGCGCTGGAATTCGGCGAACTTTCCGCCACCGGTTTCCTCGAACTCGGCATCGATCCGTCCCAGATACTTCTCGTCTGTACCGCTCATGCCGATGACGCGATCAAGGCCGCATCCGATGCGCTCACCTGTGCCGCGCTCGGCGCCATCGTCATCGAGATTCCGGGCGAACCGAAGATCCTCGATCTGGTGACGAGCCGCCGGCTCACGCTGGCCGCAGCACAGAAGAATGTCGCGGCGTTCCTCCTGCGGTTCGGTGCGAAGCCGCAAGCCAGCACGGCGGAAACACGCTGGCTGGTGCAAGGCGCTGCTTCTCCGCAAGGCGAAGAGAACTGGGGCGCGCCTGTCTTCACAACAGATCTCGTCCGCAACCGGCATGGGCGAACGGGACATTGGGTCATGGAGTGGAATTGCGATGATGGTTTCTTCCGGGAGCCCGCTGGTAAACCCACGGCGAATTATCGCGCTGTGGTTTCCCAGGCTCGCGACGGATCGACTGCAGCGGCGGTGGAAGGCGCAGGGCGCACGTAACCCTTGCACCGGCGCACCGCGTGAACCCCCGCCTGTGGTCGTTGTGGCCAAGGAGAAGAACGCGCTGCGCCTTTCCGCGCTCGACCGCAAGGCGACATCGCTTGGCCTTTCCATTGGCCAGCCGCTCGCCAATGCGCGCGCCATGTTGCCCGAATTGAAGGTCATGGTCGCAAATGATGGCGCGGATCTGAAATTGCTCGAGCATATCGCCGATTGGTGCGACCGGTTTACGCCCTTTGTGGCGCTCGACCCACCTCGCGCGCTGCTCCTCGATGTCACCGGCGCCGCGCATCTCTTCGGGGGCGAGAAGCCGCTGTTGGACCGCATCCTGAACACACTGCGCAAGCAAGGTTTCGTCGTGCGCGGCGCGCTGGCCGGAACCGCAATGGCCGCGCGCGCCTGCACCCGCCATCACGACGGCCTGGTCGTCGTGCCGGGCGAGGAAATGAAAATCACGGCGCCCTTGCCGATCGAGGCGCTGTTCCTCGACCCTGTCACCACCCATGCTTTCCGCCGCGCGGGCCTCAAGACGATAGGGCAGGTCGCCCATCGCGACCGGCGCGAACTCACTGCCCGCTTCGGCTCCGCGATGGTGTTCACGCTGGAGACTGCGCTCGGCAAAACGGAAAGGCCGATCTCGCCGCGCACCCCGCTGCCCGATTACAGCGCGGAACGGAATTTCTCCGAACCTGTCGCCACCGAAGCCATCATTCGCGCAACGCTTGTCTCTCTGGCCGAAACATTGGCCGAGGCGCTGGAACAGCGCGGCGAGGGCGCGCGGCGTCTTGAAGCGGCGTTCTTCCGTGCCGATGGCGCCGTCATCCGCATCGCGGTGGAAACCGGATCGCCCACGCGTGAGCCCGCCGTTATCGAGCGCCTGTTTCGCGAAAAGCTGGATGCGCTGGCCGATCCGCTCGATCCCGGTTTCGGTTTCGATCTCATCCGGTTGTCCGCCAGCCATGTGCAGCGCTGCGAAACCGCACTCGCGGATTTCAACGCCGATCTCAACGCCGAGCGGGAAATACGTTTTCTCGTGGACCGGTTGTCTGCCCGCTTCGGCGCGCACCGTGTCCTCGCATTCCAACCCAACGACACACATATTCCCGAAGCGGCCGGTCTCGCCGTGCCGGCGCAGGAGTTGCGCGGCACGAAATCCGCCTGGCAAAAGCGCCGCAGGAACGAAGCGCCGCGGCGCCCGCTGCGATTGCTGGCCAAGCCGGAAGAAATCGAAGCCATTTCACGGATTCCTGCAAGCCCGCCGCGTCGCTTCCGCTGGCGCCGCGTGATGCACGATATCGTGCTGGCCGAAGGACCGGAGCGTATCGCCATGGAATGGTGGCGCCGCGCCGCGCCGCAGATGACGCGCGACTATTTCCGCGTGGAGGACACGGAAGGCAACCGTTTCTGGCTTTATCGCGATGGCCTCTACACACGCGAGACAGGCAATCCGCGCTGGTATCTGCATGGGGTGTTTGCATGAGCGCGTATGCGGAGATCGGCGTCACCACGAATTTCTCGTTCCTGCGTGGTGCATCACACCCCCAGGAATTCGCGCGTACCGGGGCACTGCTCAATTATGCCGCCATCGGCATCGCCGACCGCAACACACTGGCCAGCGTTGTGCGCATGTATTCCGCGTTCGAAGAGTTGAAGGAGAAAAGTGAGCCGGTCACCAAGCAACTCGTCGGCTGCCGCCTCGTTTTCGTCGACGGCACGCCGGACATTCTCGCCTATCCGACGGACCGCAAAGCTTATGGCCGCCTCTGCCGCCTTTTGAGCACGGGCAAGATCCGCGCACCGAAAGGCGATTGCATTCTCACATTGGACGATCTGCTGAAGTGGCAGGATGGTCTGCTGCTGGCTGTCCTGCCGCCACACCCCAGCCGAACCGGCTTCCAGGCGGCCCCACCGAAGCGCTTTTGGAATAAGGACTTGGCTCTGAAGGTGGAGGGGGTGGGGGCGGTACCCTCTCAAATCTATAAAACGAATACCCAGTGTAGTTTCGACGAAATCGGGCCGCTTCTCGAAAGACTCGCTGGAATCGCTGCGGATCGCGTCTGGCTCGGCGTCTCCATGCCCCATCGGGGCGATGACCAGCGCCGCCTCCTGAAATGGAAACAGGTTGCCCGCCGCGCCGGCGTTCCACTCATCGCCACCAACGACGCGCTCTATCACACTCATGAACGCCGTGAGTTGCAGGATGTCGTCACCTGCATCCGCGAAGGAATCACACTGGATGAAGCGGGATGCTTGCTGGAAGCCAACGCCGAACGCCATCTGAAGACGCCGGAGGAGATGGCCGATCTGTTCGCTGCCGCGCCCGAAGCGATTGCGGAAACCATCCGCTTTGCAAATCGCATCACATTCAAACTCGATGACCTCAGGTACAACTATCCACATGAGCCTGTGCCGCCGGGAAAAACTGCGCAGGGGCATCTGGAAGATCTGACATGGTTGGGCGCGGATAAGCGCTATCACAATGTTGTTCCCGACAATGTGCGGGAGATATTGAAAAAAGAGCTGGCGCTCATCCGGAAACTGGAGATCGCCGAATACTTCCTCACAGTGCACGACATCGTTCACTATGCGCGGAAAGGGATAACAGAAGAGACCGGCGCGCCGCCGATCCTTTGCCAGGGCCGTGGCTCGGCGGCGAACTCGGCGGTCTGTTACATGCTCGGCATCACTTCCATCGATCCGGTGCAGATGGATCTGCTGTTCGAGCGCTTCGTCAGCGAGGAGCGCAAGGAGCCGCCGGACATCGACGTCGATTTCGAGCACGAGCGGCGCGAGGAAGTCATCCAGTATGTCTACAGACGCTATGGTCATCATCGCGCAGCGCTTGCCGCCACCGTCATTCATTATCGCCCGCGCAGCGCCATACGGGAGACATGCAAGGTTTTCGGGCTGACGGAAGATATCGCCGCCGATCTCGCCAGCGGCGTGTGGGGAAGTTGGGGCCGCAATCTCAGCGAATCCCAGGTGCGGCAGGGGCAACACAATCCCGCGAACGCGATGATAGCGCGCGCCGTGAACGCCGCGAACGAACTGATCGGCTTCCCGCGTCATCTTTCACAGCATGTTGGCGGTTTTGTGCTGACAGATGACCGGCTGGACGAATTCGTTCCGGTAAGCCCTGCCACGATGGAAGATCGTCACTTCATAGAATGGGACAAGGACGACATCGACGCCGTTCGCATGATGAAGGTGGATGTGCTGGCGCTTGGCATGCTCACTTGCATCCGCAAGGCGTTCGATCTCATCAGAATTCACGAAGGAAAGTCATTCGATCTCGCCGGCGTGCCGCAAGAGGACGCGGGCGTATACGACATGCTGCGGAAAGCCGATGCCATCGGTGTTTTCCAGGTCGAAAGCCGCGCGCAAATGAGCATGTTGCCGCGGCTTGGTCCTAAAAAATTCTACGATCTGGTGGTGGAAGTCGCGATCGTGCGTCCTGGCCCCATTCAGGGCGGCATGGTGCACCCTTATCTGCGCCGCCGCGCAGGGGAGGAAGAGGTCGTATACCCCGCACCCTCGCCCGAACATGGCGAGGCGAACGAACTTCATGCCGTTCTCGGAAAGACAATGGGAATCCCCCTGTTCCAGGAGCAGGCGATGAAGCTCGCAATGGTGGCTGCGAAGTTTTCGCCGTCGGAGGCGAATGGGTTGCGCCGCGCCATGGCGACGTTCCGCAATCTCGGCACCATCGACAATTTCCGCGATATGTTCGTGGGCCGCATGGTGGCGCGCGGCTATCGGCCCGATTTCGCGGAACGCTGCTTCAAGCAGATCGAAGGTTTCGGCTCTTATGGCTTCCCCGAAAGCCACGCCGCAAGTTTTGCGCTGCTGGTCTACGTATCGGCTTATATCAAGCGGTACTACCCGGCCGCGTTCGGCTGCGCGCTTCTCAATTCGCAACCCATGGGCTTTTACGCACCAGCCGAGATCGTGCGCGATGCACGCGAGCATGCTGTCGAGGTTCTTCCTGTTGACGTGAACTACAGCAAATGGGACAATCTGCTGGAAGCGGACGGAAAGGGCGGCTGGGCGCTGCGTCTCGGCTTCCGCCAGATTGACGGCTTCAGCCAGAAATGGGCCGATACGCTGATCGGCGTGCGCGGCAACGGATTCAGCGGCGTTGAAGGCCTTTCGCGAAAGGCGCGGCTACCCAAATGCGCAATGATCATTCTGGCGGAAGCCGATTGCTTCCAGTCACTGAACAAGGATCGCCGCGAGATTCTCTGGGAAGTTCGCCGCCTCGCAGACACCGCGACCCTTCCGCTCTTTGCCGCGCAATATGTCGAGGAGCAGCCGGAGGAAGAGATCGCGCCACTACCGGCGATGCCCCTCAGCGAGCATGTCCTGGCTGATTACCAGATGCAGCGCTTCTCGCTGCGCGCGCATCTGATGGCATTCCTGCGCGATCTGTTGCGGGAAGAGGGCATCGACGATTGCCGGTATGTCTCGAACCCGGCGACATATCCGTTCCCCGTTTCACGCGACGGCGAGAAGATTCGCTGTGCTGGCATCGTTCTCACACGCCAGATGCCGGGGGATGCTGGCGTCGTGTTCATCACGCTCAGCGATGAAACCGGCGTTACCAATGTCGTGGTCTGGCCCAAGCTGGTGAAAGAGTTCCGTCGGGAGATCATGAGCGGACGGCTTCTGGTTGTGGAAGGCACCGTCCAGCGGAGCAAGGAAGATGTCGTTCACCTGGTGGCCGAGCGCATCATCGACCGGACGGAAGAACTCGACCGGCTTTCGGAAGACGATACCGAGGCGCCGTCTTTCCGCTCGCAGGCGGCACGGCACCTGAACCGTCATCCCCGCAATGTCCGCGTGGTCCCGAAATCGCGCGATTTCCATTAGTTAAGCGTCGTATTCCGCAATATTTGGTGCGTGCCGGAGGGTTGCGCACACAAGGCCGGTTCCTTAGAACGTCCGCGAATTTCCAAGAAAGAGCCGTGCCTTGACCGCCAACATCGAATTCATCGACCTGCAGGCCCAACGTCGCCGTCTGGGCGAACCGCTCAATCAGGCCGTCCTGAAAGCGGTGGAAGAGGGAAAATGGATTCTGGGCCCGCAGGTCGCGGAACTCGAAAAGCGCCTGTCTGAATTTGCCGGCGTCAAGCACACGGTGACCTGCGCCAACGGCACCGACGCGCTGATGATCATCCTGCGCGCCTGGGATGTGGGTCCGGGCGATGCAGTGTTCGTCCCCGCCTTCACCTTCGCAGCCTCTGCTGAGGTTGTCGTCCTTGTGGGCGCCACGCCGGTCTTCGTCGATGTGCGGGAAGATACCTACAATCTGGATATCGCGAGCCTCGAGGCTGCGATTGCGATGGTGAAGCGAGACGGCAAGCTCAAGCCGCGCATCGTGATGCCGGTCGATCTCTTCGGCCAGCCCGCCGATTACAAGAAGATCGAGGCGATCTGCACACGCGAGAAATTGCTCCTGCTGTGCGACTCCGCACAGGGATTCGGTGGCACGCTCGACGGTCGGGTGGCCGGCGGTATTGGCGACGCGGCCACGACGAGCTTCTTTCCCGCCAAGCCGCTCGGTTGCTATGGCGACGGCGGTGCGTGCTTCACCAATGACGACAATCTTGCCGCTCTCTTGCGCTCCATCCGCGTGCACGGGCAGGGCTCGGATAAGTACGAAAACGTACGCATCGGCGTGAATTCGCGCCTCGACACCATCCAGGCCGCGATCCTGATCGAGAAGCTCAAGATCTTCCCGGAAGAGATCGAAATGCGCGAAAAGGTTGCGCAGCGCTACAATCGCAAGCTCGGCGCGTCAAACAGCATCCGCGTGCCCCTTGTAATCGATGGCGCGCAGTCGACCTGGGCCCAATACACGATCCAGGTTCCAGATCGCAGCAAGCTTGCGGCCGCGTTGAAGGACAAAGGCGTGCCGACGGCGGTCTACTACCCGATCCCCCTGTCCCAGCAGAAGGGCTACAAGCAGTTCCCGAGCGCCCCGACGCCCGTGAGCGAGAAGCTCTCCAAGACGGTGATCAGCCTTCCGATGCATCCCTACATGGACGAGGCGACGCAGGATCGCGTCATCGCAGCGGTGCTTGAGGCCGTGCAGTAGTTAACATTCTGAAGCGTTTCTCCGTTACCCTGCGGCTGGATTGCGGTCGGGACTTCGCTTAGCCTGACTGCTCTGCGTCGCGAGGCGATTGTCTCGCTCAATCGGGGGAATGATGTTCGCGGACTTTCCAGCCTTTTCAGGACTGATCCTGATTGTCTCGGTGCTGGTCTCCGTGCTCGTCTGCCTCAACGCCCAGCCCATCGGCGAATGGCTGGGCGTGATGGCCAATCCCGATGGCGCACGCCGGCGCCACAGCGCGCCGACTCCGCAAGTGGGCGGCATAGCGATTCTGCTCGCCCTGTGCGTCTGGCTCATCGGCATGGTGTGGAGCCACGCGCCGCTCGAACGCATTCTGCTCGAATCTCTGCTCTTTTCCGCGCTCGGCGTCGGGCTGATCGGCATGGCCGACGACCAGCGGGAAACCACGCCGCTCTCGCGCATGCTCTCGCTCGTCGTGTTTCTCGGAATGGCGTTCGCGCTCGAACCCGCATTCATCTCAAGGACGTTGAACTGGGGCAGCTTCGCGCCAACTCATATCTCCATCACGGCCTATTGCGCGTTGATGGTTGTGACGTCGGTCGGTCTGGTGAACGCCGTCAATATGGCGGATGGGCAGAATGGCGTCGTCGGCAGCATGTTTGTCGTCTGGTCCGGCTGCCTCGCGCTCGTCAGTACCGGCACAAGCCAGGCCGCGGCCATCGTGCTGTTCTTGGCGTCATTGGTGTTTCTCGCATTCAACCTGCGCGGCAAGCTGTTTCTGGGCGATTGCGGCACTTATGGCGTGACATTCGTGATCGGACTTCTTACTGCGCTTGCGCACGCACGCGGAGAAGTGCCGCTCGAAACCGTCATTGTCTGGTTCTATGTGCCCGTCGTGGATTGCCTGCGCCTGATCATCACGCGTTCGATGCGAAAGGCATCGCCCTTCAAAGGCGACCGTGATCACATCCATCATCGCCTGGAAGATGAGATGGGGCCGACCAAGGGCTACCTGACCTATGCCGGCGCGGTGGCATCGACGTCTCTTCTGTCCACGCTCGAGCCCAAATTCGCGCTTGTGAGCCTTGCTTTGGTTTCCGCCTTCTATTTCAGCTATGCGCGGCTGACCGATAACCGCGGTACTGCGCCGGCCACGCAGGAAGAGCCCTCAAACAACGTCATCCTCATCACGCCGGACGTTGATCGCAGACGGCAATAATCTTTGATAGAATCCTCGTCGCCATGGCATCGCTCTCCATTCGAAGAACACTCCGGTCGTCATTTGTCTTGTCGGTGCGCGATATCGGAAAGGTGCTGAGCCGGGTCCTGCTGCCTTCGATTCTTGGCGGCGCGATGCTCTATACCCTCGGGATCGCCTACATCGCCGAACTGGACCGCTTTCTCGCCCATCACGACGAACGGAGCGCGAGCCTTGTATTGGCGCTGGCGGGAGGCGGGCTGCTGATTTTGCTGTTCCTGCACGCGGTGGTCGTGACAGGCGTGATTTCGCTGGTGTTGGGCAAGCCGCGCACCCATGGCTGGAACTGGTTTCACGTCGCCCTGCCGGAATGGCGCGTTTATGCGGGGCTTCTGCGGCTTGTCGTGATAGCCGGAATCCTCGTGACCGGGGGAGAAGGCGTCCGCGTGCTGCTGCTACGCCTCGGCGTGGATCCGATATTCGGATATATCAGTCAGCTGCTCATTTTGCTGCTTCTTGTGTGGCTGACGATCCGCCTGGGCTTCTTCATCGGTCCCGTCGGAGTCGACCGCGAAACCGGACAGCTCGTCGGTCGTGCATGGGAAGTGTCTTCGCTCGATTTCTGGCGTATCGCCGCAATCGGCGTCGTATGTCTTATTCCCGGTATCGCCTTCTATCTATTGGGCGAATATTGCCTGCGGGTGACCGGCCTGATTGCCATTCCCCAATCGGTGCGTACGCTGACCGATGTAGCAGGCGTGCTCCATAGCATGCTGATCACTTTGGTCGTGCTGATCTCCATCACATATCTTTTTTGCACAATTCCGCTTAGCGCAGCCGCAGCCTTTGCCTATCGCGATCTGGTGCGAGCGGGCGCGCCCGAGCGTTAGCGGCGGCAAATTCAGGCTGGGGGACGAAGCACCTCGATGGTCAGCGCATCCAGATTCGGATGGATCGTCTGCAGGGACCGCCAGATGAACCCGGTACTGATATCGGCCCAATAGACATTCTTGAAGCTCCAGCTGAAGTCGGCGCAATTGCAATCTTCGTTGACCTCCAGAACGTCGAGGTTCGCGCCGAGGATGTTTATGGTCTTCTTGCCGATCGGGGTAAATGTACTTTCTACGTCCACCCCAAACCTGTCGATGTCCCGGAGATCCAGCGTGCGCCTGAGAGACACGTTTGTCGTCATGCTTTGAAGACCGGTGCTGACCGGATCGTTCTCCGCGAAGCTGGTGTCGCCGAGATTCCAATCGAACCCGGCTGTCCGGGTTATCCGCCCGCCCACGGTCACAAGTGCACGGTGATCCGCCGCGGTCCAGAGCAGGCCGTCCGGGACCGAGGCCGCGAGCACGACGACATATTCGGAGGAGCTTCCAATGCGATAGCCGAGCGACGCGTAAGGAATCTGACTGGCCTGCTGGAGCGTGATTCCGGGTGCGCTTTCGATTCCGGTCGAAACCGCAAGCGAGTCCTTGACCGTGCTGAAATCAAGGCCAGGCGGAAGATCGCAGCCGGCAAGCGGCAATGCCGCGCCCGCAATGACGACGGCTCTGCGCGATAAGAGAAACGAGTGTCTTTTCGTCATATCAAGGCTCCAGCACGGAATTCCATCCGCTCAAAAGTTCGTTTTCGCTCGATCGCTGCAGGGTGTCATGCAATGTCGCCTCTCCGTAGAGCCGCTGTCCGCCGTCGCGGGTGATCGGAGAGAAGTCCAGATTTGCGACATCTTGGGTGTTCAACGGAGCGATCGCTCCCACGGGAATTCGTATGATGATTCCCTTGTCGAAGGAGCCTTCGCCGAACTTCGAGAAGGGCACGTTGGTCAGTGTCGCATAAGCGCCGATCTCGATGCCGTTTGCGAAGCGTCGTGTCACTTGGAACGTCGCACCATAGTCGCCTGCCAGGTAGCGGCCGGCCTGAATCTGGAAGTCGAGGTTGTAGAACGGTGAGTCATAGTAGAGGCCCACATGGCCCGTGATCACGCGGTAGTTGCGGAAGTCGAATAGCCGGTCGAACGCTCTTTGCTGGACGCCATAGATATCCGCCCCAACCGCCCATCGCTGATGGGGCGGCTGCCAATAGATCTCCCCGCCCACGCCCGCGAACATGTCCTCCAGATAGCCGGCACGCCCCAGGAAATAGACATCGGGCGTTAGCTTCTTGAAGTATCGCGCCTCCAGATCGGCGATGCCGACCTTGTTCTCGTAGTATTTCGGAAAATCGGATCGCACGTGGGGAAGAACACTGTTGCTGGGCAAATTCTTGTCGATCGTGTTGTAGATGCTGTATTCGACCGCCCCGTTGAAACTGATGTTCGGCGTGAATGCCACGCTTCCCGCCATATTCGCATAGATCTGCACAGCCAGCGGATTTTGCGGGTCGAAGAGCGATTGGCGCAGGCCGGGAGAAATCGAATAGTCGAAATCCGGATAAGAAATCAGGCTGTCGGCATCAAGGAATGTTTCGTGCTCGGAGACCGGCTGGATTTCGGTGAGAGGCCAAAGTTCGTCCGCCGATCCATCGAGATTGAGCGTGCGCTCCACGTCGGACCGGCTGAAAACGACGGCATTGGTCGGCAGGTAGTTGGTGACGTCCACCAGGCGGAACTCCTCCACGCTGGCGGGAGCAGTCGTCATTAGAATGCGCAGTAGGCGGCCGATCGCCTCGGTGTTCTTCAGGTAGGTTTTGTTGATGAAAGCGAGCCTGATCCGGTGCTCTCTGATGGAAAGCGCGGCCACCTGGATATTTTGCGCGTCGGCCATCTGCACGATGCGGGTTTTCAGGTCTCCGCCGTCCTGGGATGTGAAAGCAGCAGTGGCTGGCGCTGCCGCAGCCGGTTCGTCCGGGCCGGACAGAATGCCCGCGCTGGCAGCCGTGTCGCCGGCCTCAGCGATCCTCGTTGCCGGTTGAGCTCGGGTGCTGCAAATCGCCGTAGAGCCGCCCGATTGCGAGAACACGATTTCTTTGAAGCCGGCTGTCCGGGCGGCGTTCGATAGATTTCCCATCCTGCTGCAGGACAGCGGTTTCGATCTGGAACTCACATCCACGATCAAATCGCTCCCGAAGCTCTCCACGTCCTGCACGTCGAGAGTCCGGAACGATGCATCCTCGAAAAGCGAATCGGCAAGCGAGGGTGTTTCCGTCAGCGCTATGTCGGCCTGCTTTTGGATCTCGTCACGAGGCTTGTCGAATGGGGAGTTTGTATAAAAATGCGTCTTGTCCTGGATCAGCGAGAGGACGGCGTCTTTGCGTTCTTCGGGCGTGCGCACTTGAGTAGGGATCGGCGCAGCGCCGAGAGCGGGGCCAGGATTATCGGTGATCGGGTTGAAGTGAATCGTGACGCGCAGTCCCCATTGCGATCCGTAGAGATAACCGCCGCCGATTTGGACGCCGTCGAACGGCTCATATGAGAATCCGAGATTGAAGGGCGTCCGAATGTGGACTTTCCCCGTCGCCGTTTGCGCGGTGTATTTGTCTCCGCTGACTTCTGCGATCAGCCGCAAACCGTCGATAGGCGAATCCCACGTCAGGCCTCCGAACAATCCCGCTTTGGAGCCGTGGAAGAACTGATTCAGGTCCGGCGTGCCGCCCTGCCCGAAATTGGTATTGATGTTCTTGAAGCTCGGGATAATCGCCGCAAACGGATTTTCGAAAGTCGCGGTGCCGCCAAATCGCCGCCACCCGACGCCAAACGTCGCGTCAAAGTCGCCGAACCGCTTCGACGCGACAAGATATTCGGCGCCGAATGCACCCGTGCCCAGAATGTCCATCGCGCCCACCGCAATCGACGGCCAAAAATCATCTTCCTGGCGCAGTCTTATCTTGAAACCCAGGCTTCGGTCGTAGAGATCGAAGTTGGGAAGATAAGTGTCGATGCGAGCATAGCGAAAGGTGGTTTCCAGCCACGGCAATGCCTGGAAACCCAACGTATAGCGGTCCATGGCCGGCGTCGTGGACACCGTTGCAGAAATTTCACCATCGGGCATGAGCCGGGCGCTCGGCATTTCCAGCAATCCCACCTGCCCATAGAAATTCTCGGACTGCGGGGGATCCACGCCAATTGTGCGGGCGCTGGCATAAGGCGCGACAGGAGCCACAGCCAATCCAGCCCCAAGGCCAAAGGCGCAGCAAATGCGCAAGCTTTGTTGCCAGCGGGCGCGAGAAACCGCCCGGGCAAGCCAATGCGCTCCCTTCGCCATACCGCCGAAATGCCCTTGATCGCCAGCGCCGGAACTTGCCGGAAGAGGTAAAAAAGGTCAAACAAATGTGGCGTTTAGCCCAACTTATCCTTCACTGGAACAGAACGGGTGTGTTAAGGGGGGCCGGTTCGGGTGGTAATCTGTCGAGGAAATCATGAGAGATGTTGACGCGAGCGATCCGTCCGGCAAGGGCGGGTGGAGACACGCGCTTCCGCGGCTAGTCCGCGTCATTGCTCTCATGATCGCGTTCGCGGGACTTTGTTCTCTGCAGGCGAGCGCGCAGTCCTCTGGCACGACGAGTCTCCTCGATCAGCTTCTGCAATCCGCCCAGCAGAACGGACCAGGCGCCTTGCCATTGGGCAGTAGTCCGTACGGAACAACCACAAGTGGGGGCCAGTACCTTCAGCCTTATGGCTCTCCGTCGCAGCAGCAGGGGACGCAGCAAAACACCCGCCAACAAGGCCAAACAGCATCGGTAGTACTGCCGGCTTCGCGCCTCGAAGAAATTATGTCGAGCCGCGCGGGCGTGCGCCTGAGCCAATTCGGCTACGACCAGTTCGGCACGGGAGGTGAAATTCCCGTGCCCCAGTCGGGCGCGCTCGTGGACAGCTACATCCTCGGTCCCGGCGACGAGGTGGTGGTCTCGCTGCGTGGCCAGGAGAACAGTGAATTTCGTGCTCCCGTCGATCGTGACGGTCGCGTAATTCTTCCTCGCCTGAAGCCTATTTTGGCCGCGGGCCGCACGCTCGGCGATTTCCGCAAAGACGTCACAGATGCCATTCAGCGGGCATACATACAGACGCAGGCCTATGTCACGATCGGCGCCCTTCGTCAGGTGAGCGTTTCGGTCACCGGCGAGGTGAACAATCCTGGCGTGCGCCTCGTCAACGGGTTGTCTTCCGTCGTTGATGCGATCCTGCTTTCGGGCGGTGTCAAGAAAACGGGCAGCCTCCGTAATGTCCGGCTTGTGAGAAATGGCCGCGCGACAGTCATCGACCTCTACGCATATTTGACGGACCGCGGACACGCCCGGATCGCTCTTCTCTCGGATGGCGACCGCATCGTTGTCCCGCCACTCGGCCCGACAGTGGCCGTCACGGGCTGGGTGCGCCGGCCGGGCATTTATGAAATGGCTGCAGGTGCGCGCGCCGCCAGTGCCCGTTCCATGATGGAGCTGGGCGGCGGCGTGGAGGTGCGGGGCCGTTATCGCCTCTCGCTCCTCCGCATTGATCCCAATGGTGCGACGACTTTGGAGCCGGCGACAGAAGGTACCGTTGTCCACGACAGCGAAATTCTTTTCGTCCAGCCCGAAGCAAGCAAGATCGAGAGCCAGGCCACACTGTCGGGCGGCGTGCCGCTCGCCGGCGCTTATTCGTTGGGCAAGAGCAGCTCTCTGGCCGAAATGTTGAAGTCTCCGGGCGCGATTGGCGAAAATCCCTATTCGCTTTTCGGGATCATTTCGCGCCGCGATCCAAACACGCTTATGCGCGCGCTGGTATCTTTTGCGCCGGTGGCAGTCTTGAGCGGCAAGCAAAATATCCAGCTGCAAAGCGACGACGTCGTTCGCGTTATCAACACGCGCGAAGCCCTGCTGCTATCGGCGGTTGTGCGGGCATTTCAGGAGCGGCGGGCATCGGCTGCGGAGCTCGCCCGTGCTCCGACATCCGCCGAAGCTCTGAAGGAGCAAGTTTCGCCGACGGCGGGCACCTCGGGAGTGCCCGTCACCGCGAACCTGCCCAGCCAGCTGGTCACTGGCACCGCGGCAACAGACACGACGACGAATCAGAACACGCCTTGGTTCTTGCGCCAGAATGGCGGCATAAAAGACGAACGGCAGGATATCGCCGAGCTCTCGACCATGGTTCTGGGTGACGGTGGCGTGCTGGTCACGGCGTCTCCGACCTCGTCGTCCTCGTCGAGTTCGACGAGCAGCAGCGCGTCTTCACAAACTGCCAACGCTCAGGACAAATACAAGCAGGATGCTCTGCAAGACGCCGCAGCGCCTCAACTCAGCCCGGCGCAGAATCTCGAGGATCAATATCTTCGCCCGGGGCAGGTGGCATCGAACCGCCCCGCGATGACGTATGGCGATTTCGCGAAGCAACTGCACGTTGACCCGCTGGTACTGATGTATTTCCTCATCGATCATCAGGTCAGCATTGGCGGGGCTGTGCGCGGATCGGGCGATTATCTCGTCGGCCCGGATGTCAACCTCGAACAGCTCGTCGCTGCAGCAGGCGGAACATCGGGTTGGGTCGATGAAAGCGGCGTTGAGATCATATCGACGAGCGTGAACGGGACGGCCGGCAAGTCGCAGACTACGCGACAGCTGTTGCCCTACGGCCAATCCCGGCTGTCGGAATATATCGTCAAGCCGCATGACGAGATCCGGTTCAACCAGGTGTATGCGTCGGTGGGTGCAGGTGCCGTTACCCTGCAAGGCGAGGTGCGTTCACCGGGCGTCTACAAGATTGAAAAGGGCGAACGGCTGTCCGAGCTTTTGCTGCGGGCCGGCGGCTTATCCGACCAGGCCTATCCGTATGGCACCGTATTTTTGCGGAAATCGGTCGCGGCAATCGAGGAAGATGGCTACCGCCGCGCTGCCGACGAAATGCAGAACATGCTGCTCACGAGCGGCACGGCGCTTGGAACGCGCCCCGTCTCCGAATCCGGTGTTGCGGCTTTGATTGCAGACCTCCGCAATACCAAGCCACTTGGCCGTATTTCGATCATAGCCGATCCAGTGCAACTCGTTGCGCATCCCAACCGGGACCCGCTGCTGGAGCCTGGCGACGTCATCTACATCCCTCAGCGCCCGAGCACGGTGACGATTCTCGGTCAGGTCTTGCAGCCGGGCACCATCCCCTATTCGCCCGACATGACGCCCGACGACTATATCGAGCGGGTCGGTGGCTATAACGACTTCGCGGACAAATCGCTCGCGTTTGTCGTTTTGCCGGACGGTACGGCGCGCAAACTTGAATCAGGGTGGTTCAACCTGAACGACGAGAACATTCCGCCCGGAAGCACAATCGTCGTCCCGCGCGATCTTTCGCCGGTCTCGATCCGCCAGGTGCTGGTGGACGTGACCTCGATCTTCAGCCAGGTGGCGGTGTCGTTGGCGACATTGGTGGTGCTTGCGAAGGATGCCTAGGCGGCGCGGGCCATCGCACGCCGGTAAATAGCGAGCATTGCGTCGCGGGCGGGAGAGTTCGCGATATAATCGCGCGCGTAGCCAATCCCCCGGGATCGGATCTCGCGGTGCGCCGGTTCATCGAGATTCCGCAGCTGTTCCAATCGCGCCCGGAAAAGCTCCGGCCTGTCCAGAGGGACGTCGAAGCCTACCCCCACGGCTTCCAGAGCCTTCCACGGCGTCCTGTCGCTTATGAGAACCGGGCAACCCACAGCCAGGGCCTCCAGGATTGCGTAGCCAAAACTTTCGTTCTGTGACGGCAGCAGAAGCACTTCGTATTTGGAGAGCGCGGCGGTTACGTTCTCCGGCCGCATATCACCGATATACCTGAACGCTTGCGGCCGCGCCGATGTTGCTATCCGCTTTTGACATTCGGCCCAATAGTCAGGCTGGCCGATAGGACCGCAAATATCCAACGTCACATTCTCGACGGAGGAGACGAGGTCGATCGCAAACTCGAGATTCTTCATTCGGTCGACACGAGCAAAGAAGACTGCCCGTAGCGCCCCTTGCACCTTCGGCGAATGCGCAGTTGGCGCGCTGAAAAACGGCAATTGCGGGGGAAGAACAGGCGCAACCTCGATTTTTGCTCTTGTTCCCCAAACTCGCCGAATATCGGCCTCTTCTTCGACTGTGGCGGCATGCCATGTGGCATCGCCGAACAACCGGACCGCGTCGGCGCCCAGCAAGTAGAGTGATTTCCTGAGGCGCTTATTTGAGAGCGCGCCTCGCGCCATTTCGCCATGGGGGGAAACCAGCACCGGTGCCGGGCTTGCCAAATTGAAACGGCGCACCAACGCCGGGTAAGCGGCAAACGGCAACGAAACCACGGAATTGAGATGAATGAGTTCGTGCGGCGTATCGCGGATCAGGGTTCTCACCATGGACAATCGCTGTTCGCGCGGATCGAGGTAGCGGATCCGCGCGCCGTCGACGTCAAGCCATTTCCCAGCCAATACGTTCGAAAATGGGGCTGATTCTCCCGCATCCCGGTCTCGCGAAATCACGAAGAATTCGAACTCGCTTGCCAAAGCGCGAACGAGATTTATGGCTGCAGTTTGGGATCCGCCGCCCTTATATCCCGGAGCAAACCAATTCGAGAAAAGGAGCACTCGGGGTTTTGGCATATCAGGCAATGACGATGTTCTTGAATCCGCGCCGCAGGCTCCGGGCAAACGAGAATATGCCCTCTTTTAGCCTACCCATTTGAGGGCCTGCTTACGGCATCGCCGTACTTCAGGATCGCAAATCTCTCCTGTGCCCGCGCGATGGCGATAACGAAAGCAATCATTACCACGAAGTTCGGCGTCAATTCATCGAAGAGAAGTGTATTGGTCACCGCATAAGCGATCACGCCTCCGACGAAATAGGAGAATTGGAGCCGGATTCGAGCAAGGCGGCGTGACCAGAATAGATAGATCGGCGTGGTTATGAATATCAGAAGCAGGATCAAGCCTACGATGCCCGTCGCAAAGAGGTAGTGCAGGTAGAGGCTGTGATAGTCCACGACGTACGGCGTCGCGCCGAATGTCATGCGCCCGTAGATATCCGTCAAAATGAGGTTTGCGCGGCCCATGCCGTATCCAAAAAAAGAAATCGGCTGTTGGAGCGCGGCCGCCAGAATCGCGCCGCGATCCGAGGTCTGAAGGCCGCCGCCAAATAGGATATTTCCGGCACGGCCGCCGAGAACGTCAAACAGCGTGAATAGGTCTATGTTTTTGCCAGCGGCGAAAGCCGCGAATCCCAGGATACCCACGGCCAGCACGCCGAGGAACGCACCGATGATTTTCCAGCTCTTCGCGCGCAAGGGGTTTCCCAGCATGACTGACATGAAGATGCCGACCCCCAGCCCCGCAATACCGGCAAGGCTGCCAGTGAGCAGCATTGCCAGGAGCATGACCCAGGTATGGATCTTGAAGAGTCTGTTCCTGAGCGCGAAACTCGTAAAAAGCGGCGCGAGGAGCCATTCCGCAAGATGGCTCGGCTCGCGAAATGATCCCATTGCGCGATGAAAGTCGTAGGTGAAGGTTGTCGATTGATGTCCGCCACCGGTTCCCATGCGTGTGCGCGGCAGCTCGGGCAGGCCATAGAGCTGCGCGAAATAGACGTAGATGGCGTAGACAGCGGCGATGGTGCCTAGCCAGATCACCAAAGTAGCGACTTTGTTGAAGGAATATCGTTCGGATGCGGCGACAATGAGATATGCGCATCCCAAAGGAGCAAGCAGATTCATAAATCGTAGAGCAATGAAAACGGGATACGGCGTCGTCAAAAAGGGCATCCGAAACTGGATGCTGTTATCGATGAGGCCGCCGATAGTCGCAAAGATCGCCCAAATGAATAGGAGACTCAGCGATGAAAAAGCGGGCACTTTCGGCAAAGTCCCGCTGAAGAGCATCATCGCCGCGCCGACGATAAAAATGACTCGGCTTAACCAATCCACAGGGATCGGTCCTGCGCTGTAGGCTGCCAGCATATTGCAAATGAGACCGACGACAACGACATAGAACGCGAACTTGCCCCACAGGGCTTCGATGTCCGGAGTCCACGCTTTTACCGTTGGCCAATAGCGCAGTTGTACGTCCGCGATCGCCATTTTTCCTATACGCGCCCAAACCGGGGTTACGGAAGTCAAGTTTACTATCATCCTCTTATTTCGAGGGATAGTGTGCCATAAGGCTCTGCATTGGGCGGTCCTGGAGCGAATACCGAATGTGCGGGATTGGTGGAATAGTCGGCATATCCGGTCCACTGGGCCCGGACGCTTCCCGTGACTTGGATCTGATCAACGAAATTCTCGTGCACAGGGGCCCGGACGGGCACGCCACATGGCTCGCCGAACATCGCCGTGCGGGGCTCGCGCACCGCAGGCTGAGTATTATCGATGTGGGCGAAAACAATACCGGCAGTCAGCCGATGCACGGGGCTGGCGGCCTGGTCCTCGTATTCAACGGTGAGATCTATAA
>JBQCFD010000170.1:0-8591 GCA_051959625.1 Rhizomicrobium sp.
TGGTGAGAATCATGCTCATTCTGCGACCGCCCCGCCCGGCCCGCTGTCATGCCTCGCGCGACGGGAATGAACCCGTAAGCGCACCAGCCATTCTTCGAGAAGCAGCGACACTAGCCCGCTGACGCCAGCATATTCTAGGCCAGCTCGCGGCCCTAGAAGGACACTATTCTTATGGTAAAGGGCACCTGCCCGCGGGTCCCCTGGGACCAAGTGTAGCCCGTTATGCCGGCCCTTTTTCGTGGCCAGCCCCTTCCGCTGAAACACCCCGCTTTTTTCGCAAAAGCAGGGGCTCCGTCCCCAAAAAATAATACGCGACGGTATTCATGAGAGAGCAGTTCGGTACGACTTCGAGGCCGGAATGAGGGGGGATGATAAGGCCCGCCTGGAAACTCAACAGCTCCTCGCGCGCGGCCAGACGCAATGTAGCCAAATCGTTCGTGGAAGCGCCCAAGAGAAAGCCGAACTGATCGACAGGATAGTTTTGCAGCACCCAGGGATCGATCGGCCTGGGTACCTCCGCCTTTCGCAAACCATCGGGGTCATCCACCGCGATGCTTGCCCGAAGCTGCTCTCGTTCGTAGTTCAGATCGCCCAGAGTCCTTCCGCTCGTCCCCCCGATGCTTTTCGGCGGCGTACTTCCAAGGTATTGCGCCGCACGTCTGAGATCCTGCGTCGTCTCCGCCGCCTGCAACGCACCAACCAGCGCAGATCGGCGCGCCCCGATCTCGGCGTTCAAGGTCGCGAGCTGCGCGCTGGTGGACGCGGCACTACTGAGACATTTCCGTTGCGCCGCAAAAAAGCCACCCGTCAGAAAGATGCCAGCGACGACCACGCAGCTACCGAGCGCGAAAGCACGCCTAACACGCTTCGCCCGCAACTCGGTTAGAAAATCCGTCAACGTAATGTCCGGCATTATCGACTCGGTAGCAACAAAAACGGCGACTGAAAATCAGCCGCCGTTTTTCTTACGTCGCTGGAGGCACCGCCTCAGGCGATGTCGCTTCTCTTCTTCCCGCGGCGCGAAAGCCAGCCGAGAAGCAGCAGCCCGGAGCCGAGAAGCGCGATCGAAGTCGGCTCAGGAATGGCGGCGAAGCTCGCGCTCGTCGACACGTTCTGTCCTTGCGATCCCGGCTTGTAGGTGACGGTCAAGATCTCGGTGAGAGAGTATGTTCCCGTCGGGGTGGGGAATGCACCGCCATTTGCGCAAGAATAGGCTGCCGCAGCACCGCAGACGAACCCGGAGTCATACAGCAGGTGTTGCGTGCTGTAGGCCACGTTGGACTCGCTGTAATAAACCTGGAAACCCGCGTTGGAAACCGCCGGCGGCGGGCCGTTGAGCGCATTCAGACCCGTGAGCAGCGATGTCCAGGATTCCAGATTGGGCTGAACCGCGATACCGGTCATGGTGATCGCATATTTCACGGTCCGCAGACTGTTCGTGTTGTCCGTGCTCGTCGGCAGCTGAAGGAGCAGCGAGGTCAGCCCGCCCGCGTCCACGCCAGTGCCGTTCAGGCTGTAAGTGACGTTATTGATGGTGCCCGACAGGCTGATGTTGCCGGTCGTACCAGCAAACGTCGTGCTCGTGTTTTGATTGGTCGCTGCACTCGTCACCCGAAGGCCGAGGAATGTGGCATTCGCGCTGGTGGTGAACAGCCCGGCCATGGCGGCACCGGCAACCAAGCTGAGCCAGAATTTCGTTTTCATAGGCAAGTCCCCGTTGGTAGTACCCAAGACCCAAAAGTTAACGACGCGTGACCTCTGGCGAGGATGCAAGCAAGTGGTGTGCCAAAATTGGAATACTCAATGATCACAATATCTTACATGGACCGCGCACTCCACGACTGCCGAACATGTAAAGAGTTTCGACACCCTTTTTATTAACTCTTGGACATTCTCCTGCAGAAGTAGGCGCGCGGGAGCCGGAGCCCAGCAAAATAATCCTCCAGTGCTCGCGGGCTGGCGTTCTGGCCGGAGAATTCCTCGGATATGGCCACGAAGGCGCTCGCGCAACGTTTCCCGTCCAGGAACGATGTCCCTTCATGCCACTTCACCTGCCACACGGTCGTCGCAACCGCGTTATCGAGGGCGTAGAAGGACCAGATGATCCGCCGGCGGTCCGCCGTGGCCACCTGCGTGACCTGGACCGCGATCTTCTTCCCCTCGATGTCCACCGTGCGCGTCTGGCGCGAAACGGTGCGCCACATATCGGGGTCCGCCACGCGATTTTCGGAATGAAGCAGATTGGTCGAAAGACCGTGAGGCACGTACAGTGCGATGAAGCGGTCGAGACGCTCCCCGCCACGCTCGACCGTATCGGCAAATGTCCGGTCGGCCTGGAATATTTTTGGTTTCCAGTCCGAACTGCCGGCGACGGGTTGCCAGCCGGCAGGAAGCGGGAGCGCAGCGGCGGGAAGCAGGGTCCGCGATCGGGCCTGAAGTCCCGCGCCGAGCAGCGGCCCTATCGCGGCCAGGATCAGGCCCAACACGGCTATCGAAACGACCTGTCGTGCAATCTTTGGCGACACCGGATCGGGCATTGCAGAACTCTCTTTGGCGGGAAAAGCCGCTAGAGGATCCCGCTGCGCGAAGAGATGCCCCACATAGATCAACACAACGAGCACGAGCGAAAAGAATAGCCAGCCGTATATGATGTGATCGGCTTCGATCGCCGCGGCACTGCCGAATAGCTGCGCCGCAGCGATGAGTCCGAAAGCGCGAAAGCCGTTCGCGATCACCGGCAGAACGAGCGAGACGCCGGCAAAGACGAACCGTCTGCCCAGGCTCGTGTAGACCTGGCAGGCATAGAAAACGCCGAAAGCGATCGCCGCCACGAGGAAGCGCAATCCGGCACAGGCCTCGGCGACGGCGAACGTCCCCGCGGGAATTTGGATGATGGTGCCATCCGTGTAGACGGGTATGCCGACAAGCTGGAGCCCGTGTGTCGCGAATTGCGCCGTAAAGCTCTGAAGCGAAGGAATGAGGAATTCCCCGGTGGGCACCAGAAAATAAAGATAGAGGAACGGCGCCAGCAAAAGGCGGTAAAGGGGCCATCCAAGCGTCGCCAGAAGTACCGCCTGGATCAGCGTCAGGACCGCAAACTGACGGATCTCCAGGATCCCCAGTACGGCGCCTGCCAGCCACGCCAGCGACATGAGCGCGACCAGCGCCAGCGCGAACCAATTCGGTTGCGGAAACCGGCCAGCGAGCCAAGTACGCCTTGTCCATCCCATATAAAGAGCGATTGGAATGACCAGAAAGCAGTGATTGTAAGCCGCCGATCCCGTCCAGACATGCCACGCGCCCAGCACAGCATTGTGGTAGATGAGCAGGATTCCCAGGAGTGCCACACCTAGAGCAACGATTGCCGTGAGCCATCCGCGCCGGCGCACTTCACCGTTATCCTGCAAAGCGATGGCTGAAAGCGATATCACGGCGTTCTCGATGCAGCGCGCTGCGCCATCGGGCCGTCGAGCCTGGCGGTCACAACGTCCAGATTCCTGGCCCAGGAATGATCGGCAAGAATGCGTTCTCGCGCGCCCTTTGCGTCGCAACTCCCCTCCAGCACGGCAGACACTGCCGCAACGAAGTCTTCGGGAGTTTCCGCCAGAAAAAGCTCTTTGCCGGGAATAGCCGTGAGCCCTTGCCAAGCTTGTGGCGTCGCGACGACGGTTCGATCCATCGCCATCGCTTCCAATATCTTGTTCTGCACGCCGCGGGCGATCTGCAGCGGGGCGACCGCACAGGCGGCATATCGCAGATAGGGCCGCATATCCGGAACGCGGCCGGTCACGCGAACACCGGCGATATCGGCAAGCGCCTTCACTTGGGGAACAGGATTGGAGCCGACAATCCAGAACTGCGATCGCGGGTGCCTGCGATGCAGTCCGGGAAGGACGTTCCGGGCAAACCAGATCACGGCCTGAATGTTGGGCTCATAATCCATCGCACCTGTGAACGTCACCGGGCGGATTCCGTCCGGGTACGGATTATCGAATGCCAGCGCGGGATCGAAATAGACAGTATCGACGCCATTCTGAAAATCGCCGATGCGCCCGGCGCATTCGGGACCGCGCTCGAGGAGCAACCGCGCCTCGGTCGGCCCCGCCAGAAACGTGTGGTCGAAGGCGAGCACGGCCTTCTTTTCCAATTCGAGGAGCGCATCGGCCTCGCGCTTATAAAGTCGGCCGAGCGGCCACCTCGCCGCGGCGCCATAGGCCCGCCACTTTTCGGAATCCACGTCCACCATGTCCATGACGACCCGGCGCCCTCGCACGAATGGAAAAACGTAAGGCGCCATCGAAGAACAATATACGAAAATATCCGAGATATCGGCACGTCCAATCACATCGCGGACCCAGCGGCTCATACGCCGCTGATGGAAATAGCCCTGCGACAGCGACTTTCCGCGCGACAAGCTTACCGCGCCAGACAGCAGTGCCAACGGCTTTACAATCGGCAGGCACATGACGCTCGCGCAATTCCGGCGAAGCTCCGGCAGGTATTGCATATCGTAAGGATCGTCGACGAAGCAGCCGAGATGAACGCGATGGTTTCTCGCGAGATGCTGAAGGACGTGGAAGGAGCGTATTTTGTCGCCCTTGTCCGGGGGATACGGGATGCGTTGCGTGAGAAAGAGAAGATCTTTCACGGCCATCAACCGATCGAACGGACGATCATCGGCCCCAGGACTTTCGTGGCCGCAAGCGGAAGGCGGCGCCACATCGAGATCATCATCTGATATTTCGGATTGAGCGGGTTCACATCCGGAATCTCCTGCCGCGCAACGGGCAGAAACTCATATGTCAGCGGCTGGGGCTCGAAACCCCAATTCTTCTTGAAGTGAAAGGCGCCGGTATCGGTCTTGCTGCGTCCGAAATCGAATATCCGGTAGCCGCGCTCCGCGGCACGCCGCATCACTTCCCAATACATGAAATCATTGGCGGCCAGTTGGCGTGCGGCGAGAGTTCCGCCACCGTAATAGGGCAAGACCTGATCGCGGAAATAGAAGTTGAGAACGGAGGCGACCGCCTCGCCATTGTGCACCACCGTAACGATATCGCAGTCGTCCCGAAATGCCGATTTCAACATCCGGAAGTATTTCTTTGGGAATACCGGTGTTCCGAGGTGATGGACGCTTTGTGCATAGATGTGATGAAGCCGGTCCACGCCGAAATCGATCTCCGAGGTCAGGCCCAGCGAAATGCCTTTGCGAACCATCGCGCGCTGCTTGCGCGGTATCGCCTTCAGGTTGGCGTCCTCGTCCGTGGTGATGGGCCGACGAAATGAAACGTAGAGGCCTTCCTTGCGGACCCATTCCGGGTCATCCCAGTTCGCGGACCGCAGTTCGACGCCGTCGACGTTGAGCTTCCGCGCCAGGTTCACGCAGCCCCTGCGAAGCACCTCAGCCGTCTGGGCATTTTCGGCCAATATGCCGCCTTCCACGCAAAACGCGTTCGAGATCAGCGTATTTCCGAAGAGAAGGCTCTTTACCTGCGTCAGCGGCAAAACGCCGTTGATGCTGCCGTCCACCTCCGTGAACAGGTAATAAGTCCGGTGGCCGAAGGCTTCCTCGAGCACCCCCCGCCAACTGGAAAGATGGAAAAAGGTGCCGCCAGGCGCCTTCTTGACGAAGTCATCCCAAGCGCCCTCGGCTCCGTGTGGGAGTATCTTTGCTTCCTTCATTGCGACGGCGCCCGATGCAATGCGCCCAAAAGCTCAAGCACGCTGATTTCCCAGGTATACGTTGTCGATGCGGTCCCAGGAAAAATCCTTCAGCAGACGCGTGAAGCGTCCAGGCATGCGCGAGATGTTCGTGTAGTGGCGGAACCGCGATTTCGCGCTGGCCGCCGCTATGCGCGGCTGCCCGGCGTCGAATTCCCACGGATGACAATAGAAGATGCAGGGTTGCTTCTCGACACCGTTGGCGTAGCGCAACGCGGCCTTGTTCAAGGAATATGGCAAAAGACGGAAATAGCCGCCGCCCGAACAGGGCAGATTTTTCCCGAATAGCCTGACCGTCGCCATCGGTATTTCGATGATGGGCGCCGCGGTGGGCTTGAACGGCGTGCGCGGCACATCGGTCATTCCGTAGAGATCGTGTTTGATGGGATAGACACTCGAGCTATATTCGTAGCCGCACTCCGAAAGAACCTCGTAGGCCCACCAATTCCGCCGGTTGACGGAGAAGGTCGGCGCCCGATAGCCGCGCACCACGGTGCCGGTGATGTTCTCCAGCAGGTCTTTCGCGCGGCGGACATCGTCGCGGAATTCCGCCTGACTCTGGCCATCCGCGCGCTGATGGTTATAGCCGTGACTCGCGATTTCGTGGCCCTCAGCAGCGATACGCTTCACCAGATCCGGAAATCGCTCGGCAACCCATCCCAGAATGAAGAACGTTCCGCACACGCCGGCTTCCGAGAGCATGTCGAGTATCCTGGCGGTGTTCCGGTCCACGCGGATTGGAGCGCCGTCCCAGTCGCTCCGGCGGATGACGCCGTTGAACGCTTCGACTTGAAAGTAGTCCTCGACATCGATCGACATCGCATTGACGAGCCTGCGTTGCCGCACGGCATCATGCGGCGCGGGCCGGCCACCGCCGACGCGGACATCGATCGGCGTCACGCCCTCAAGCTTTGCGACAGATCCCTGCACGGGCCGCAGCATGTGTTGCTCCAATTTCAAACATCGACGTCCGGAAAATAATGCGCGGCCAATTCCAGCGCGCGCTGGATTACGGTCTCATGGCGGCTTATCTGCATTTCCAGTGCCGCCATCCGGCGCTCGAGGTCACCACTACCGGCCAAACGAGTGTCCGTGCGCAACGGTATTCCGGAACTCTCGGAGAGGAGCGCTTTCGGAGGCGGCGCGGCAGGGATGCCGGTGGTCGGTCCGAATTCGGCGGAAAGCTCCGCGGCGACCGCTATCACCATATCGCCGTCCACCTTGTGCTTCTGATCCAGAAACGCGAGCAGAAGAAGACGCGAACACAGGGTGTTGATGCGGCGGGGAATCCCGCCGGTGCAGCGGTAGATTTCCGCAAAGGCCTGCGCAGTTATCTCCGGGTCGTTCACCCAGTTCACTTGGCGGAGGCGATGCTCGATGTAGAGCCGTGTATCTTCCTCGCCGAGCGGACCCAGATGACAGGACGCCGTGACGCGCTGCTTGACCTGCTCGGCGGCCGGGCTTGTCAATATGGCGCGAAATTCCGGCTGCCCCAGCAGGATGACCTGGAACGGCGTTTCCTTGCTGGTCACCAGGTTGGACAGCATGCGCAGCTCTTCGAGCGCTTCTCCGGTCAGGCTCTGCGCCTCATCCACGATCAGAAGCGCGCGGCGATGTTGGGAATGCAGGCTGGCAAACAACTGTTGCAGCTGGCGGATCATCGTCGCCTTGTCCATGCCCTCGCGGAACAGGTTGAAGGCGCTGCAGGCCATGCGCAGCGTGTCGTAGCTGTTCAGCTGGGTCGTGACGATGCGCCCCGCGACGAAGCGGGTGGGATCGAGCTCCGACAGGAGATGGTCGACGAGCGTTGTTTTGCCGGCTCCGACTTCCCCGGTGACGACGACGAACCCTTCTCCCTGCGATATCCCGTAGTTCAGGAACGCCATCGCTTTGCTGTGTTCGCTGCTTCCGAAGAAGAAGCGGCCATCCGGCGTGAGCTGAAACGGCATCCCGCTGAGGGAGAAGTAGTCGGCATACATGAATGCGTTCCGGCTCCAGGTCCGAAATCAGAATGTTGCCTTCAGCGTCAGGGTCACCGCGTTCTGCGTGTAGCTGTGGGTGCCGATGGCGTTGGTGTCCTGTCTGATCAGGTCGTATTTCAACCGTCCAAGCAGATTTTCTGCAAATAGATAGGTCGCACCGATCTCAAGATTGAAGCCCTTGGCGTTGATAACCTCGGAGTCGTGATAGCCGAGGGACGCGAAGCCCACGAGATATGGCGAGAACGGTATGTCGTAGTTGATGTTCGCACCGTCTGTTTTCTGCCACGGAGCGTTCGGAACGATCAACGACATCTGCTCGATGTGATATCCGCTCAGCGAAAGCATGCTGTCGAATATATTGCGGGCAATGAGGCCCCGGAGCGATTTTGCGCGGAACAGGCCGTTCTGCAGTGGATAGAAGCTGTTCGAATTGAGCAGCGGAAGGCCGGAAGCAAGACTCACGTCCTGGTCGGTCTCCGTCCCCGTTGGCGAATTGATGTTCTGGTTGAGGATTTCGTTGACCATCGCCAAAGTCGGGTTTTCGTCATAGGTGGCACCCACCACCCCCGTCGGGTCCGTCACCAGAGCCGCATTTCCGCTTTGTGGAAGAATGGCGGAGGCGTTGTTGGAGATCAGCGATTGCTGGGACGTCGATATTGAGTCGGTATATGCCGCGTACATCACCGTGAAGGGCGTGATCCGGACTTCAGCTTCCCCGGCGAAATCTGTCTTTCCGTCGTAGCGGCCATATGTAAGCACGATCGAGGAGTCGGCATTGGGGCGCCAGCGGAAACCGCCGCTCCAAATTCCTTCCTTCGTCGAAACGAGGGGGAACCGGTTGCTCAAATATTCTTCATAACCCGCGGAGCCGATTAACGAGAAGGACCG
>JBQCFD010000171.1:0-8631 GCA_051959625.1 Rhizomicrobium sp.
GAACCCGTCAGATCTTGCGCAATTCCACGCGGCGGTTTTTCGCCTTGTTGGCGTCGGTGTCGTTCGGCGCCACGGGTTTGGTGTCGCCATAGCCCTTGGCAGTGAGGCGCTTGGCATCGATCCCGTATTTTCCCACCAGCACAGCCATGACGGCTGCGGCGCGTCCCTGGGAAAGCTTCATGTTGTGATCCTTGGCGCCGGTATTGTCGGTATGCCCCGAGATCTCCAGTTTCAGAGATCTGTCGATCTTCAGGAGATTCGCCACCTCGTCGAGGGTCGCGCCGCTTTCGGGCTTCACGTCCGTCTTGTCGGTATCGAAATAGATTCCATAGAGATCCACGACGCCCTTCTTCGCCAGCGCGTCCGCCATGTCCGCGGCCTTCACCAGCACCATCTTGTTGCCGACGGCCTTCGAGGCGACGACGTCGACGACGACGAAGGGCTGGTCGGGATCGAAATGAACGCTGCTCTTGTAGGTGACGTCGGTGGGCGAGCTGTAGTTGGCGACGAGCACCGAGACATTGACCGCGCGGCCATTGTCATTTCCTTTCGCGGTTGCCAGAGCCATCTGCTGTACGCCAGCGAGCCCGAGATTGCTCCATTTGAAATCGCCATTCGTCTCCCAGCTCTGATGGAAGATGGCATTGGCAAAATCGCGCGCCATGTCGGTGCCGCCGCGGCGCTCGCCCGTTTGCGCAAGATGGGCGTCCTTCAGCGCGTCCTCGTAGTTGCGCAGCAACTCCAGCACGGTATGACCCGATGGAATGTGATAGACGATGCGCGTGATCTGGCCTTCGACGGGCGTGAAGATCCAGCTCCCATCGTTCTTCTTGGTGTCGGGCCCAGCGAGGTTGTAGCTCTCGTAGGACATCGTTTCGTAATAGACGATTTCCGAGCCCTCGAAGCGCTTCAGGAACGACGGGTCTTTCGATCCCGCGAGATCGGCCGCCTGCGCCGCGGCGCAGCCCATCGCGGCACTGGCGAAGAACATCAGAACGGAGATGGATCTGCGCATGGCTTTTCCTTTCCAGCTGCGCGCCGGCTTGTTCTCAATACCTGTCATCGCGGTCGGACTTCTGATCTTGCGGCGGAATATCCGTCTTCGGGTGATCGTCATGGCTTGCGTGGTGATCGCTGTCGCCATGATTGTCGTCATGTTTGTCGTCATGGCGGCGCCGGTCGTCATAGTGATCGTGATGATCGTGGCCACCCACGCCGATGCCGATCCCGATCTGGACATGGTCCAGGATCGAGCTGTGGCTGCGATGCGGCGGGCAGACCGGCGTCTCTTCCGCCTGTCTTATCGCGGCATCGATGGCTTCGAGATTCGCATTGTGCTGCGCCCGCTAGTCGAGGAATTCTGGATCGTCCTTGTCTGTGCCGAGCGGTCCCAAATCGCGGGCTTGCTCGGTGCGCATGCGGTGCAGTTCTTCCAGCGTGTCATCCTTGTCCGCGCCCAGGGGGAAACATTTCGGAATGGCCGGCAGCGCCACGTTGGGCCCATGCGGACCGCCGCCGCCATCCGGCGGTTGATGGCCGCCCTCATTCGCGCCCGGGTTTACCGGCGTGAAGTTCGGCGGCGGGGGCGGCGGGGGCCGCTTTTTCTTGCAGACGTAATGCACTTCCCATAGCGACCGCGCCATGCCGTTGCCGTTCATGCCACCGGCGAAGGGCGGCCCATGCAGCACCGAAAGCTCTGGCGCCGGGTCGCAAGGATTGGCGCAGCGCATGCCGGCGTCGGCGGCCATCGCAGCGTTGGCTTTCGCGAGGGCCTGGGCATCCGCCTGCTGCATCGCGTTCTGTTCGATCGCGTCATAGGCCGCGCCCATATTGGTCGGGTCGTAGGCGTAGTTCGACTGCTCGCGCCCGTGTTCCAGACGGCAATGCGGTCCGCCGTCGCAAGGACAGGTTAAAAGGCGCGCGGATGCGGAATCGAAGCATGCAGACATTGCGAGCGCCGCAATCGCGACGCTGAGCAAAAAACCGGATCTCGGCAATGGTTTCATATCAGCCCCCGAATGGACATCGACGGGGCGTATGAACGAGCCGGCACGCGGAATTTGAAAGAAGAAAACTCTACCTCAAATGGGGTAGGAAAAGCCGCGCCGTCACGGGCAATCGTTTCGCTCGATTGGCGTTTTTCGTTTCGTGACGGCGCGTTTGTCCTATTTCGCGGCCAGCAGATCGTCCAGCAGCGCGGGGGTGTTGGGCAGTCGCTCCAGATGCGGATAGCGCAAACCGCCGTGATAATTGACGCTCACGGTGCGGTACTCATTGCTGTCCTTCAGCAGGAGCTGGATCGGCGCGTTTCCGGTCTTCGCGCCGGTGATGACATCCTTGAGGTCGTCGGCATCATAGGCTTCCCCGTTCACCGCGACGATCTCAGTGCCGACGGTGACGCCGGCCTTCATCGCCGGCCCATCCCACATCACTTCCGTCGCCACGCCTTTCTTGTCGAGGATGACGCCCAGCGAGAACAGGAGATCGGTGTTCTTGCGGATCTTCTCGCTGGACTTGACGTAATCCGACGGCTGGTCGGTGAAGGCGAGTTTGTAGCCGCCCATTTTCAGGCCACCCAGGGGGTCGGTGCCCGTGTCGTCCAGGCGCGTGCGCAGGAAGGTTGCCCAGTCATATGGCACCACGCTGTTCAGCGCCTTCACGACGTCGTCGAAGGTGTAGGTGACGGTGACGTAAGAGCCGTTGTTGATCCCGAAGAATGCCTTGGCGAAATCGTCCAGCGATTTCCGGTTGTTTGTCTTCTGACGGATCAGCATGTCGGCTTCCAGCCAGATGAGCTGGCCTTCGCTGTAATAATCCTCGCTGCGCTGCCAATCGCGCCAGGGCGCCGGAGCACGATGGGCGATGATCGGATCATTGGTCGTGTCTTGGACATTGCGCCATTTTCGGCCGGGCCGCAGCGCGTAGACGGCCGCGGTTTCGGCCAGCGCATCAAGGCCCATTTGCTTGGACCAGAGCCCGGCGCGCGCGGCGAGCACATAACCCCAGAACTGCGTCTGGCCTTCGTAGACCCAGAGCAGGCTATCGCGCATCGGCACGTTGAAGTTCGGAGTCCACAGATCGGCGGGCCGGCGGAATTTGCCGTTCCAGCTATGCGTGAACTCATGGGCCAGAAGGTCGCGTTCCGCCGCCATCTTGTCCCAATGGGTGAAATAGTCGGCTTCGACGCCGTCTTCGCTGGAGCGATGATGCTCAAGCCCGTTGCCGCCCATGTGATCGGAGAGCGAGAACAGGAAATCATAGTGATCGTAATGGTGCGAGCCGAACGCCATGTAGGCCTGATCCACGAGATTGCGATGCACCTGGATTTGCTGTGGGCCCGCGGGATAAAGCGCCATGGAATTCCATTGCAGGCTCATCATCGCCGGGGTCGTCACGATGCGGCCCTGGGGCTTGTCGGTCGCGGAAAGGAACTGGAAATCCGCATCGATGCTGGCGGCACCCTTTGGCACCGGCACGTGAAAGGCGAAGACGTGCACCACGTCGCGCTTCCATGGAATCACCTTGCCGCCCGCCTTGATCACGAGACCCGCGAGCTTGCTGATCGTGCCGGACGGCGAGTGGTTGCCCGGCAGCCACTCCGGGTAGAGCAGGATCAGATCGCCGGTGTTCGCGGGAATGGGGATCGTCTCATGGATGCGGAAAATGCCGCGTGTGATGTCGGTAGCGTCCACCGCCAGCTTGATCGTGCCGGGATAGGCGATGTCCTTCGGTGCCGGAATTTCCGGCGGCATGGGCAACGGCGAAGGGCCGGCCGATGTCTGGGCGACAGCGGAAACAGCAGACAATGTCAGGGCCAAAGAAGTCAGCAGCGAAACGCGCGAAAAACTCACGGGAAGAATTCCTCTCGAAGACGGCGCCCCCGCGCGCCTCGGTGAAGGCCGGACTGTAAACATTACCCCGCAGACGCCGAAGCAAAAATCACTATGGTCCGGAGGACTGGCGGGGAAATGATGTCACATCCTTTCGTCCTGTTTGGACCTGATCACCTGATCGTGCTGGCGCTCGCATTCGCGGTGCCGCCGACCCTCGCACTTTTGACGCGGCGCAACATGGCTGCTGTGCGCGCAACACGAACCGGCTTCGCCGTGTGGCTGATCGGTACGTGGATCCTGTGGTTGTGGATGATTTTCCGAATGCAATGGCAATCGCTGCAGACGCTGCTGCCGATGAATCTCTGCGATTGGGCGACAATCGCAGGCATCGTCACCCTGCTCAGGCCCAACCAGAAGACGTACGAGCTCGCCTACTTCTGGTGTCTGTGCGGGACGCTTCCCGCAATGGTCACACCGGATCTGGCCTATGGATTTCCAGACCTCCGTTTCATCGTGTTCTTCGCGTTCCACGGCGGCGTGATCGCGGCGACTCTTTATCTGACATTCGCGGCGGACTGGCGGCCCTATCCGGCATCCATTCCACGGGTGATCGGATGGACGCTCGTCTATTTTGCTGCGGCCAGCACTGTGGATTGGGCATTCAAACTGAATTTCGGCTTCCTGCGCGCGAAGCCCGCAGTGGAAACGATGATGGACGCGTTCGCGCCTTGGCCTTGGTACATCCTGGAACTCGTGGCGCTGGGAATCCTCCTGATCTTCGTCTTCTACACGCCCTTCTTCATCTTAGATCGGGTGCGGAAGCGGGAGCCTGGGTGACGGCCCGATAACCAAACGCGGCGGCGCCATATAGAAGGCCGCAGGCAAACGTCTCGATCGCCAGCCCGATGGCCGCGGTGTAGGGCCACGTGCGCAACCCTTGCGTGCGCAGCATCGCGCTCCATTGATCGATGCGGCTTTGCATGACGGCTTCGTTGATCTGCCGAAGCATTCCCGCGTGCATGATATCGAAGAATTGCAGAAAGATGCCGGTGCCATAGAACGACACGAGCAATATGCCCTGCGCGAGGATCAGCGGAACGAAGATCGCAAATCCTATCCAGAAAATGCGCCAGAAGCTGCCCTTGGTCAGCTCCCAACCGCGCGCGAGATCGATCTTGTTCTCATTCACCACGACCGGGGGTATGAGGAACGTAAGCCGCGCCAACACGTAAACCAGCGAACCGAAGAACAGGAGAAAGCAGACGAGCACCAGCACACCGACTGCGACGGCGTTCGCGCCTTGCGACAAGGCAAGCGACTTCACTGCGAGCCCGCCCCCGAACGCGACGACCACCGTCAGGACGATGAGCCCAATATAGATGAGGATCATCACAAGGATGAAAAGCAGCCAGGCGCCGATCAATCTCCAAACCCGCGCCCCCAGCGAGAAATAGACGAAAGTGATCCCGCTGCGCTTGTCCAATGCAAGTTCGGTGACTCCCACCCCGATCATGGCGCGGATGAAAAGCGAAAAGGCGAATACGAACGGCGCGAAGTGCGCAGCGTTGCGGCGGATCGCGTCGGCATCATCGATCGGGATGTGGTTGCCGGCGAAACCGGGCGTCAGCATCAGGCCGACGGCCATGGACGCGACCAGCGGTGCCCACACGATTCCGAGAATGTTCAGGAAACGGCTGGTCGCGAATCCATAGGCGTGCCCGATCGTCGCGAATACCGGAATCTTGTTCATGGCAGCCATCCCCCCGACGGGGATTAGCGCATACGGGCATAAATCTCGCAATCGCGCCGGAGCCCGTCACGGACAACGTGCCCGCGCAGCGTCCCTTCGCGTGAAAAACCCAGCCGCTCCAGCAATCGCTGCGATGCGGCATTGCCGGCGTGGAAGCGGGCCCACAGCCTCTGCAATCCCATCTCCTCGGTCGCGTGTGTCGTGACCGCTTTCAATGCTTCGAGAGCGTAGCCATTTCCCCACCACGCCCGGCTGAAGAGGAAGCCAAGCTCGGCGCGGCCATGATGGCGATCGATCTCCGAGAGATCGCAAGAGCCGATGGCCACACCCTCCGGCATGAGGGCAACCGCCCAGTACATGGCCGTGCCCGCATCCATGTCGGCACGCTGCGCGGCCACGATGTCGGCCACCACGTCGCGATCCTTGAACGCGGGATAGTCCCAGAAGCGCATGGTCAGATCGTCGGACATCATGGCGAACACCGCGTCGATGTCCCGCTCGTCAAGCGGGCGCAGCGTCAGGCGCGGGGTCTTCAGGAACGGCGTCATGATTCATCTTGCCATATCCGGCGCCGTCGCATCATCTCTGAGGCATGACCGCGTTGAAAGAGCCGCCCATCAAGGCCGCCGTGCTACCCGTGACGCCCTATCAGCAGAATTGCTCGCTGGTGTGGTGCACGAAGACGAAGCGCGCCGCCGTGATCGACCCCGGCGGCGACCTGGAACGGCTGAAGGCGTTGATCGCGCAGCAGGGCGTGACGCTGGAGAAAGTGTTGCTCATGCACGGTCATCTGGATCACGCCAGCGGCGCCGCGAAGCTCGCCCGCGAATTCGGCATACCGGTCGAAGGTCCGCACAAAGACGATCTTTTCCTGCTGGAAGAGCTGGGCAAGAACGCTCGCCGCCCCGGCTTTGGCGATGCCGAAAATTGCCTACCCGATCGCTGGCTGGAAGACGGCGATACGATCAAGGTCGGCGAAGCGACGTTCGGCGTCCGCCACTGTCCCGGCCATACGCCCGGCCATGTGGTGATCTACCACGAAGGCGCGCGGGTGGCCTTTGTTGGCGATGTGCTGTTCCGCGGGTCGGTCGGTCGAACGGATTTCCCGCGCGGCAATCATCAACAGCTTGTGGACTCGATCACCCAACGCCTATGGCCGCTCGGCGACGACATCACCTTCGTGCCGGGACATGGACAGACCTCGACCTTCGGTTGGGAACGCAAGACCAATCCCTATGTGAGCGATCTGGCGCTGGGCCGCTGAGGTCAGGGCGGCGAAAGCCCCGCGATACCATCGCTCGCCAAGCCGCCGAAGCGATTGTTCACGTCGATCAGCATCTTTTGCGCGTCATCGTGCTTCCCGGAAGCGATGTCGCTGCGGATCTCCTGAAGCTTTCCGTTCAGATCTTTCGCAAGCTCTGCACGGCAAAACGAAAGCCCTTCCGCGTCGGCTGCCGGCGGCGTTTCGAGGTAGGTTAGCCCGTTTTCCAACACACGCGGAGGTGCAACCGCGTGACCGAGATTGCGCATGATCTCCCGCTCGGTGTGGAAATCGCAGAAGGAACGCATCGAGACGATGCTCTGACCGTCGAGTTCGAGATTGCTAAGATCCTGCGCGCCGGTCGCGTAGTAGAGCCGCGTATTCTCCTGAAACCGCCGGAACAGATCGGCCGGCGGTATAGGGATGCTGGCCGTGCCGATGGGATCGGAGCCGGCATTGAGAAAAGCGCCGGTGAAGACGTCGGGATATGCGAGCGCAAGCCGCATCGCCACGCGCGATCCGCCCGACATGCCGGCGACATAGATGCGTGCCGGGTCGAGAGGATAGTGCCTGGCGATATTCGCCTCCGCCAGGAGCGCAAGCGGCTCACGGCGCGTGATGACATTCTGGTCGTTGCCGGAGCGGGATGCTGTCACAAAGATCATGTGATGGTCATCGAGCACCGAAGACCATTCATCCGGCAGCCGCGCATGGTCCCATGGCGGCACGAACACCATCAGTTCATAGCCCGCAGCGGGCGGCGGCGAGGAAGGAACATAGACAAGGAACCTTTCGTCCGCGAGGTCGATGGACTGCGCCGGCATATTTGCAAGCGAGGGACCGATTTGCGCATAGGCGACCGGTGTGAGCTCCCGACGCAGCAACTCGCGGCTTTCAGACAACGGCGTGTAGTCGGGGAATATAACATCGCTCTGCAGACCGGTGGTCTGTGCCCGCGCGGCTGTCGCGACGAGCAAGGGAAGAATGAGCAGAGCGCGCCAGGACAGCATGCCCTGCGGCTTAACGGCCGTCCGGCGCCGGATAAAGCCACATCGCCGTGAGGTGGCGCGGGGTCTGTTGGAGGCCACCTCCGCTGCGGCATACCGGACTTTCAAAAAGCTGGACTCGGCCGCGCGGGCCATGTTGCTATGCACAAAACACAAATGGGTGAGGGCTGCCATGACCGCCATCAATGCGGTGACTGATCTTTCCAAGGACGGCGATATCGCCATCGTGACGCTGAATTCTCCGCCGGTGAACGCGCTGGGCGCGGATGTGCGCGACGGGCTGGCGAATGGCTTCAAAAAGGCCATCGACGATCCGTCCGTCAAAGCCATCGTGCTGATCTGCGAAGGCAAGACGTTCATCGCGGGTGCGGACATTTCCGAATTCGGCAAGCCGCCGAAGGGCGCCTCGCTCTTTGAAGTGGAGAACATCATCGAGGGCTCGCCCAAGCCGGTGATCGCGGCGATCCACGGCACGGCGCTGGGCGGCGGGTTGGAAGTCGCTTTGTGCGCGCATTACCGCGTGGCGGTGCCGAGCGCGAAGTGTGGATTGCCGGAAGTGAATATCGGCCTGCTTCCCGGCGCGGGCGGCACGCAGCGCCTGCCGCGCATCGTGGGCGTCGAAAGCGCGCTCGACATGGTGACGAGCGGCAAGCATGTCGGCGCCAAGCAATGCCTCGAAAACGGTTTGGTCGATGAGCTGGCGCCGGAAGGCAAGCTGCGCGAAGCCGCGGTTGCGTTCGCGAAGAAAGCGGTCGCGGAGAACAAGCCGCTGAAGAAAGT
>JBQCFD010000172.1:0-3344 GCA_051959625.1 Rhizomicrobium sp.
GCAGAACGAAACGCTCGTGCTGCCGCCGCTTTTCCTGGGCGGCATATGGGCTTCACTCGTCATCGGCATCGGGTTCACGTCGATCTATGCCTGGCGCATCGCTTCGGAAGCCGCGCGGATGCAGGCGGGCCTGTCGGCGACGCAGCTGGCGCTGGCGCGCGAACATCGCATGGCGGCCATCGGCGCGCTTGCCGCCGCCGCCGCGCATGAGCTTGGCACGCCGCTGGGCACCATCGCGGTGGTCAGTCGCGAGCTTGAACGCAGCCTGCCGCCGAACTCGCCCGAAGCCGAGGACGCGCTGCTCCTCCGCCAGGAGGCCGAGCGCTGCCGTGGCATCCTCACCCGCCTGGCGCGCCCGGAAGAAAGCGTGATGCGCATGGTCGATCGCATCCCGCTGGGCGCCTTGCTGGACGAGATCGCCAGTCCGCACCGCGACGGCGATATCGCGATCACGATCGAAGTGGCGGAGGCCGCCCGCCAACTGGCGGAACCCAAAGTGTGGCGCTCGCCCGCGCTGCTCCACGGTCTCGGAAATGTGATCGCCAATGCGGCGGATTTCGCCCATGCGCGGGTGCGGGTCATCGCCCTGTGGAGCGAGCGGGAAATCCGCGTCTCGGTTCAGGACGACGGCCCCGGCTTCGCCCCCGACATCATCGAGCGCATCGGCGAGCCCTATGTCACCTCGCGTCCCGGCACCTATGCGCTGGGTGAAACCGAACTTTCGCCCGCGGATGCCTTTGTGGGCCAGCAGGGCATGGGGCTGGGATTCTTCATCGCCAAGACGCTGATCGAGCAGACCGGCGGCTCCATGCGGGCGCGCAACGTCGCCACCGGCGGCGCACGGGTGACGGCGCGCTGGCCGCGCGGCGCCATCGACGGCGATCAGCCGCCCGGAAGAACCGCATTTCTCTAGGGAATTGCCGTCCCGCGGCAATTAAACTTGTGCGCGACGCCTCTGCGCGCTATGCGACCCCCCGAAAGCGACAGAGCCATGACAAATCCCGCCGCCGAAAAGACCCTTCTTATTGTGGAGGACGATCGTCCCCTCCGCGAGCGGCTGGCGCGGGCGATGGAGTCGCGAGGCTTTACCGTCGCCATCGCGGAGAATGTGGCGCAGGGCATCGCGCGCGCGAAGGAAGCGCCGCCTTCCTATGCGGTGGTGGATCTCAAGCTCGACGACGGCAATGGGCTGGATGTGGTCGAGGTGCTGCACCAGACCAAGCCCGAAGCGCGCGTGGTGGTGCTGACCGGCTTCGGCAACATCGCGACAGCCGTGGCCGCGGTGAAATACGGCGCCATCGACTATCTGCCCAAGCCCGCCGATGCCGACGACATTCTGGCCGCGCTTCAGGCACCGCCGGGCTCCAAGCCTAAGCCGCCGGAGAACCCCATGTCGGCGGACCGGGTGCGCTGGGAGCACATCCAGCGTGTGTATGAACTCTGCGGCCACAATGTGAGCGAGACCGCGCGCCGCCTCAACATGCACCGCCGCACGCTGCAAAGAATTCTGGCGAAGCGCTCGCCGCGGTAGCTACCATGTTTCGAAAGGGGCAGTGTTTCGAAGTTCACACGCCCTTTCGAGCAGGAGTTCTGACGATGTGGCGCGCGCCCTTCACCGGCGGACACGAGAAAACTCTGCCATCGGGGCTTCGCTTTGTGGTGACGGACGATTCGCCTTCTACCGCGACTGCTATATCCGCTGATCCATATCCGGCCTCCAAATGGGAGGTGGAGCTGGTTGAAGCTGAAGATAGGTCTGCCGAAAAATACGGCGGCTACTATCTCGTCATTCCATTTGGCGATGTGACGAAAAACTGCATCTTGATTTCCTAATTCCAGAGTCGTCATCCCCGGCAGTGTGCCGGCGATCCATTTTCCAGAAACGCTTGCCGTTGAGGCGCGGAGCGATCCGCGCTTCTCTGTTTTCTGCCTCTGGAAAATGGATGGCCGGGACAAGCCCGGCCATGACGGTAGTGTGTAAGAGAAATAACTAAGCCGCACGCTGCTGGCCACCGTTGCGGTTGCCGCGGAATTTGCGGCGGCGGCGCGGGCGGTTGTTGTTGTCGTTGCGCGGCGCCGCGTTATCGCCATCCTGCTTGTGCGCGTGGTGCGCATTGCCAGCATGCTTGTGTCCGTGCGGCTTATGACCGCCATGCTTGTGGCCACCGGGTTTGTGGCCATGCGGCCGATGGTTGCTGCGCGGATTGTGGCGCGGCGCATGGTTTTCCGCGGCCGGCGTCGCTTCGATCTCCGGCGTGCCGATGACCGTCAGCGGATGGCGGATCAGTTTCTCGATGTCCTTGAGTTGCGAGCGCTCGCTCGGATCGCAGAACGCGATCGCTATGCCGGTGCCGCCGGCGCGCGCGGTCCGGCCGATACGGTGGACATAACTCTCCGGCTCGTGCGGCAGATCGAAGTTCACAACATGGGTGATGTCGTCGATGTCGATGCCGCGCGCGGCGATGTCGGTGGCCACCAGCACCCGGATGTCGCCGGCGCGGAACGCTTCCAGCGCCCGCTGGCGCGCGTTCTGAGATTTGTTGCCGTGAATCGCATCGGCCGTGAAGCCGGCCTTGTTGAGCTGGTCTTCCACCTTGTTGGCGCCGTGCTTGGTGCGGGTGAACACGATCACGCGCGTCATGCCATCGTCATCGTGCAGAAGCTTGTGAAGCAATCCGCGCTTGTTCTGCATGGCGACATGATAGAGCTTCTGCTTGATGGCGTCGGCGGCCACCTTCTTCGGCGTCACTTCGATGCGAACCGGGTCGCGCAACACTTCGGCGCAGAGATGCGCGACTTCCTTTGGCATTGTCGCGGAGAACAGCAACGACAGGCGATCCTTCGGCAGATAGGAGATGAGCTTGCGCACGTCCTTGATGAAGCCCATGTCGAACATGCGGTCGGCTTCGTCCAGCACCAGCGTCGTCGCCTTGTCGAGGCGCACATATTTCTGGCGCACCAGATCGAGCAAACGGCCCGGCGTGGCGACGATGATGTCGACGCCGTTGCGCATGGCTTCCACCTGCTTGTTCTGGCTCACGCCGCCGAGGATGACGGTCGAACGCAGATGCAGGTGGCGGCCATAGGTCTTCAGGCTGTCGCTGATCTGCACGGCCAGCTCGCGCGTCGGCGCCAGGATGAGCGCGCGCGTGGCAAACGGGCCTGCAACGCTGCGGTCCTGCGAAAGGCGCTGCAGCAGCGGCAAGCCGAACGCGGCGGTCTTGCCGGTGCCGGTCTGCGCGAGGCCGCGCACATCGCGGCCTTCGAGGATCGCGGGGATCGCCTTGCCCTGGATGGGGGTGGGGTGGGTGTAGTTCTCGGTATTGAGCGCGCGCAAAAGCGGT
>JBQCFD010000173.1:0-2154 GCA_051959625.1 Rhizomicrobium sp.
GGCGCGTTGCGCGGCAACGATCCGGTGATCTTCTTCGAGCATCGCGCCATGCTGGATGCAACCAGCGCGCGGCGGCCTTACCCGGGCGACGATTTCGTGCTGCCGTTCGGCAAGGCGCGCATCGTGCAGGAAGGCGGCGATCTCACCATCGTCACCTGGGGCGCGATGGTGGAGCGCAGCGAACAGGCCGCGGAAGGTTTGTCCGTCGAGATCATCGACCTGCGTACGCTCATGCCCTGGGATCGCCAGGCCGTGCTGGCGTCGGTGAAGCGCACGCGCCGCTGCCTGATCGTCCATGAAGACCTGATGAGCGCCGGTTTCGGCGCGGAGATCGCCGCCGTCGTCGCACAGGAGTGCTTCTTCGATCTCGAAGCGCCGGTCTCGCGCCTTGCGATGCCGGACATTCCCAGCCCGCACAATCCGGCGCTGATGGAATGGGCGCTGCCCTCCGTGGAGAAGATCGCGGCGAAGATCGAAGAGCTGACCAGGCTATGACCGACATTCTCGTTCCCACCGAACAGGAAGGCACCAAAGCCATCGTCAAGGCGTGGCTGAAGAAGGTCGGCGACGCCGTTGCGGTGGACGATCCCGTGGTCGAGCTGGAAACCGACAAGGTGGCGGTGGAAGTCGCCGCCACATCGGCGGGCGTTCTTTCGGAAATTCTCGTCGCGGACGGCGCGGAAGTGGAGCCGGGTACGGTACTTGGCCGCATCGCTTCCGGTGGCGCGGTCGAATCCAGTGCAAAGGCCATGGCGCAAGGTGCAGGCATTCCCACGCCAAAAGCCGCCGCCCCACGCGCGGCACCGGCGAGCGATCAACTGCCGCCGGGCATCCGCAAGATGCTGGCCGACAACGGCCTCGATGCCCGCGATGTACCGTTCAGCGGTACACGTCTGACGCGCGAAGACATTCAGGCGGAACTCGATCGCCGCGCGAAAGCGCCGGCTGCCGGCGTAAAGCGTGTCCCGCACGACTCCATGCGCAAGCGCATCGCTGAGCATCTGACGCATTCCGTGCAGACCGCCCCGCACGTGACTGCTGTCTTCGAAGCCGATTTCAGCGCCATCACCGCGCATCGCGCCGCGCACAAGGATGCGTTCGCCAAGGACGGCGCGAACCTGACGTTCACCGCCTATTTCGTGGCGGCGTGCGTGCAGGCGATGAACGCGGCGCCCGCCGTCAACGGCCGCTGGTATGACGACCGCATCGACATCTATGACGACGTGAACATCGGCATTGGCACCGCGCTGGGCGAGAAGGGCCTGATCGTGCCGGTGATCCATCGCGCGCAGACTCTATCGCTGCTCGACATTGCCAAGCGCCTCACCGAAATGACGGAGAAGGCGCGCACCGGAAAGCTGGCCCAGGAAGACGTGCGCGGCGGCACCTTCTCCATTTCCAATCACGGCGTGTCGGGTTCGCTGGTGGCGACACCGATCATCATCAACCAGCCGCAATCAGCGATCCTCGGTGTCGGCAAGCTGGAAAAGCGCGCGGTGGTGCGCGACGACGCCATCGTCATCCGCCCGATGGCCTATGTGACGCTCACCATCGACCACCGCGTGATCGATGCCTTCCAGACCAATGCCTGGCTGACGAAATTCGTCGAGACGCTGGAAAACTGGCCTAGCGAAGTCTGAGCTTCATTTCGGTGAAGCCGCGAAACCGCGCGCGGCGGCTGCGCACCGGCTTTTCCGCCAGCGCATAGCCGGAAAAATGCTTCAGGAACGCACCGAGCGCGATGCGCGCCTCCATGCGCGCGAGATACATGCCGGCGCATTGATGCGGCCCCGCCGCGAACGCCAGATGCCGGTTCGGATGGCGCGATATGTCGAACCGCTCCGGCTCGTCGAACGCGTCCGGATCGCGATTGGCCGCGCCGATGCATAGCGTCACGAACGTGCCGGGCGCGAGCGTTTCATCGCCAATCCGCACTTCACGGGTCGTCACGCGGTTGCCGAGCTGGTTGGAGCTTTCGTAGCGCAGCACTTCTTCGATGGCGGGCCGCAAGAGATCCGGCTGGGAGATCAGTCGCGCGCGCTCGCCGGGAAAGCGCGCCAGCAATTCGATGGCGTTGCCGATAAGATTGGTCGTCGTCTCGTGACCGGCGTTGAGCAGGAACACGCAATTCTCCGCCAGCTCGGTCCCGCTCAA
>JBQCFD010000174.1:0-14138 GCA_051959625.1 Rhizomicrobium sp.
AAGTGTCACGACCGCCGGCGCGGAAGCCGGCTTTGAAGAAGCCACAAGCGCAACTTCTGTTACCGAGCCTGCATCGCAAGAGACCAGTGCTCCCGCCCAACCGACCTTCAACGATCTCGGCCTCTCGCCGGAGATCCTGAAAGCCGTCGCCGAAAGCGGCTACACCATACCCACCCCCATTCAGGCGCAGGGCATCCCGCATGTCCTCCAGCGCCGCGACGTGATCGGCATCGCGCAGACAGGCACCGGCAAGACCGCCTCGTTCACGCTGCCGATGATCGAGCTTCTCGCGCGCGGCCGCGCCAAGGCGCGCATGCCCCGTTCGCTCATTCTCGAGCCGACGCGCGAACTCGCCGCGCAGGTCGCCGAGAGCTTCGAGAAATACGGCAAGTACAACAAGCTTTCGATGGCGCTGCTGATTGGCGGCACTTCGTTCGACGACCAGGACAGGAAGCTCGATCGCGGCGTGGACGTTCTCATCGCGACGCCGGGCCGCCTGCTCGATCACTTCCAGCGCGGCAAGCTGCTGCTGGGCCAGGTGCAGATCCTGGTGATCGACGAAGCCGACCGCATGCTGGACATGGGCTTCATCCCGGACGTCGAGGACATCTGCAAGAAGTTGCCCTTCACGCGCCAGACGCTTTTCTACTCCGCGACCATGCCGCCGGAGATCCAGAAGCTGGCGGACAAGTTCCTGCACAATCCCGCGCGAGTCGAAGTCGCGCGCCCCGCGACCACCGCGACCAATATCAAGCAGGAGCTCGTCGAGGTTCCCGCAAACGATTGGGCCAAGCGCGAAGCGCTGCGCCGCCTCATCCGCGAAGCCGGCGACATCACCAACGCCATCGTCTTCTGCAATCGCAAGCGCGATGTGGACGTGGTTGCGAAGTCGCTCAAGAAGCACGGCTTCAATGCCGCGCCGATCCATGGCGATCTCGACCAGTCGCTGCGCATGAAGACGCTGGAGCAATTCAAGGCCGGCGAGCTGCAGATCCTCGTGGCATCCGATGTCGCCGCGCGCGGTCTCGATATTCCAGCCGTGTCCCACGTCTTCAATTTCGACGTGCCGTTCCATGCCGACGATTACGTCCACCGCATCGGCCGTACCGGCCGCGCCGGCCGCAGCGGCGAAGCCTACATGCTCGTCACGCCGCGCGACTTCAAGCAGGTCGACGCCATCGAGAAGCTCACCGGCAACAAGATCGCGCGCCGCGTGATGGACGGTCTCGCGGAAGCGGTGCAGCAGCGTCCGCAGGGCGAGCATCGCGGCAATCGTGACCGTGATCGCAACCGCCGCGGTGGGCGCGACCGCGAGCGCAAGTTCAATCGTCCCGTAGCCGATCACGGCCATCGCGCCGCGATGGAGCCTGCGCAGGTTCAGCCGCGCGAGGAAGCCGCTGTCCCGGTCGAACAGCAACAGCCGCAACGTGCCCCGCAGCCGCATCATCATCCCAAACAGGATCGCGCGCCGCACCAGCACAAGCCAAAGCAGCAGCAGCATCATGGCAAGCCGAAACAAGCGCAGGACCGGCAGAAGGAACAGAAGACGCCGGACGCTCATCAGCTTCCTGCCTTCCTGCTTCGCCCGATAAAGCTGCCGGTCGCAAAGCCGAAGGCCTCCAAAAAGGCCGACGTTTCGGAAGGTTCGTGACCGCGGCACCGTCAGAAGCGGCAATGGCCGCGCGCTGGCCGTTCACGAACTTCGAGCCTGCCGTCATTTCGGCGCTGACGCTTCTGGACGCCTGATCGAGAGTTGAAGGAACTTCGGCCCCCGCGGCGGGTTTCTATAGGGAATCCCGTTGGAGCATCCGATGGCTTCCAAAGAAAACCGCGACAAGGACGGCCTGCCGCACAGCAAGCCGGGCTCGATCGACCAGCAGTCCGAGGATTCCTTCCCCACGAGCGACGCGCCCTCGTTCTCGCCCGGCGCGATCGGCGCGCCGGAAGAGCGCAAGACAAAACCGAAGACGGGCGATAGCGCCGACGTGAAAGACGCCGAGAAAAAGATCAAGACCGGCGACGCGAAGAAGACGGATCGGTATTGAAGCGATCCCCTGCTTACATCTGAAACCCGTCATGGCCGGGCTTGTCCCGGCCATCACGAAGTCATGGTGTAGAAATAGACCTGCTCTACCGCTTGATCGCGCCGGCCAGCATCTTCTGGATCTTCTCGCCGTAAGGCGGACGCACCATCGCCGTCAGGTCCTTGTTCACCTGCTTGAAGACGGATTTGGCGTGGCTGAAGGTCTTGAAACCGTCATGGCCGTGATAGGCGCCCATGCCGGATGGGCCGACGCCGCCGAACGGCAGATCTTCCATCGACACATGCATGATCGTGTCGTTCACCGACACGCCGCCGGAGGTGGTGCGCGTCAGAACCCTGTCCTGCTCCGTCTGGTCGCTGCCGAAATAGTAACGCCCGAGCGGCCGGGGATGATCGTTCACATAACCGATCGCCTCCTCCACCTTGTCGTAGGTTTTCACCGGCAGCAGCGGCCCGAAGATCTCGTCCTTCATGATCTTCATGTCGTCGGTGGGATTGAGCACGATCGTCGGCGGGATCTTGTGGAACGGCTGCTGCGTGAAATTCTCCCTCGCGGGATTCAACTCGACGATCTCCGCGCCCTTGGCGCGCGCGTCGTCGAGATAGCCCATCAGCCGGTCGTAGTGCCGCTGGTTGATGACGGAGGTGTAGTCCGGGTTTTCCTTCAGCGTCGGAAACATCGCCTGCACGGCATTGCCCGCGGCGCTGACGAAATCCTTCGCCTTGTCCCGGGGCACCATCACGTAATCGGGCGCCAGGCAGATTTGCCCCGCGTTCAGCGTCTTGCCCATCATCACGCGCTTTGCGGTGAGGTCCATGTCCGCCGTCTCGCCCACGATCACCGGTGATTTGCCGCCGAGCTCAAGCGTCAGCGGCACCAGATTCTCCGCCGCCGCCTTCATCACGTGATAGGCGATGGACGTGGCCCCGGTGAAAAGCAGATGGTCGAACGGCAGCTTCGAGAACGCGGCGCCCACGTCGGGCCCGCCCGTGAACACCGCCACTTCGGTATCGTCATAGGCCGACTTGAACATGCGCTCCATGAGATCGGAGGAGCGCGGCGTGAACTCGCTCGGCTTGATCATCGCGCGATTGCCGGCGGCGAAAATTCCCGCCAGCGGCGTGAAAGTCAGGTTGAACGGGAAATTCCACGGACTGATGACGCCGATGGTCCCCTTGGGCTGGTAGTCGATCCATGCGCGCGCGCCGAACAGGCCTAGCAGCGCCGGCTCAACCTTGCGCTTCTCGCGCTTCATCCATGTCTTGAGATTGGCCTTTGCGTGCTTCAATGGCCCGATCGATCCCGACACGTCGGTGAACAGCGACGCGTCCACAGAACGATGACCGAAGTCCTCGCGCAGCGCATCGGCAATCTCGTCCTTGTGCGAGACCAGAAGGTTGATGGCGCGGTCGATCCATTCGATGCGCTTCTCCGCGCTCGGCGGGCCATCCTTTATGTGCGCCTGCTTCTGGCGCTCCAGCACCTGGCGCATGCGGCTCTCGGCATCGGACATCATCGGGCGGGCTTCGGCGGCGCTCATGTTCGGACCCTTTCGGCTGTGCGAAATCACAGGAAATCGGCTGACAATTTATCAAGTTAAGCAGTCCGTTAACGGCTCTTCAATCCCCGCACTTAACGGTTTCTTACGAAGCCGTAAGCACACTGCCGTCACGGAAGCGCGGCTCGGCCGGCCGCGTAGGGGTTAGCGTTTGAGCGGACAAGACAACACGCGCGAGTTTGCCAGGAAAGCCTTCGACATCATGTCGGAGCACGGCATCGTGCCGACACCAGCCAACTACGAGATTTTCTACGCCTACACCGCCGGCGAGAACTCCGCCGTCGCGCGCATCATGGGCGACCGCCTCAAGGCGAAGATGCCGATCTCGCAAACCATGCTGGACGATCTGCGCGAGCGCTTCTTCAGCACGGCGCGGGTGGAGAAGGCGATCGAGAAGACCGGCCAGGACCTGACGGGTGCCGTGAACGCGGTGTTCGAGCGCCTGGAAACCCATGGCCGCGACGCCGAAGCCTATGGCCGCGCGCTGTCGGCGGCGAGCGGCGAACTCGACAACAAGCAATCGCCCGAGGCCATGCGCAAGGTGGTGGACAGTCTCGTCGCCGCCACGCACGCGATGGAAACGCGCACCAAGGATCTTGAAGCCGACCTGCAGCGCTCCTCGCAGCACATCAACGAACTGCAGGCCAAGCTCAACGATGTGCGCAAGGAAAGCCTCACGGACATGCTGACCGGCATCGCCAATCGCAAGGCGTTCGATCTGGAAATCGAGCGCGCGATCGAGCTGGCCCGCCTCGAAGACGTGCCGATGTGCCTCATGATGTGCGACATCGACCACTTCAAGAAATTCAACGACACCTTCGGCCATCAGACCGGCGACCAGGTTCTGCGCCTCGTCGGCAGTTGCCTGGCGGAGAACGTCAAGGGCCGCGATACCGCCGCGCGCTATGGCGGCGAGGAATTCGCGGTCATCCTGCCGCATACCGGCCTATCCCATGCCGTGGTCGTCGCCGAACAGGTCCGTCATGCCGTCCAGTCCAAGAAGCTGGTCAAGAAATCGACGGGCGACATCCTGGGTTCGATTTCCATATCCATCGGCGTCGCCCAGCTCCATCACATGGAAGACAAGGCAAGCCTGATCGCACGCGCGGATTCCTGCCTCTATGCCGCGAAGGATGGCGGCCGAAACCGCGTGGTGAGCGACTCCGATCTCGCGTCGGCGAAGCGCACAAACGCAGCCTGATTCTCCGCTATTCGGCTTTCCGACTAGTCCTCCCGCCCGGTTCCCGCGGCGCAACAACCATGCCTGCCGCGCCGCCGGCGTGAAACTTCGCTGCGCCTCTCACCGGCGTGACTTGCACTTGCCCCCGAACTGCGGCCCAATCGCAAAAAATGGGGTGATCGGCTGCGGATTCGCAGCCGGCATGGTGGCTTGTTTCCAGCACTATTCAATTTGGGAGTCTGAAGATGCGACGGAGCCTGATTGCGCTCACGGGATTGGCTTGTGCGGCTTGCGCAAGCGTGGCGGTGATGGCGGACCCTGCCGCTCACACGCAATACGGCACATGGGGCGTGGATCTGTCCGCGATGGACAAGAGCGTAAAGCCCGGCGATGACTTTTTCATGTATGTGAACGGCAGCTGGTACAAGAACGCCGTCATACCCGCCGACCGCGCCAGCACGGGCTCTTTCCAGAACCTGCGCATCCTGAGTGAAAAGCGCATGCTGGAGATTGCGGCGTCTCTCGACGCCCGGCCCTACGACAAGCTCACGGACGAAGAGAAAAAGCTCCGCGATCTTTATGACGCCTTCAACGACCAGAAACAGATCGACGCTGCCGGCCTTGCACCCGCCAAGCCCGATCTCGATTACATCGCGAGCCTGAAGACGCTGGACGACGTGGCGACCGCAATGGGACGTCCCGACCTCGGTCTGGATGCTCCGTTCGGCGCCGGCATCGGCATCGACGCGAAAGTGCCGACGAAATACCAGATCGACCTCAGCCAGTCCGGCCTCGGCCTGCCCGACCGCGACTATTACCTGAAGGACGACCCGGCGCTGGCCAAGACCCGCGACGCCTACAAGGCGCACCTGACCAAGGTGTTCACGATGTTGGGCATGAGCGACCCGGACAAGCGCGCGGCCGGCGTCTACGACCTCGAATACAAGATGGCGCAAGCCGAATGGTCGCGCGAAGAGGATCGTGACGTCGACAAGATCTACAACCCCATGCCGCTGTCGCAGCTCAAGACGCTGGCGCCGAAATTCCCGTGGGACACATTCTTCAAGGCGACCACAATTCCGCCCAACGGTCCGGGCGGCGAGCGCATCATGATCGTGGCGGAGAAGACGGCATTTCCGAAGCTGGCGGAGATCTTCGCGGATACCCCGGTCCCGGTATGGCGCGACTATCTGACCGCGCACTACATCCATAGCTACGCCGCCTATCTTCCCTCGCAGTTCGACGCGGAGAACTTCGCATTCTACGGCACGGTGCTGCAGGGCAATTCGCAGCAGCTTCCCCGCGCAACCCGCGCGGCGCATCTGCTCGATAACGACATGGGCGAAGCGCTGGGCAAGCTCTATGTCGCCAAATACTTCCCGCCGGAGGCGAAGGCCAAGGCCGTGGAGCTGGTGAACAACCTGCTCAAGGCTTATGACGCCGACATCCGCACGCTGGCATGGATGACGCCGGCGACGCGCGAAAAGGCGCTCTACAAGCTGCACCATTTCGGCGTGAAGATCGGCTACCCCGATCATTGGCGCGATTACTCCAAACTCGTCATCAAGCGCGACGACCTGCTGGGCGACGTCAAGCGCGCCAACCTGTTCGAGTTCAACCGCCAGCTCGTCCGCATCGACGACCCGGTGGACAAGAGCGAATGGGGCATGACGCCGCCGACGGTGAACGCATACAACAACTTCCAGGGCAACGAGATCGTGTTCCCGGCCGCGATCCTGCAGCCGCCGTTCTTCGATCCCCATGCGGACGATGCCGTGAACTATGGCGGCATCGGCGCGGTCATCGGCCATGAGATCAGCCATGGCTTCGACGACCAGGGCTCGAAGTTCGACTATGAGGGCGCGTTCAACAACTGGTGGACGCCGGAAGATCGTGCCGCCTTCGAGACGCGCGTGAAAGCGCTCGGCGCGCAGTACGACTCCTACGAGCCGCTGCCCGGCCTGCACATCAAGGGTGAGAACACGATGGGTGAGAACATCGCCGACAATGCCGGCATCACCATCGCGCTCAAGGCCTATCACATCTCGCTGAACGGCAAGCCGGCGCCGGTGCTCGACGGTTACACCGGCGATCAGCGGTTCTACCTGTCCTACGGACAGATCTGGCAATCCAAGATGCGCGACGATGCGCTGCGCCAGCAGGTGCTCTCCAATGAGCACAGCCCGCCGCACTTCCGCGCCATTGGCGCCACGCGCAACCAGGACGAATGGTACAAGGCCTTCGACGTGAAGCCGGGCGAGAAATATTACCTCGCGCCGGACCAGCGGGTGCACTTCTGGTAATCGACAACGCGCCGCGGAGGAGACTCCGCGGCGCTTTTCCTTTCCTCGCGGAGATATCCATGAAAAGCCGTCTGCTTCTTGCCGCCCTCCTCGTCTCCACAACCGCTGCGTTTGCCGCCGACACCAGCGCCAATGGCCCGCAGATCAAGCCCTGGGGCATCTATCTCAACTACATCGACACGTCGCAGAAGCCGGGCGACGACTTCTTCGCCTATGGCAACGGCGGCTGGCTGAAAACGGCGAAGATCCCCTCCGACCGGACATATGCCGGCGTGAATCTGGAGATCGACAAGCAGAACGAGGCACGGCTGCGCGATATCGTCCACGACCTCTCGACCCGAAAGGACCTCACACCCGAGCAGACCAAGCTGCGCGATTTCTACAATGCCTTCGTGGACCAGAAGACCATCGATGCCGCGGGGCTGGCGCCTGCGCAGGCCGATCTTTCGCGCATCTCCGCACTGAAGACGCCGGAAGACGTCGCGCGGGCGATGGGCGATCCCGCATTGTCGCTCGACGGGCCTTTCACCATGTACATCGCGCCCGACGACAAGCACCCGACGGCCTATGCGGTCGATCTCACCCAATCGGGTCTTGGTCTTCCGGATCGGGACTACTATCTGCGCAACGACAAGGAAATCGTCGCCACGCGCGAGGCGTACAAGAAATTCATCGCGCAGATGCTGGGCTTCGCAGGCGTGAAGGACGCCGGCGCCCGCGCGGCCGCCGTATTCAAGCTCGAGAATGACATGGCCGTCGCGCATTGGGCGGCCGAGGATCGCCGCGATCCCGACAAGACCTACAACCCGATGACGCTCGCGGAGCTGCAGAAATTCGCGCCGCAATTCCCGTGGACCGCGTATCTCTCTTCTGCCGGCATTTCAGCGAACGCCCCCAAGGGAGCACGCACCTTCATCGTCGCGGAGAAATCGGCGTTCCCGAAGCTTGCCGCCATCTTCGCCGCCACGCCCGTCTCCGTGTGGCGCGACTATCTCACCGTGCATTATCTCCACGGCTTCGCGGCCTATCTGCCCAAGACGATCGACGATGCGAACTTCGCGATGTATGGCGGGGTCATTCGCGGCCAGAAAGCGCAGCTCGACCGGCAGACGCGCGGCATTCACCTGCTCGACAACAGCATGGGCGAGGCGCTGGGCAAGATGTATGTCGCCAAATATTTCCCGCCCGCGGCCAAGGCGAAGGCGAAGCTGCTCGTCGACAATCTGATGAAGGCCTATGAAGCCGACATCAAGACGCTGTCGTGGATGACGCCCGCCACCCGCGAGAAGGCGCTCAACAAGCTGCATCACTACTTGCTGAAGATCGGCTATCCCGACAAGTGGCGCGACTATTCCGCGCTCACGATCGAGCCGGGCCATGTCCTGCTGGATGCGAAGAACGCGATCGGTTTCGAATGGAACCGCGAGCTGAAACGCATCGACCAGCCTGTGGACCGCACCGAATGGGGCATGACGCCGCCGACCAACAACGCCTATTACAATCCGACCACCAACGAGATCGTGTTCCCGGCGGGCATCCTGCAGCCGCCCTATTTCGACCCGAATGCGGACGAAGCGGCGAACTATGGCGGCATCGGCGCCACCATCGGCCACGAGATCAGCCATGGCTTCGACGACCAGGGCGCGAAATACGACTGGGACGGAACGCTGCGCGACTGGTGGACACCGCAGGACAAGAAGAACTTCCAGGAGAAGACCGACGCCATCGCCAAGCAGTACGACCAGTACGAGCCCCTGCCGGGCATCCACATCAAGGGCAAGCTCACAAACGGCGAGAACATCGCGGACATCGCGGGCCTCGTCATCGCCTACAAGGCCTACCACATCGCGCTCGGCGGAAAGCCCGCGCCGGTGCTGAACGGCATGACCGGCGACCAGCGCTTCTACGTCGCTTACGCGCAGAGCTGGCGCGAGATCAGAAGCGCCGGCACCACGCGCGCGCAACTGCTGAGCAATCCGCACAGCCCGGCCGAATATCGGGTGAACGGCGTGGTGCGCAACGACAATGGCTGGTATGCCGCATTCCCGCAGATCAAGGCGGGAGACAAGTTCTACCTGCCGCCGGACAAGCGCGTGCCGGTTTGGTGAAATCGGCCTGGTGACGCATTCCGGTCCGGCCCGCGATGGAGCGAACGCGGGGCCGGACCGGCGCTACAACAAGGAGAAAAGGAATGAAACATATCGCGTTCGCGGTCAGTGCCCTGGCGCTGACGAGTCTCATCGCAACGGCCGACGCGCAGCCGGCGGGCAAACCAACTTTCGGCGCCTGGGGCGTCGATCTTTCCGGCATGGACAAGTCGGTGAAGCCCGGCGACGACTTCTTCGACTACGCCAACGGCACCTGGTTCAAGAACGCGGTCATTCCCGCCGACCGCACCTCCACCGGCTCCTTCCAGGATCTGGCGATCCTCAGCGAAAAGCGCATGAAAGCCATCGTGGCCGAACTGGAGCGCAAGCCCGCCGCGCAGCTTTCCAGCGAGGAAAAGAAGATCGTCGACCTGTTCGATGCCTTCACCGACACGGCCCAGATCGAAAAGCGCGGACTGGCGCCGGCAAAAACCGATCTCGCCCACATCGCCGCGATCACGTCGCTGGACGGGGTGGCGCAGGCGATGGGCGATCCGTCTATTCCCGCCGACGGCATCTTCGGCGCCTTCGTGAACGCCAACGCGAAGAACCCCGCCGATTACGCGATGTACGTCACGCAGGCGGGCCTGGGCATGCCCAACCGCGACTACTACCTCAAAGACGATCCCGCGCTGGCCACCACGCGCGACGCCTATCGCAAATATCTCACCACCATGCTGACGCTGGCGGGCGAGAAGGACGCCGCCAAACGCGCCGACGCGGTGTTCGCGCTCGAAACCGCCATGGCGAAGGACCAGTGGACAGCGGTGGAGCGCCGCAACGCCGACAAGACCTACAACCCGATGACGGAAGCACAACTCGCGGCCTATGCTCCGGGCTTTCCGTGGACGACGTTCTTCGCCGCCGAGGGTCTTTCGGAGAAAGGCCCCAAGGGCGACCGCGCGATCATCGTGCGCGAGAACACCGCCTTCCCCGCCCTCGCCAAGCTTTTCGCCGCGACGCCGGTTCCGGTGTGGCGCGATTATCTGACCGTGCACTACCTCCACAACATGTCCGCCTATCTGCCCAAGGCGTTCGACGGGGCGGATTTCGATTTCTACGGCAAGGTCCTGGGCGGCGAGACCGAGCAGCTGCCGCGCGACACGCGCGCCGTGCATCTCATCGACCAGAGGCTCGGCCATCCGCTGGGCAAGCTGTATGTCGCCAAATACTTTCCCCCGGAATCGAAAGCCAAGGTGGAAGCGCTCGTGGCCAATCTGCTCAAGGCCTATGACGCGGACATCCGCAAGATCGACTGGATGACCGACGCCACCAAGCAGAAGGCGCTGGAGAAGCTGCACGAGTTCACGCCGCATGTGGGCTATCCCGACAAGTGGCGCGATTTCTCCGGCCTCGTCATCAAGCGCGACGACCTCGTCGGCGACGTCGAGCGCAGCAACGATTTCGAGTGGCACTACCGGCTCGACCGCATCGACCAGCCGGTGGACCGCAACGAATGGGGCATGACGCCGCCAACCATCAACGCCTATTACACGCCGACGCTGAACTCGATCTTCTTCCCCGCCGCGATCCTGCAGCCGCCCTTCTTCGATCCCAATGCGGACGATGCAGTGAACTATGGCGGCATCGGCGCGGTGATGGGCCACGAGATCGGCCACGGCTTCGACGATCAGGGCAGCAAGTACACCGGCACCGGCGTGCTTGAGAGCTGGTGGACGGATGCGGACCGCGCGGCCTTCGAAAAGCGCGTGTCGGCGCTGGGCGCGCAATACGATTCCTATGAAGGCCTGCCCGGTCTGCATGTGCAGGGCAAGCTCACCATGGGCGAGAATATCGGCGACCTTTCCGGCCTGTCGATTTCGCTGCAGGCCTATCACTATTCGCTGAACGGCAAACCCGCGCCGGTTCTCGACGGCTACACCGGCGACCAGCGCTTCTTCCTGGGTTTCGCGCAGATTTGGCGCGGCAAATATCGCGACGGCGCGATGCGCCAGCAGATATTGTCCAACCCGCACAGCCCGCCGCACTGGCGCGTGGTGGGACCGACGCGCAACATCGACGCATGGTACAGCGCCTTCGACGTGAAGCCGGGCGACAAATATTATCTCGCGCCCGACCAGCGCGTGCATCTGTGGTGACCGTCAACCTCCAACCAACCTGTCATGAATACCGGCTTGTCACTGACGCCTGTGGTAAATTGAGGACATAGAGAACCCGCGGCCGGTTCCTGCGTTGGCCAAACGCGAAGGAATCGGCCGCGCATGTCCAATGTGAAACTGTTGCGCTCTTCCGCGGGCGCCATGGCGGGAACTCTTTTCGCGGCGGTTGCCGCGCTGTTCCCATCCACGATCAGCAACGCAGATCACCGCGCGTTTGCTCCAAACATCTTGGCGCCGCTCGAGCGGCCGCTGCCCGCCGCTGCGGTTGTGCCGCCCGCGATCACGCCGCGGCCCAAGCCATCCGTTTATGCGCAGGAGCAGCGCATGGGCGCGAGCCGGCGCATGAAGCGCTGGGATCCCTTCGTCACGGCCGCCGCGCGCCGCTTCGCCGTGCCCAAAGCATGGCTCTACGCCGTGATGCAGCTTGAAAGCGGTGGTTACACCATGCTCTCCGACACACAGCCTATCGTTTCCGGTGCGGGCGCGATGGGGCTGATGCAACTCATGCCGCAGACCTATGCGCAGATGCGCCGCCAGCTCGGCCTCGGCAGCGACCCTTTCGATCCGCATGACAACATCTTCGCCGCCGCCGCCTATCTGCATTGGCTGAAAGGCAGATACGGCTATCCCGCGATGTTCGCCGCCTACAATGACGGCCCCGGCAATCTCGAAGCCCGCATGCGCGACGCCGGGCTTCTGCCGCAGGAGACGCAGAATTATCTCATTCGCATCAACGCCAAACTCTCGCCCGGCACGCCGCTGGACAAGCGCTTCACGGCGATGGTCGCGCCGCCGCGCGCGCCCAATCCCGTCAAATTCACGGATGCGAACGGGGCGCCCGAATGGATCGACATCAACGCCGCGCCGTCCGTCTCCGTGCGCGCGGCGCGGCCGGGAGAGTTCGCCTCCGGCATCCGCTCGGTCGTAACCGTGGGCCGCGCCAAGCACGGCGTCTGGGAAGCCGTCGCCATGGCGCAATACCGCATCACCTCGCACGGCGGCACGCTGGAGAGCGGGAGTTTGTAAGCGCCCAAACGCCGTCATGGCCGGGCTTGTCCCGGCCATCCATTTGCCAGAAGCCCAGCAGAACTTTGGCACCGCCTCTGGAAAATGGAGGCGCCACGGCCATGACGGTTATGGGAATGCGGGGGCTACTTCTTCGCGGAGCGAGCCTTCTTCGTCGCTGGCTTTCTCCTCACGGCTTTCTTGCCGGCGATTTTCGTCACGACCTTCTTCTTCGCGGCTGGCTTCTTCACCGCGCGCGGCTTCGCCTTCCGCTTGCCCGCCTCCGCCCTGCGCGCCACGGCGAACGCGGCGCGGGCCCAGAGCGCCAGCTCTTCCGGATCGTCATAGAGCCGGTCGGGCAGCGCGAACCAGGTGGTGACGATCGTCTCGCCCGTGCTGCGCTTGAGGAAGGAGAACGGCTTTGTTTTCTCCGCAACGAAGGGCGCCCGCGTCTCTTCGTCGGTCTTGAAGTAGATGATGTCGTCGAACACCATCCCGATCATCACCTCATCAGCGACAATCCCCTCCCCGCCAAAAAACCGCCTGAGCCGGATGGGCCCAAATTCGGCAAACAGATCGGAGAAGCGGTGCGGATCGCCCGCCACCCTCAATCCACCTTCGCGGGCGTGATCGCGACGCTTTCGCCGCAGCCGCAGGCGGCCGTCTGGTTCGGATTGTTGAACACGAAGCGCGCGCCGAATTTCTCGGTCACGAAATCCATCTCGGTGCCGATGAGGAACATGATCGCCTTGGGATCGATGAACACCTTCACGCCCTTGTCCTCGACCACTTCCTCGAAAGGCTGCGCGGTTTCGGCGTAATCCATCGTGTAGCTCATGCCCGCGCAGCCGCCGTTCTCAACGCCCACGCGAACGCCCAGATACTTGCCGTCGGCGTTCGCCATGATCTCGCGGATGCGCGCCGCGGCGGCGTCCGAAAGGCGGATCGCCTTGGGCCGCTCGCGCTTGGGTCGTGTCGTCGTCTGCGTTTCCATGGTCAGAACATGTTCAGTTCGAGTTTGGCCGCTTCGCTCATGCATTCCGGCGTCCAGGGCGGATCGAAGGTCATGTTGACGGTGACGTTGCCGATGCCTTCCACCGTTTCCAACGCGGCCTTCACCATGCCGGGCATCTCGCCCGCCACGGGGCATGCGGGTGCCGTGAGCGTCATGTCCACCGTCACATCCTTGTTGTCCGCGACATCGACCTTGTAGATAAGCCCAAGTTCGTAGATGTCCACCGGGATCTCCGGGTCGTAGACCGTTTTCAGCGCCGCGACGAGCTTGGCGGTGAATTCCTCCAACTCTTCGGCCGAAAGCGCGGACGTTTCGATTTTCTGGGCTTCCGCGTTCATTCCGTCTTGGCGGCCAATTTCGAATCTTGGCCGCCCTCCAATGCCGACTTGAAAGTATGCCATGCCAGCGTCGCGCATTTCACGCGCATCGGAAAGGCGCTCACGCCGGCCATCACCTCCAGCCGCTCGCGGTCCTCGCCGGTGAGTTCGCTGTCCTCGCCCTTCACCAGATGCAGGAAGCCGCCCATGAGCGTCTCCGCTTCCTTCACCGTGCGGCCGACCAGCATGTCCGTCATCAGCGAGGCCGAGGCCTGGCTGATCGCGCAGCCCTTGCCTTCGAACTTGATGTCCGCGATGCGGTCGTTGTTGTCCACGATGAGATTGATCGTCACCCGGTCGCCGCAGAGCGGGTTGTAGCCCTCGGCGGTGTTGGTGGCGCCCTCCAGCGGCCCGAAATGACGCGGGTGGCGCGAGTGATCGAGGATCA
>JBQCFD010000175.1:0-2438 GCA_051959625.1 Rhizomicrobium sp.
CTTGTGCAGCGTCATGCCCGGCGCGCGCATGTTGAAGATGGTGGTGAGGAAGTTGATCGCGCCCAGAATTGAAGACGCACCCGCGATGTGGATCGAGAAGATCGCGAAGTCCATCGCCGGGCCCGGCGATCCGTAAGTCGAGAGCGGCGCGTAAAGCGTCCAGCCGCCGCCCACGCCGATGCCGCCGGTATCGCCTTCCACGAACATGGAAGCGATGAGGAAGGCGAACGAGAACGGCAGCAGCCAGAACGAGATGTTGTTCATCCGCGGGAACGCCATGTCCGGCGCGCCGATCATCAATGGCACGAGCCAATTGCCGAAGCCGCCGATCATCGCGGGCATGATCATGAAGAAGATCATGATGAGGCCGTGGCCGGTGACGAACACGTTGAAGGTGTGCGGCTCCTTGAACACCTGCAGGCCGGGGAACATCAGCTCCGCCCGCATGAACATGGAGAGCGTGGCGCCGACGAGGCCGGCGCACACCGCGAACACGAGGTACATCGTGCCGATGTCCTTGTGGTTCGTCGAGTAGACGTAGCGGCGCCAGCCGTGCGGATGGTCTTCGTGGGCGTGTGCGATGTCAGCCATGTCTGTTGTCCTTATTTCGCGGCGACGCGGGTATCGGGATCGATCGCGGCGAATTTCTTCTTCGCGCCGGCAAGCCACGCGGCGTAGTCGGCATCGGAAACCACGTGCAACTCGATCGGCATGAAGGCGTGGCGCGCGCCGCAAAGCTCGGAGCACTCCCCATAGTACGTGCCGATCTTGGTCGCCTTAAACCAGGTGTGATTGATGCGACCGGGGACGGCGTCCATCTTCACGCCCACCTGAGGCATCGCCCAGCTATGGATCACGTCGGCGCCTGTTGTCTCCACTTCAACGACCTTGTTCACCGGAACGTAAAGCGCATTGTCCACGCCGAGCAGGCGCGGCTCGCCCTTCTTCGCGGCGTCGGCATCGGAAAGGCCCAGGCTGTCGAAGGTGAAGTTGCTGGCCGGATACTCGTAGGTCCAGAACCATTGCTTGCCGATCGCCTTGATGGTCACGTCCGGATGCGGAATGTCCGCTTCGAAATAGAGAAGGCGGAAGGACGGAATCGCGATGATGACGAGGATGATGACCGGGATGATCGTCCACGCCACTTCCAGCAACGTGTTGTGCGCGGTCTTGCTCGGCACCGGATTGCGCCGCTGGTTGTAGCGCACGACGATCCACAGCAGCAGCGCCAGCACGAACAGCGATACCAGGATGATGATGACGAGCAGTTCCTTATGGAAATCCTCGATGCGCTCCATCACCGGCGAGACAGCGGGCTGAAAGCCCAACTGCCAGTCGACAGGAAGAGCCGAAGCAGCCGTGGACCAGAGGAGCGCGCCAGCCAGCGCAGATGCCCCCGACAACCCGGCGCCTATCTTTTTCAGAAACATCAGGCGACCTCGCATAAGTTCCCTATGCCCCGCACGTGCCCCGCGCGGCGCGGAATAAGGCCAAGGATTTAGAGGGCCTAAGCCCTTAAAGTCATTGCGACCTTATGGCACGGGGTTGCGCCGCAGGTGACGTTCGCGGCTGCAATAGCCATATTCCTTGTAGATCGCATTTCTGTCCCTGGAGTCGCACCCCGATGGCCTCACCCGACGAACTGTTTTTCACCCGTACCGGAATGGACCGCGGACGCGTCCAGGGCATCGTCGACGAATCGCTCAGGGGCTCCGACGATGGCGAGCTCTTCCTCGAATATAAGCAGAGCGAGACCTTCGCCTTCGATGACGGACGGTTGAAAGCGGCGACATTCGATACGACGCAGGGCTTCGGCCTGCGTTCGGTCGCGGGCGAGATGACGGGATACGCCCACGCCTCCGAACTGTCCGAGGATGCGATCAAACGCGCAGGCCAGACGGTGAAGGCTGTCGCGAGCGGGCATGGCGGAACCATCGCCCTGCCCCCGACGCGGACCAACGCCAGGCTCTATACCGACATCGATCCCCTCAACACGGCCGGTTTCGAGACGAAAGTGAAGCTGCTGGCCGACATGAACGACTACGCGCGCCGCAAGGACGACCGCGTGAAGCAGGTATCCGCAAGCCTCGCCGCGTCATGGCAGATCGTCGAGATCGTGCGGCCGGGCGGCGAAATCTATCGCGACATCCGTCCGCTGGTGCGGCTCAATGTGTCGGTCGTCGTGGAGAAGGACGGCCGCCAGGAGTCGGGCAGCTATGGGGGCGGCGGACGAGAAGGCTACGAGTTCTATCTGCGCCCCGAATATTGGCAGGCGGCGGTGGATGAAGCGCTGCGGCAGGCGGTGGTGAACCTCTCCTCTATTCCGGCCCCTGCCGGCGAAATGAAAGTCGTGCTCGGACCGGGCTGGCCCGGCATCCTGCTGCACGAAGCGATCGGTCACGGCCTTGAAGGCGATTTCAACCGCAAGAAAACGAGCG
>JBQCFD010000176.1:0-2834 GCA_051959625.1 Rhizomicrobium sp.
CGGGCACGACTACTTCACCTACCCCTTGGCCGCTTCGCTTGCGAAGAAATGGGGCGCGCGCCTTGCGCTCGATTGTCACGAATATGCGCGCGAGCAGTACAACTACAACAATCATCCCGATCCGCGGCAACGTTATGAATGGCTCTTCGTCAGCCGACCCCTTTGCGACGCCATGCAGCGCGAGTATTTCCGCAAAGCCGACGCCGCCAGCACCGTGTGCGATGGTATCGCCGATCTGCTGGCGCACGACTACGAGTTGCCGAAGACGCCGACTGTCATCCGGTCTACGCCCTTCTACGAAGAGCTGCCGTTCCGCCCGTGCGGCGAGATCGTCAACGTCCTTTACCATGGGATCGTCAGCCCGACACGCAACATCGATGTGGGCATCCGCAGCGTCGCGCTGTGGCGGCCGGAATTCCGCTTCGTCATTCGTGGGCCGGCGGATCGCGGCTATGAAGACGAATTGCGCGCGCTGATAGCCAAGCTGGGGCTGCAAGACCGTGTCATCCTCGATCCACCTGCGCCGTTCGCCGAGTTGGTGAGGAAGGCGAATGAGGCGGATGTCGGCTATTTCGCATTCGAGAACTATTCAAAACAGCGTCAATTCACCGCTCCCAACAAGTTCTTCGAATACATCATGGCGGGCCTGGCCTTGGTGGTAATGAACACGCCCGAACTCTCCAAGGTCGTGAACGAATACCACAATGGCCTTTTGATAGAGACGTTCGACGAGAAGAGCATCGCCGACGCCATCAACAGCCTGACGCCGGACATCATCGACGCGATGAAGAAACGGTCGCTCGCCGCTGCGCGCGAGCTTTCCTGGGAACAGGAAAGCCGGAAGCTGGTGGACGCCTACGAGATAAGTGCCGCGTAACCTGCGCGATCAAGGCTTCCGGAATATCATCGTTGCACGGCGCCGATCGCGAGCCCGAAACGTATAGCTCGGCTTTCCGGCGCGTTCCGCCGCCAGCAACGTTCGCACAGCGGGAATGGTGTAGAGGTTCTGCGCGAACTGCCACCAGCCGTTCAGGTCATGATCGTAGACATACATGAAGAAATCGGGATCGGGCGCGTTCTTTACGACTTCAAAGCCATTCTTCTCGAAGATTTTGACGACATTCTCCGGCTGACGCAGGACAACGTAGCTGAACTCATCCAGTTGGACCCGGATCGCAACGCCCAACGTCGGGATGACGCTGTGATTGATGAACATCAAGCCGCCGTGGTTGAGCCTGTCGTTGGCGTCGGCCGCGAACTGGTCGAGATCGGCGCAAAACATGATCGCAGCGCGCGCCATTATGACATCGAATTTGTCGGCAACGACGTCTTTGAGGCGATGTTGCTGGAAATTGAACTTATAGACCGGAATCCCGTGGGTGTTGCGGGCATATGCCATCGCCGGTTCGTTGATCTCGGTCAGCGCCGGCCGCGCCCCTTCTTTTCTGGCGATTTCGACGATGAAATGCCCGTTGCCGCCGCTGATATCGAGGACGGACTTTCCGGCAAGCGAAATATTGTTGGGCCGCAGGTGCAGCGCCGTGAATTCCTTCGCTGTTTCGATGCAATAGGCGATGTGCACCGGATCGACGAAGTAATCATACATTGCCTCTTCGTTTTCGCTGGACTTGCTAAACAACGGCTCAGGCAAAAATCGAAGAGAATAACCTGATTTCTGAATCGGCGAAGCGTCGCCGCATGTATGACAGAAATACCATTTGCGCTTATACGTCTGAATTTCAGTCGCTTCGGTCGAACCGCAAGAAACACATTCATGCACCATGACCCGCTCCTATATGTTTGCGGAAAGGCGCCCGGCCACAATCTCCTTCTCATCTCCAAATATCCAGTTCGACTGAACATGGATTTTGGGCGGATCCGATTCATTGCATGACTCAAAATTCAGCGCTGCACATCGCGACCAGAGATCGTATCGTGCGCTTTCGCTGAATAGTGGCTCGCGCGCATCCTCAACAAGTGTAGATAGCACATAATGCGCCGTTCCGAGAATAAGAGGTGTTAGCTCGGTTCGAATTGAAATCCGGCCAGCTCCGTTGGCTTTACATTGTATGTATTCGCCCGTCGTTTTCGCGATACGCTCGCCGGATACCGAATAGACTAGAAGCGATATTCGTAAATCGAGAGCTGCGTTGGCCGACGTATGGAGATCGATCTCGGCGAAAATCGTGTCGCCCACATGAACCCCACCGGGCCGCTCGCCTTTTGTGCCGAAACGGATATCGGAGATTCGCACTCCGGGCTTGCCCGAGCGGCGGTGCGCGCGACGGCCTTGCGATGAAAACGTGTCTTCATAGCCTCCCGAGTGATCGGCGACGGGCTCGGCTTTGGCGATCGATTCCTCGACGAACCCTGTTTGCAGGCTCGTCGGTAGCGTGAAGGCATCGAACGTTGTCACAGCCTGTGCCCGGGCGCCGGCGCCTGCGCCGGCCATCATCTCCTGTTCCTGCTCATATTCCGGCACGACATCGTCGGCCGGACCGTCCCGATGAACGCGCCCGTCGCGAAGCCAGACGGCCCGTTCGCAGAATTGAAGCACTGTCTTGGCGGAATGCGAGACAAGAATAAGAGAACAGCCTGTCCCAATAAGCTGCTTCATGCGCGCGGCGGATTTGGTCGTGAAGTAGCCGTCGCCGGCGCCAAGAACCTCATCGATCAACAAGGCATCCGGCTTCACGGCGGTCGTTACCGCGAATTGCGTTCTGGCCTGCATGCCGAGCGAATAGCTGCTGAAGGGCTGATCGATATATTCGCCCAGTTCGACCCAATCGATCACTTCGTCGCGCGCCATGCGGAATTCGCGGCCGACAAGCCCA
>JBQCFD010000177.1:0-8392 GCA_051959625.1 Rhizomicrobium sp.
CACCGTCTATGACAAGGACGGCTCGGTGCTCGGCATCTTCTATTGCGACTACTTCAAGCGCGACAACAAGGCGGGCGGCGCGTGGATGAGCAATTTCGTCAACCAGTCGACGCTGCTGGGCACCAAGCCCGTCGTCTACAATGTGGCGAACTTCACCAAGGCGGCGCCGGGCCAGCCGCAGCTCATCACCTTTGATGACGTCACCACGATGTTCCATGAATTCGGCCATGCGCTGCACGGTCTGTTCGCCAGCCAGAAATACGAGACGCTGTCGGGCGCCAACACCGCGCGCGACTGGGTGGAATTCCCCTCGCAGTTCAACGAGCACTGGGCGCTCTATCCCGACGTGCTCAAGCACTATGCTGTGAACTACAAGACCCACCAGCCGATCCCTCAGGCGCTTGTCGACAAGATCAAGAAATCGCAGACCTGGAATCAGGGTTACGAGCTGGGCGAGCTGCTCGCCGCGTCCGAACTCGACATGCAGTGGCACATGCTTGGAGCCGACGCGCCGAAGCAGGACGTTGACGCGTTCGAGACCAAGGCGCTCGCCGACACGCATACCAACTTCCCCAATGTGCCGACGCGCTATCGCTCGAGCTACTTCCTCCACATCTCGGCGAACGGTTATGCCGCCGGCTACTACGCCTATCAGTGGACGGTGATGCTGGACGACGATGCCTATGACTGGTTCGACAAACACGGCGGACTGACGCGGGAGAACGGCCAGCGTTTCCGCGACATGATCCTCTCCAAGGGGCGCACGGAGGACTACGGAACGATGTTCCGCGCCTTCTACGGCAAGGATCCCGACACGGGCCCGATGCTCAAGGATCGCGGCCTGGCGCCCGCGAAGAACTGATCTGTTCCGGATCGAGAAAGCCGGCGTCCGCGAAAGCGGGCGCCGGTTTTCCTTTGCGCCGGGTCGACACGCGGGCGCCGCTGCTACAAACTTCCACCAAACAGATTGGGGGATGTGTTGCGGGTTTCATGCATCGTTGCGGGTGTTCTTGCCGCAACCGTTCTTTCTCTTCCGGCATCGGCCTCGGATTCATCGCGCTGGCGGGCGGAAGCCGCGGCCACCCAGATCGTTCGCGACGATTGGGGCATCGCGCATGTTCACGGCAAGACCGACGCCGACGCCGTGTTCGGGATGGCCTATGCGCAAGCCGAGGACGACTTCAACCGTGTCGAGATGAACTACGTCACCGCGCTCGGCCGCATGGCGGAAGTGAAGGGCGAGGACGCGATCTGGCAGGACCTGCGCCAGCGCCTGTGGATCGATCCGCAGGAACTTAAAGCTGATTATGCGAAAAGCCCCGGCTGGTTGAAAACGCTGATGAACGCCTGGGCGGACGGGCTGAACTATTATCTTGCCACACATCCGCAAACGAAGCCGAAACTCATCACCCATTTCGAGCCGTGGATGGCACTCTCCTTCAGCGAGGGCAGCATCGGCGGCGATATCGAACGGGTGGTGCTCACCCAGCTCGAAGATTTCTACGGCAACCGCAAGCTCGGCATGACCGACGACGAGAAGGGCCTCGTCTTTCATGAGCCGCAGGGTTCCAACGGAATCGCCATCACCGCTGCCGACACGAAAGATGGCCACGCGCTGCTGCTCATCAACCCGCACACCAGCTTCTATTTCCGTTCCGAATTGCAGATGTCGAGCGGCGAAGGACTGGATGCCTACGGCGCCGTGACGTGGGGCCAATTCTTCATCTATCAGGGGTTCAACCCGCATATCGGGTGGATGCACACATCCACCGCTGCGGACAATGTCGATGAGTTCGCGGAACCCATCGTCCGGCAGAACGGCAAGATCTTCTATCGCTACGGCAGCGAGTTGCGGCCGATGGGGGAGAAGACCGTCACGCTACGCTATCGCAAATCGGGCGGCAGCATGGGCGAAAAGAGCTTCACCACCTACTACACCAGCCACGGACCGATCACGCGGGAAGAGGGCGGCAAGTGGATCGCGATGGCGCTGATGAACAAGCCAATCGCCGCGCTGGAGCAATCCTGGCTGCGCACCAAGGCGAGCGACTATGCGTCCTACATGAAGGTGGCGGAGCTGAAAGCGAATTCCTCCAACAACACGATCTTTGCCGACGACAAGGGCGAGACCGCGCTGCTGTTGCCGCAATTCATGCCGAAGCGCGACGATCGCTTCGACTACACCAAGCCGGTGGATGGTTCCAACCCGGCAACCGATTGGCACGGCCTCACGCCGCTCGACGATCTGCCGCATGTGGTGACGCCGAAGAACGGCTGGCTCTACAATTCCAACAACTGGCCTTATTCAGCCGCCGGCGCGGATAGCCCGAAGCGCGCAGACTTTCCCAAATACATGGACACGGTGGGCGAAACGCCGCGCGGCCTTCATGCCATCCGCGTGCTGGGCAGCCAGCAGAACTTCACGACGGAGTCGCTGCTGGCCGCGGCCTTCGATCCTTACATGCCCGCCTTCGCGCGGCTGGTCCCGAAACTGGTGCGGGCCTGGGATGCGCTGCTCGGCAGCGATCCATTGAAGACAAAACTCAGAGACCAGATCGCGCTGCTGCGTGGCTGGGATTTCAAATGGTCCGACCATTCGCTTGCGACGTCGCTCGCCGTTTTCTGGGGCGATACGTTGTGGGACGAGACGATCGCCGATGCGAAAGCGCAGGGCATCAACCCTTACGACTACATGGCCGACCATGCGAACGATGCCGAAAAGCTGAAGGCATTGGCCGAAGCGTCCGACCGCTTGCAGAAGGATTTTGGCAACTGGCGCACGCCTTGGGGCTGGATCAACCGCTTCCAGCGCGTGAATGATTCCATCGAGCCGTCCTTCGATGACAACGCCCCCAGTTTTCCGGTGCCGTTCGTTTCCTCGCGCTGGGGCTCGCTCGCCTCCTTTGGCGCCAAGCGCTATCCGAACACGAAGCGTTATTACGGCACATCCGGAAACAGCTTCGTCGCCATCGTGGAATTCGGCCCGAAGATCCGCGCCATCGCCGTGACGGCCGGCGGCGAGAGCGGCGATCCTGGTTCGCCGCATTTCGACGACGAAGCGATCCGCTATGCCCGCGGCGAGCTTCGGCCTGTCTATTTTTATCCTCGCGATCTCGTGGGCCATACCGAGCGGACCTATCACCCGGGCACTCCATGAGAGTTCCCCGCCGCCATTTGCTGAAAAGTCTGGCGGCGACGCCGCTTCTCGCATCGACGACGCTCGCCGCCGCGCCACGAACCAAATGGCATACGCTTGCCGATGACGTGCGCGCGCAGATGGCATGGGCCTGGCGGAACTATGTCGAGCGCTGCTTCGGGCAGGATCAGATCAAGCCGGTGAGCGGCGGCGCGGAAGCCTTCTTTTTCCCGAAAGGTCCGCCATTGGCGCTCTCCATTATCGAGGCGTTGGACACGCTTTACGTGATGGGCCTCGATGCCGAGGCGGAAGAGGGCATCCGCTGGATCGCCGACAATCTCGATTTCGATATCGATGGCGAGGTGCAGGTCTTCGAGACGGGCATCCGCATCGTCGGCGGCCTGCTCGCCGGCTGGCACGGCACCAAAGAGAAGAAGTTGCTCGTGCTGGCGAAGGACATGGCGGATCGTCTGTCGCCCGCCTTCACCAAATCGCCCACCGGCATGCCCTATCGCTTCGTCAACCTGAAAACGGGCGCGGTGCGCGATCCGGTGAGTTTCCCGGCGGAGATCGGCACCTACATCGCTGAATGGGGCATGCTGGGCAGAGCGATTGGCGACAGGCGCTATTTCGATATGGCCAAGCGCGCGGTCGTTGCACTATTCAACCGGCGCTCGAAGATCGATCTCGTGGCGGATACCATCAACATCGAGACGGGCGCGTGGGCCAGCCGCCGCGCCAGCATCGGCCCGCCCTCGGATTCCTATTTCGAATATCTGTGGGATGGCTGGCAGCTCTTCGGCGATGCCGACTTCAAGCGCATGTACGACACCCATGCCGCCGCCATCCTCAAATACCAGGCGCAGGAAGCGAGCGGCCATCTCTGGTTTCCGCAGGTCGATTTCGAGACCGGCGCCGTGCAGGACCACCACCAGAGCGAGCTCGCGGCGTTCTATGCCGGCCTGTTGGGGCAGGGCGGCGATATGAGGCGCGGCAAGGCCTATCTCGCCTCCTGGGCAAGTGTGCAGGCGCGGTATGGCGTGCTGCCGGAAGGCTATGACTACGAAAAGGCGGCGCCGGATCGCATCACCAACGAATTGCGGCCCGAATTCGTCGATTCCTGCCTCAACCTGTTCCTGCTGGAGCCGGACGACCGTTACCGCGAACTCGCCCAAATCCACTACGAGAAGATGAAGGCGACCAGCCGCGGGCCTTTCGGCTTCACCATCATCGATGACATCACCGCGAGCCCCATGAAGCAGGGTGATCTCTGTCCGGGCTATTGGTGGAGCGAGCAGATGAAATATTATTGGCTCCTGTTCTCCGATACCGGCCGCTTCGACTACAAGACCAACTATCTGTCCACCGAGGGAAACGTCTTTGTCGGACTCAAATAAGAGCGGCACCGCGCCCGCATTCGCCACCGTCACGACGCTCTTCTTCATGTGGGGTTTCGCCACCGCGTCCATCGATCCGCTGGTGCCCAGCGTCAAGGCCGTGTTCAGCCTCTCCTACGCGGAATCGATGCTGACACAGTTCGCGTGGTTCCTCGCCTATGGCGTGATCTCGATCCCCGCCGCCTTAGTGCTGGAGAAGATGGGATACGCCCGCACGATCCTGATCTCGCTGGGCGCGATGATCGTCGGCTGCCTGCTCATGCCCCTGGCCACAGCGGTGAGTTCCTACTGGTTCGTGCTGGTCGCCCTGTTCGTGATCGCCGCCGGCGTGACGCAGCTTCAGGTCGCGGCCAATCCGCTTGCCGCGCAGTTGGGCAAGCCCGCAGGCTCGCATTTCCGCCTGACGCTCTCCCAGACGTTCAATTCGCTGGGCACGGTGATCGCGCCCTATATCGGCGCCTATCTGATCCTGCGTGGCGGAGTGTTCGGCGGAGCTGCCACCGCGGCCAGCCGGGCGGCAACGCTGCGCAATGTCGACACGCAATTTCTTCTCATCGGCGGCATCATCGTCCTGCTGGCGCTGTTCATCTGGCGGTTCCGCCGGCTGCTGCGTGTGCCGAGCGAAGCGGAGGACGCGAACGCGTCGCCCTTCGCGGCTTTCGCTTCGCGGTGGGCGCTGTTCGGCGGGCTCGCGATCTTTCTTTATGTCGGCGCGGAAGTCTCCATCGGCAGCATCATGATCAACTTCCTGCATCAGCCTTCGATCATGAATGTGAGTTTCGAGAAGGCCGGCAAGCTGCTCAGTCTTTATTGGGGCGGCGCCATGGTGGGCCGCGCGCTCGGCAGTGCCGTGCTCATCCGGGTACCAGCCAGCCGCGTGCTTGCCGCTGCCGCGGCGGTTGCCGTGTTGCTGTGCCTGTTCATCACGCAGGAAAGCGGCCTTGTCACCGCGCTGCTGGGCAAGGTGACGGCGGGGGAAGCCGCCGGCATCGCCGCCATCGCCATTGGATTCTTCAACTCCATCATGTTCCCCACGATCTTCACGCTCACACTGGAGCGCGCCCATGCGCCGACCGCCTCAACGTCCGGACTTTTGTGCATGGCGATCGTGGGAGGGGCGATCCTGCCGGTCATAACCGGCTATGCGGCCGACCGGATCGGATTGGCGCCCGCATTCTTCGTGCCCTTCGTTTCCTATGTCTGCATTCTCTTTTTCGCTCTCGCCGGTGCGGGCGCTCCTACGCGCGCCCAAAATTCGCCGGTTTCGGCCTAGAGGCTCATCATGCGCATTGTGCTCGCGTTTGCCGCTTCCACCATGCTGTGGGGAGCCGCACAGGCGGCGCCCGATCTGGCCGGCGAGGTCAATCCCTTCATCGGCACGACGAACGGCGGCAATACCTATCCCGGCGCGACCTTGCCTTTCGGCATGGTGGCCTTCAGCCCGGAAGAGACGCCGTTGCCCGGCCGCTCCTATCCCATAGCCGCGCCCGGCGGATACGAATGGCGCGTCACCGGCATCAAGGGCTTCAGCCTGACGCATCTTTCCGGCACCGGCTGCACCGGCGCGAGCGGCGACATCCCGATCATGCCGGTGACGCGCGATGTCGAGATGTCGCCATCGGCCGACGACAGCTTCTCGATGTATTCGAGCTATTTCACGCACGCACGCGAAGCGGCGTCGCCCGGTTTCTACCAGGTCGCGCTCGACAACGGCGTGACGGTCGAACTGAGTGCGACCTTGCGCACTGGCGTCGCGCGCTTCGCCTGGGCGAAGGACAAGCCGGCCAATCTCCTCTTTCGCACATCCGATTCCGAGGTCGGTAGCAGCGACGCGACCGTGAATGTCGATCCCGGAAATCGCGAAGTGACCGGCAGCGTCACCAGCGGAAATTTCTGCGGCTATCTCTCGCCCGACCGGCGCGAGAGTTACTACACGCTCTATTTCGTGGCCGAATTCGACCAGCCTTTCACCGCCGGCGGCGCCTGGCATGACGAGACGGTGACGAAAGGCGCCAAGACGGCGCATGGCGGCACCACCTATGGCGACCGCGGCCATCCGCCCGGCCGCAAGGGCAGCGGCGCATGGATCGGTTTCGACGCTGCGAAAACACCCGTGGTCAATATGCGTGTCGGCATCTCCTATGTGAGCCTTGCCAATGCACGTGCCAATCTCGCGGCGGAAGACCCGAAAGGCACGACGCTGGAATCCGTGCGCGATGCGGCGCGCAAGGCCTGGAACGCGAAGCTCGGCGAGATCACCGTCAAGGGCGGCACGAAAGATGAGCGCACGGTGTTCTACACCGCGCTCTATCACGTGCTCCTGGGCGAAAACACATACAGCGATGCGGATGGCTCGTATGTCGGTTTCGACAGGAAGGTGCACAAGGCCGGTCCGGGCCACGTCCAGTACGCGAATTTCTCCGGCTGGGACGTCTACCGTTCCCAGTTGCAGCTGGTGACATGGCTCGACCCGAGAATCGGCTCGGATATCGCCCAATCGCTCTACAATCAGGCTCGCCAGAACAACGGCGTCTGGGATCGCTGGACGCATCTGACCGGCGCCACCAGCGTGATGAACGGCGACCCCTCTGCGCCCGCCATCGCGGACATCTATGCCTTCGGGGGCCGCGACTTCGACCTGAAGGGCGCCTATGCCTCGCTGCTCAAGGCGGCGACGGTGCCGAACGATCTCGATCTCTCCACGCGCGGCTGCGGCGTGCAGTGCGTGGGCGAGAGACCCGGCCTCGATCAGTGGCTGAAGCTGCATTACATGCCGGTGGGCTCGCCGGGCTGGGGCAGCGCAGCGGACACGCTCGAACTCGCCGTCGCCGATTTCGGCGTTTCCCAACTCGCCGCGGATGCGGGCGACGACGCCAATGCGAAGCTGTTCCAGAACCGCGCGGGCTGGTGGCGCAATTTGTTCAATCCGGCCACCGGCTACATCCAGCCGCGCAATGCCGACGGAAGCTGGAAGAAAGTCGACTTCAATGTCGAGGATGACGACGATTATGTCGAAGGTTCAGGCGCGCAATATCTCTGGATGGTGCCGTTCGACCCGGTGGGGCTTTTTGCCGAACTCGGCGGCAACGCCAAAGCGGAAGCGCGCATGGATCGCTTTTTCTACAACCCGGATGGAAGCCTTGCGGTGACGAAGGCCGGCGGCGCGCATGCCGAGCTCGACAATGAACCCTCCATCGCTTCGCCCTGGCTTTATGATTTCGTGGGCAGCCCCTGGAAGACGCAGGAGGTCGTCCGCGCCGCGATGAAGCAGATCTGGACGAATGCGCCGGATGGAATCTCCGGCAACGACGATCTGGGCGAGATGTCGTCCTGGTATGTGTGGGCGGCGCTGGGCATGTACCCGCTCTATCCCGGCCGTGCCGAGCTGGTGCTGGGAAGTCCGCTGTTCGAGCAAGCCGTGATCGGCCGTCCCGGCGGCCGGGTCACGATCAACGCCACAGGCGCGGGCATGGATGCGCCCTATATCACGGCGATGGCGGTGAACGGCGTACCGAGCGCAAAGCCCTGGCTGCCGGCGTCGTTCGCGGCTGACGGCGGCGTGCTGGATGAGACATTGTCGAAGACACCCGCACGGAATTGGGGTGCATCGCCACAAGACGCGCCGCCATCGTTCGGGCCGGAGAAATGAAGCATGGGTCCTCCGGTCAAGCGGAGGAAAGCGATTTTCCGATTCGCTGCGCTCATCGGAAAATCTTGGTGGCTGGGGGACTAGGATTCGAACCTAGACAACCAGAGTCAGAGTCTGGGGTCCTACCGTTAGACGATCCCCCAACGGAGGCCGCCCGTTTAGACTAGGCCGCGCGGGCTTTCAAGGCAGGAACCGCACGGCAGTTTAAAG
>JBQCFD010000178.1:0-11102 GCA_051959625.1 Rhizomicrobium sp.
GGGGACGATGGAGCCGCCGAGCAGCTTTTCATAGAAGCGCCGGCCGCGTTCGTTGGCTTCCATCACCCACACGATCATGTCGTTCATATTCCGCGCCGACAAGTCCGCAACCACCTGCCGTATCATCGTGGTGCCAAGGCCCTTGCCCATCGCCTCGGGCAGGAAATAAGCGGCGTAGAGCTCGCCGGAATAACCGAAGGCCGGTTCGCGCGCGGGACCGTAGACCTGAAATCCGACGATCCTGCCCTTCTCTTCGGCAACAAGCAGACGAGCGCCGGCCGAGGTTTCGTCGGTCATGGCGTTGCGCCAGCGCGCGACCGTTTTCTCGGGTGCCATGCCGTCGAGATAGGACTGCGGGACGATCCCGCGATACGTCTGACGCCACGACGCCGAATGCACTGCGGCAATGTCTTCGGCATCCGAGTTACGCCCAGGCCTGATCGTCACTTCGTCCATTGTTTCTTTTTCTTCTTCGCCTTGGCTGCGCGCTCCGACTTTGCGCGCGCCTCGGCTTCGCGCTTTTCCTTGCGGATGCCATCTTCATGCATCCAGAACAACCGCGCCGCCACGGTGCGCCAGGGCCGCCAGTTCTTCGACAAGCGCTCCATGTACTTTTCGTTCGGACGCTTCTTCAGCTTCAGCGCGCGAGTGATCGCGGCTTGCAGGCCCACGTCGGCGACCGGCCAGATGTCGGCGCGGCCGAGCGACGACATCAGATAGATGTCCGCGGTCCAGGGCCCGATCCCCTTCACCGCGATCAAGTGCGCGCGCGCATCGTCGTCATGCATGGCGCGGATGCGTTTCAGATCGAGCGAACCGTCGAGGATCGCGGTGGCGATGCTCTTCATGTGCTTCTGCTTCGGCGCGGAAAGCCCGCAGGCGCGCAACACGGTCGCGTCGGTCGCCAGCAGTTTTTCCGGCGTGAAGGGCGACACCTTCTCTTTCACCCGGCCGAAGATCGTGTCGGCGGCGGCGATGGAAAGCTGCTGGCTGACCACGATATCGACAAGCGCCTCGAAACCGTGGCGGCGGCGGGGCCGAAACGGCGGATGGCCCGTGCGCGCCAGCACCGGGTGGAATCGCCCATCCGCGGCCAGAAGCGCCGCGATCGCGGCTTCCTGATCTGCCGCGGAAGAAATGCGATGCGGTTTCGGCACGCCCCGGCTCGTGATAATGCGCAAGGCATGATTGTCACGCGCTTTGCGCCGAGTCCAACAGGCTATCTGCATCTGGGCCATGCCTTTGCCGCATTGACCGCAAGGCGCGCGGGCGAGCGCTTCCTGCTGCGGATCGAGGACATCGACGCCACGCGATGCCGGCCGGAATTCGAGACCGCGATCTTCGAGGACCTGGCGTGGCTGGGGCTCGAATGGGAAAAGCCGGTGATGCGCCAGTCAGGACGCTTCGGCGCTTATCGCGCGGCGCTCGAACAACTCTCCGCGCGCAACCTTCTTTATCCGTGCTTCTGCACCCGCGCGGAGATCGCTGCCGAGATCGCGCGGGCGAGCGAAGCACCGCATGGACCGGAAGGCCCCGTCTATCCCGGCATCTGCCGCCATCTCGACGATGCCGAGCGCAAGCAGCGCGTCTCATCAGGCGAGCCTTACGCGCTGAGGCTCGACAGCGCCAAAGCAGCGGTCGAAATCGGCCCGCTCGCCTTCGATGAAAGTGGCGCCGGACCCAGTGGCGAGCATGGCGTTGTTGCCGTCGATCCGCTCCTGTTCGGCGACGTGGTTCTGGCGCGCAAGGATACGCCGGCGTCCTATCACCTCGCTGTTGTCCTGGACGACGCCTTTCAAGGCGTGACACTTGTGACCCGCGGTAACGATCTGTTCTCCGCCACGCATATCCAGCGCGTGCTGCAGGCGCTGCTGGGCCTGCCGGCGCCGCGCTACGCACATCACAAGCTGGTTCTCGCCGAGAACGGCCGCAAATTCTCCAAGCGCGACTCTTCCGTCACCTTGCGCAGCTTGCGCGAAAACGGAGTGACGCCGGAAGCGATCCGCAACCGGATCGGATTCTGATCACCAGTCGTTCAGGCCCTGGAACCGCGCGAAACCGGCGGCGCGGGCCCAGTTGGCCCACTCCGCGCGAAGCCGCACGGTTTCGCTCGGGCTCCTGTCGCCTTCGCCGAGTCCCAGGATCTGCAGATCGCCGCAGCCCCGGAACGGCTTTCCTTCCGGCAGCGGCAAATGCGAACCGGCCTGCGCGAGGCGGGCATATTCGGAATCTTCGATCCCATCGGATGCGAGAATGATCGTGGTGGGAAGTCCCGAACATCCGATCGCGTTGGAGACATTATCCAGGAATGCGAGGATGTTGGTGTGACCCTGCGCGTGCCATTTGCCTTCGCGGACGAGCTGCGGCGTGCCGGCAATCAACTTCTCCACCTCGGCGGCAACGTCATCCGGCCGGTTGCGCACCGAAAGCTGCACGTCGTAATGAAAATTGTTCGACGCCGCGTCGTAATTGCCGAATGTGCGGACATGTACTTCGGACGCGAAGCCGAGGCCGCGGATTTCATCGCCGACCCGATCGGCCACCTTGGCCGCAAAGTCCGGGTTGTCGATCAAGGGATTGCTGCCGGACAGATCGATGGCGATGACGAGCCGGCGCGGCGCGATGTTGGCGCGGTCGCTGAGATAGGAGATCGGCGTCGCGCGCGACGCGTGGTCGGCCGTGCGCGCGGCGTCGACGGCCATATACCCGCCTGCCGTGAGGGCGACGGCCGTCACGGCGCCCAGCATGAGATTGGTGATCACGCCTGGCCGCGCGCCGCTTCGCGCTGGTCGGCCAGTTGCAGCAGATGAAGCTGGGCGAACTGCCGTTGGCGATGCTTGTAGTCGCGCGCCAGCATGACGTTGCGCACATTGTTCTCCGCGCCCTGCATGTAGAGCGCAGCGACAATGGTCACGATGAAGAAGATGCCGCTGGCGAAGGCGAACCAGAACCAGCCATCGGCGTCGGCGAGCGAATTCTGCGAGATTTTGGGAAGCCCGAGCGAGTATTCGCGGCCCGTCGTGAGCGAGGCATTCTGCACCGGATTTCCGGCATTCGCCGGCGCGTCGGTCTGGAACAGCCGATCGATGGCGTTGCTTCCGCCGCTCGACTGCTGATGCTCCAGCGTCGCCGAGGTCCCGCCCAGCATGTTGTTGTAGGCGACGAGATAGCCAAGACCGCCGATCATCACCAGTGCCAGCAGGAAAGCGGAAACCACCATGGCGTTGCGCCCGTAGACGCCCGTGATCTTGAGCATGAAGTGCACGATGAGCACCGCGAAGATCACCTGCATGCTTTTGAATATGACGGTGGATTGCAGCGAAGCCGGAACGATCATGAACTCGTTGGACAGCGCGCGCGTCCACACATCGCCGCGGATGATCTGATAATCGACGAACATCGCGAGGGCGGCGATCGCAAGCGTGATCGCGATCGCCGCGATGTAGAGTCCACGGAAGTGCGCAATCTGGCGGCTCTTCTCCATGTTGCGGGCGATGATGTAATCCTCATCGGTCGGGGCGCGTTCGGTTTCAGCCTCCGCCGGCTCCTCGTCTTCGTCGCGATTGAACATGCGCCCGAACAATCCTGGCTTCTCGCCGCCGCGCTTGGGCGCATAGCGATCGCCATGGCGAATCCAGTCCGGTCCCCAGCTTGGTGGATCGGGCGGCGTCATCAATCGTTCGGTGAGCTGCGCTTCGAGGCGCCGGCGCACCGCGGGCGTCATCGCTTGTGCGCTCGCGAGCGTCTGCGCTTCGTTGTCGAATTCTTCGGGCGTCAGCCCATGGAAAAATTCATGACTGAGCGCGACCTTGCGGCCGGGCGGAACGTGAGCTTCATCCATGCGGCGATAGGCGACCATCTTTTCCCCCAGCATGTCGCCGGCGGCGGCTTCCGCCCCTCGGCGATCGACATAGTAAATAAATGGTTACCGGCGGAATCTTGGACGGATTGCGGCAAACTCGCCACAATTAGGAGTGGAAGAGCATTCGGTGTGATCGTCGAACATGTGGGTTCCGCTGCGGGAACTCAGTCGTCCGCCAGCGCGACGATCTCATGCATGATGGCGTTGAGGTCGTAGTCCTTGGGGCTGAAAACCGCTGAGATTCCAGCAGCTTTGAGCGCCGCCTCATCCTCGGGCGGAATGATGCCGCCGGCGACGACCTTCACGTCCCGGATGCCGGCGTCCTTGAGTTTCGCCATCACCTCCCACGCCAGCGGGACGTGGCTGCCGGAAAGAACCGAAAGGCCGATCATGTGCGGCCGCTTTTCCTTCACCGCGGAAACGATCTCGTCCGGCGAGAAGCGGATGCCGTCATAGATGACGTCCATGCCCGCATCGCGGGCGCGGATGGCGATCTGTTCGGCGCCGTTGGAGTGGCCGTCAAGGCCCGGCTTGGCAACGAGGAAGGTGAGCCGGCGGCCGAGCTTTTTCGACACCGCATCCACTTCGTCCCGCAACTCGCCGATGCGCGGATCGTTTCGGCCCGGCCCCGACGCAGCGACACCGGTGGGTGCGCGGTATTCGCCAAAGATGCGGCGCAAGGTTCGCGCCCATTCGCCCGTCGTCACGCCTGCTTTCGCACAGGCGATGGAGGCAGGCATGATGTTGGCGTCCTCTTTCGTCGCGCGCTCCAGATCGGCCAGCGCGGCATCGACCCTTTTTTGATCGCGCTGCGAACGCCAGGCTTTCAGCCGCTCGATCTGCTCGCGCTCGGCGCCTTCGTCGACGACGACGAAATTGCCGTTGCCCGCGGTGAGAGGCGACGGTTCGGTTTCGGTGTAGCTGTTCACGCCGACGCGGATTTCATCCGACGTCTCGATCGCTTCCATCCGCGCGGCGTTGGAGGCAACGAGCCGTTCTTTCATGTAGACCAGCGATTCCTGCGTCGCGGCGCCGCCCATACCGGCGATGCGCGCGATCTCTTCCTTGATCTGCGCTGTAAGCGTCGAGACCTTTTCCTCGATCACCTTCGAGCCGTCGAAGATGTCGCCATATTCCAGCATGTCGGTTTCATAGGCGCCGATCTGCTGCAGGCGCAGCGACCATTGCTGATCCCACGGGCGCGGCAGCCCAAGCGCTTCGTTCCACGCCGGCAACTGCACCGCGCGGGCGCGGGCGTTTTTCGAAAGCGTCACGCCCAGCATGCCGAAGAGAATGCGGTAGACATTGTTCTCCGGCTGCTGCTCGGTAAGACCCAGCGAATTCACCTGCACGCCATATCGGAAAAGGCGCAACTTGGGATCGGTGACGCCGTAGCGATCCCTGGCGATCTCGTCCCAGACCTTGCCCATGGCGCGCAGCTTGCAGATCTCGGTGATGAACTTCACGCCGGAGTTCACGAAGAAGGAGATGCGGCCGACCGCCTTCGCGAATTCGCTGTCGGGAATTGCGCCGCGCGCCTTGCAGGCGTCCAGCACCGCAATCGCAGCCGCCAGTGCAAAGGCCGCTTCCTCCACCGCATCCGCACCCGCTTCCTGCAGATGGTAGGAGCAGAGATTGATCGGATTCCATTTCGGCAATTCGGCGGTGGTGAAGGCGATCGTGTCGGTGGTCAGGCGCAGTGCGGGCTTTGGCGGGAAGATGTAGGTTCCGCGGGCGAGATATTCCTTGATGATGTCGTTCTGCGTCGTGCCGGTAAGCGAAGCCCGCGGCACGCCCTGCTCGTCGGCGACGGCGACATAGAGCGCGAGCAGCCACGCCGCCGGCGCGTTGATCGTCATGCTCGTGTTCATCTTGCCGAGGGGAATGCCGTCGAACAGCGCGCGCATGTCGCCGAGATGGGAGATCGGGACGCCGACCTTGCCGACCTCGCCCTTCGCGAGCGCGTCGTCACTGTCATAGCCGGTCTGTGTCGGCAGGTCGAAAGCGACCGACAGGCCGGTCTGCCCCTTGGCCAGGTTGGTGCGATAGAGCGCGTTGGATGCCGCAGCGCTCGAATGGCCGGCATAGGTGCGGAAGATCCAGGGTTTGTCGCGCTCGCTCATCCGCCCATTAAGCTGTCATGTGTGTTGCAACGCAACATCCTAACCAAATCCTAACCCCCGAACCGTAGAATATCGGCAAGCCTCAATGGGTTAGCCCGTGACCTCCATTGCCCTTCCTGCCTTCAGCGGAATCCGATTTGCGCGCCTGCAGTGGCCGGCCTGGCTGGGCCTTGGCGCCGTCGCCGTGCTCGATGCGATCTGGGCCGGCCGCATGGGCATGCACGTCGTCATCGAATGGCGCGACTTCGAACTGCTCGCCGTTTTGACTCTGGCCTTTGCCGTGTTTCACGCCTTCGACCTGCGGCGCGCGGCGCTCATCGCGGAATATCTGGCGTTGTCGCTCGCCATTTCGCTGGTCTTCACGGTGCTTTGCTATCTGGCGTTCGGTTCCTCGGGTGCCCTTGCCGACAAGGATCTCCTGGCGGCGGATCGCGCGCTCGGATTCAACTGGCTTTCGGGTTTCAAGTTCGTCACCGCGCATCCGCTCCTGGCAGACACGCTGCGCTGGCTGTACGACAGCCTGAACTTTCAGGCGCTCTACGTGTGCGTGTTGCTGGGCCTCATGGAGCGGGAGCAGGCGCTTCAGGAGATGTTCTGGCTCGTGTTCGTCACGGCCGTGGTCACGAATGCGATCGCCATCGCCGTGCCCGCTTATGGACCGTTCCAGGACTTCGGGCTTTCGTCTCACGGCGCATTCCTGCCCGACATGAAGCACCTGAAGAGCGGGCAGGACCTGACATTCGCACTTTCGAAGATGACGGGCGTGATCAGTTTCCCGTCCTATCACACGGTGCTGGCGCTTTTGTATGCCTGGTGCCTGCGGCGCACGGGCCTTATCGGGTATGTCGCCGCCGGGATAAACTTCGTGATGCTGTTCAGCATACCGTTCTTCGGCGGGCATTATCTCGTCGACATCATCGCCGGCGCCTGCGTCACGCTTGTCTCGCTCGTATTCGTGAAGATCTGCATGATGCGGCTCGCATCGAGACCCGCGCCGCTTGCTTAGCGGTTAATGTGCGCTAGTCTGGCGCGGCAAAAGCTGTCTTCCGGAGAGCGCATGAGGGGCTTCGTTTTCGCCGCGGTCGCGACCGTATGTTTGTGCCCTGCGGCCTCCGCGCAGACCCCCGAACAGGAATGGAAAGCCGGCATCGCCGATGCCAACAAAGCCTGGGCGCAGATGCCGCATGCCATCCTGAAGATCCAGTCATCGGCCTATTTGCACGATGGCGAGCACGCGGTGCTCGTGGGGCACAAAGGCGATCCCGCCTCCTATCATTGGGAGAACAAGGGAAGCGGCGTGCTCACGGTGGCGCTCGCGCAAGGCAAGATCGCCGTGAGCAAGGACGGCAAGGCGATCGACGCCGCGCCCCTCACCAAGAGCATTCCGATCGACAAGGATGTCGATATCGAGGGCCAGCCGACGCAGGTTGGCGCGGGCGTGATGGGCTGGCGCATCTTCGTCTATAACCAGCGCAATCCCGACGCGCTGAATTTCAAGGGCGTTTCCTATTTTCCCTATGATCCCGCCTATCGCGTGACGGCCAGCTTCAGTCCCGATCCGAAACGCCCGGCACATGTCTTCCGCACCTCACGCGGCACGGACAAGCAGTTCTATCATGTGGGTGATGCGACCTTCCTTTTGCAGAACAAGACGATCACCTTGCCGTTCTACGCCGGCAGCAACGACCCCAAACAGATCACCGACATGTCCGCGTTCTTCACCGATAATCTCTCCGGCGGTGAAGCTTATGGCGCCGGGCGCTACGTGGATGTCGGCAGCTTCGGCGCGTTCCCGCCAAAAACTGTGACCATCGATTTCAACGACGCGTACAATCCCAACTGCGCGCGATCCAGACACTTCACCTGCCCCATCGCTATCGACAACATCCCGCTGGCCATGAAAGCCGGAGAAAAGAACCCGCACATCGCGCATTGAAGATGCCGTTCGGAAAATCGCCCAAGCGCAAAACGCCCAAGCAGTTGCGTGAAGCGGAGCGCAAACATGCAAGCCGCGTGGCGCTCAAGGCGCTCAGGCGCGCGAAGAAAATCGCCGAGACCTCCGGCGTGAAGCTTTCAGACTGGGAAGGCGAATTCCTGGGTTCGGTGGAAGAGCGCATCGAAAAATATGGCCGTGCCTTCGGCGATCCGGAGAAGGGCGCGCCGGGATCGTCGCTTTCGATCCGGCAATCCATCAAGGTGAAGGAGATCGCCGCCAAGGCCAGCGGGAAAAGCCGCAAGCCGCGCTTCCGCCGGGGGGCGGGCTAGAAGCAATATTATTGCGTAGAACGCCTCCTTTCCGGCCAGATACCGACTTTTCTGTTGCAATGCAGCAAAAGCGTTGGCCTACTGCGCCACCGCGCGGGAACAAGCGCGTTACACGAGGGAAATGAGGAGCGAAGGTTCATGGCCGCCGTCGAGACCAAGCCGCAGCTGGACGTCTACAAGGACCTTTACGAAATCGGCGAGATACCGCCGATGGGGCATGTTCCCAAGAACATGTATGCGTGGACGATCCGCAAAGAGCGCCACGGACCACCCGAGCAGTCGATGCAGATGGAAGTGGTGCCGACATGGTCGCTCGACAGCCATGACGTTCTGATTCTCGTGATGGCGGCTGGCGTGAATTACAACGGCGTGTGGGCCGGCCTCGGTACGCCGATCTCCCCGATCGACGGACACAAAAATCCCTATCACATCGCAGGCTCGGATGCGTCCGGTATCGTGTGGGCCGTGGGCTCCAAGGTCACGCGCTGGAAAGTCGGCGACGAGGTCGTCGTGCATTGCAATCAGGACGACGGCGACGACGAGGAATGCAACGGCGGCGATCCGATGTTCTCGCCCTCGCAACGCATCTGGGGCTACGAGACGCCGGACGGATCCTTCGCGCAATTCTGCCGCGTGCAGGATCGCCAGCTCATGGAGCGGCCCAAGCATCTCTCCTGGGAAGAGTCGGCCTGCTATACGCTGACCCTCGCCACGACCTATCGCATGTTCTTCGGCCACCGTCCGCACATTCTGAGGCCCGGTCACAACGTGCTCATCTGGGGCGCGAGCGGCGGTCTCGGATCGTTCGCTGTTCAGTTATGCGCGGTATCCGGCGCGAACGCCATCGGCGTCATCAGCGACGAGTCCAAGCGCGACTTCGTGTTGTCGCTCGGCGCCAAGGGCGTGATCAACCGCAAGGATTTCAATTGCTGGGGCCAGATGCCGAAGGTCGGCTCACCCGAATACGACGCGTGGACCAAGGAAGCGCGCAAATTCGGCAAAGCCATCTGGGACATCACCGGCAAGGGCAACGACGTCGACATGGTGTTCGAGCATCCCGGCGAAAGCACCTTCCCCGTGTCGTGCCTGGTGGTGAAGCGCGGCGGCATGGTCGTGTTCTGTGCCGGCACCACCGGCTACAACATCACTTTCGATGCGCGCTATGTGTGGATGCGCCAGAAGCGCATTCAGGGCTCGCACTTCGCCAACTTGATGCAGGCATCGCAGGCCAATCGCCTGATGGTGGAACGCCGCCTCGATCCCTGCATGAGCGAGGTCTTCCCCTGGGCGGACATTCCGCGCGCGCACACCAAGATGTGGAAGAACGAGCACCTGCCCGGTAACATGGCAGTGCTGGTCAACGCGCAGCGGCCGGGCCTCAAGACCTATGAGGACGTTCTGGAGGCGCAGAGAGCCTAGTTCTTCGGATAGAGCCACGCCGTCGCTTTGAGCGCCTTCTTGTTCTGCCTGAAGAAGGCGATCTGCTGCGGCGATGTCTCGGAAGAAAGCTTGGCGGCGGTTTGGGGATATTCGACGGCCATGCCCGCATACATCAGCACGAACGGCATGACCACCGCATCCGCGGCGCTGAGGCCATGCGCGCGATAAACCGACATAATCTTCGAATTGGCCGAGATCCTCGCCTCCATCTCCGCGATGGACTTGCTGTTGTCGCCGATACCGTGCCCTTGCGCGTCCAGCGACGGATCCTTCTTGGCGAGTTTCTGGAAATCGTTCAGTGCGGCGCCCATGGCCTTCACCTTGTCCATGGACAGGACGTAATCGTGCATCGCCTTCTTGTCCGCCGGCGAAAGATCGGCGGCGGCAAAAGCAGGCACGCTCAATCCCATGCCAAGCGCGATGGCCAACAGAATGCGAGTTTTCATATCCGAAATCTCCCAAAGCCCCGCGCGATTCTTGGCCAACTGGCCCGCCCGGCACAAGCAGCCTCCTATGTTGCAGCGCGACATATCCCTTTATGATTTGAACACAGACGAGAACGTCATGACCTCCACATCCGAGCTACTGACCGCATGCGACAAGGCCGTGATGGCCGCCGAGAAACTGCTCGCCGCCGCAAGGGTCTGCGTGGCGAAGAAGGTCGCAGTCGGCGGCAAGGTGGACGCAAAGGCCCTCGACCGGGAGCAGCGCGCCGTCCACGCCTTCGCCTGGTATGCGACCTACGTCGAGGCGCTGCGCCAGATGGCAAGCTGGGCGCGCAAGCTCGACGCGGAGAAGCGGTTTGGGGAGATCGAGAAGCTGATCCTCCAATCGGCTTTCGGCGAATATCTGGGGCAACTCGCCGGCGGCATCGCCATGAGCCAGGGCGAGATCGCGCGGCCATACAATATGGGCGTCGGGAACGAGCATGTCGGCGAGTACTGGGACGCGGATGTCGACGAACTCACCCGCATCGGCACCAGCCGCGAAGTCCGTGACGGCATCGCGAATTATCTTCGCGCCCACGCCGGCGCGATGTTCTACGGCGAGCCCGGTCTCGACGAAACGATGGGCATGGTGCGCGAGCAGTTCTACCGCTTCGCGCAAGAGAAGGTGACGCCCTTCGCCCATCAATGGCATCTGAAGGATGAACTTATCCCGCTGCCGGTCATCAGCGAGTTGTCGGAGCTGGGCGTGTTCGGGTTGAGCCTGCCGGAAGAATTCGGCGGTTCAGGCCTATCCAAGACCGCGATGTGCGTCGTCTCCGAGGAATTGTCGCGCGGCTATATCGGCGTGGGTTCGCTGGCGACACGCTCGGAGATCGCTTGCGAGCTGATCCTGACCGGCGGCACGGAGGAACAGAAGAATTATTGGCTGCCGAAGATCGCCAGCGGCGAGATCCTGCCGACGGC
>JBQCFD010000179.1:0-3721 GCA_051959625.1 Rhizomicrobium sp.
TTCATGAAGCGCATTCTTCTGGGCGCCGCGACGGCTCTTGTCGCCGCGACGGCGGCCCATGCCGATCCGTTCGCCGTGGCCTACGGCAACACCGTCACGCAGACCTACAACGGCAAGACGACCACGATCTATGTGAACGAGGACAAGACGTGGGAGCAGCATGCCGACGGCAAGGTCGTCAAAGGCACTTATGCCTGGAAGGACGATCACACCGCCTGCTTCACCGTTACCGATCCCGCGCCGGCCGATCCGTCGAAGGCCACGATGTGCAACACCGTCGAAGGCGATCACAAGGTCGGCGACAGCTGGACCGAGCAGCTTCCCAACAATGGCGGGACGATCGCCATGGCAATCACGGCGGGACGGCAGTAGCCGTCACGCCGGCGCGGTCGGCAGCAGGTCGAATTCGATGGTGATGCGCTGGCCTTCGCCTTCGTAACGGCGTTCGCCGCGCGGTTGCCACGATGGGTGGAGCACGATCATCCCCGACGAGGGGCGGATCGTCTCCGTCTGCCCGGCGGTGCCGCCGCCGGGAATGCGGAAAGCGAGCTGCGGCGCGACCATGGCGGGCAGGGCGCCACGCGGATCGGCCAGCTCGACCTCGCCGCCGAGCGCCGGATCGTCGGACTTGTTGTAGCCGTCGTCGACGAAATAGAGCCCGGACCAGAACGCGCCGGGCCTCGCCGCCAGCGCGCCGTAGTGGCCCTTCTGACGAACGGCCGCCGCAGCGGTGATCTGCCATTCCACATTGGCGCGTCCGCCGGCGCGCGTCGCCGTCATGGCGTCGGCGAGCTCGCGCAGCATGCGGAACAGGGTTTGCGCGGCGTTGCCGCCCCAGTTCTGGAAATCGCTCTCGGAACGCCAGCCCTCGGCCGGCGAGATGTTGGACGCGACCGCGAAGCGCTGCGTGGCGAGCGCGCGCAGATCGACATTCACCTCGTTCGCAACCGGAAGGAAGTGGATGCACGACGGCGTGGCGAACGTGCTTTTTATCTGTGGCTTGGGCGTGGCCATCATTTTCCCCGAACGAGAACGCTATTCCATCACAATTCTTGGCGCCTGGCGCGCGGGCGCGGCGATCTTCTGCGCAACTTGGGACGCGATTGCAAGAAAAGCCTGCGCTTCCAGTCCGTTCGGATGTGATGCAACGACAGGTGCGCCCTTGTCGGATGTCTCGCGGATCAGGGGAACCAGGGGCACTTCGCCCAGAAACGCCGCGTTCAGCTTCTCGGCTTCCGCGCGCGCGCCGCCATGTCCGAAGATGTGCGATTCATGACCGCAATGTGGGCAGACGAATACGCTCATGTTCTCGACGATGCCCAGGACCGGCACATGCGTCTTCTCGAACATGGCGATGCCCTTGCGCGCATCGATGAGCGCGATGTCCTGCGGCGTCGACACGATGACCGCGCCTTTCAGCGGAACGCGCTGTGCGATGGTGAGCTGCGCATCGCCCGTGCCCGGCGGCATGTCGATGACGAGCACGTCGAGCGGCGCCCAGGCGACATCGTTCATCATCTGGGTGAGCGCGGATTGCACCATGGGCCCGCGCCAGATCATCGGCGAATCTTCCGCCACGAGGAATCCGATCGACATGGTCTTGATGCCGAATTTCTCGATGGGCTGGAGCTTGTGGCCGTCGGTGTCCGGCTTGTTGCGGATATCGAGCAGGCGCGGGACCGACGGGCCGTAGATATCGGCGTCGAGCAGACCCACTTTCAGGCCCAGTTTTGCGAGCCCGAGCGCCAGATTGACGGCCACCGTGGATTTGCCGACGCCGCCCTTGCCGCTCGCCACCGCGATGACGCTGGAGACGCCGTCGATGCCGGATGCGCGCGGCGGCTGCGGGCGCTCGGCATGTGCATGCGCCGCCTGCGCGCGCGGATTGCGATAGACGGTGCGCGCATTCGCCGGCTCGCTGTGGGCGGTGAGAACGGCGGTGACGGAGAGCACGCCGGGCAAGCCGTTCACCGCGTCCTCCGCTGCCTTGCGCAACGGCTCGGACGCGCGTCCGCGCTCGGGCGCCACTTCGATGGAAAAGCCGACATGGCCGTCGCGCACCACAAGACCCTCGATCATCCCGGACTCGACGATGCTTTTGCCGCTGGCGGGATCGGCAACGCGGCCCAGCGCCTTCAATATGTCTTCGCGTGTGACCGCCATGCTGTCCTCAAATGGCCCGATCATGCGCGTTGCGCGGTGCCGCTTCGTTGCGCGATGGGGAAGTTGCACATATAAACGGTTGGCGCGCGCAAACCAACCGCAACCCTTTCTTCTAACGCAGCGAAATCATGCCCTGGGGCAATCAATCCGGCGGAAACAATTCGGGGCAGCGCGGCCCATGGGGCGGCGCACCGCAGGGCGGCGGCGGAAATCGCCCTCCCGAATTTGAGGAAATGCTGCGCCGATTTCTCGCACGGCTTCGCGCCATGCTGCCCAGCGAAGGCTGGACCGTCGGCACCGTCGCGCTCGTGGCCGTGGGGCTCGTCGGCCTGTGGCTTCTGACCGGGCTTTATTTCGTCAGCACGCACGAGCAGGGCGTGGTCCTGCGCTTCGGCAAGTTCCAGACGATCACCGGCCCCGGCCCCAACTATCATCTTCCCTGGCCGATCGAGACCGTGGAGCTTCCGGAAGTCACCACCACGCACCAGATCAACATCGGCTATCAGCAGGTGGGCGAAGGCGACGAAGCGCACAACGAAGACGTCGAGCAGGAAAGCCTCATGCTCACCGGCGACGAGAACATCGTCGACGTGAACTTCACCGTTTATTGGGTCATCAACAACGCCGCCGAATATCTGTTCAACGTCGAAAATCCCGACGCCGCCATCAAGGCCGTGGCCGAAAGCGCGATGCGCGAGATCGTGGGGCAGAACCAGATCGGCCCGATCCTGACGGAAGACCGCGCCCCGGTGGAGAACCAGGTGCGCGAGCTGATGCAGAAGACGCTCGACGGCTACAAGATCGGCGTCACCGTCACCGGCGTGAAGATGCAGAACGTCGACACCCCCGTGCAGGTGCGCGATGCCTATCGCGACGTGCAGGCCGCGCGCGCCGATCAGGAGCGCATGCGCAACGAGGCGGAAGCCTACGCCAACAAGATCATCCCGGAAGCGCGCGGCGAGGCGGCGCAAATCGTCCAGGCCGCGGAAGCCTATCGCCAGAAATCGATCGCCGAGGCGAGCGGCGAGGCCAAGAAGTTCGACAGCGTGCTGGCGGAATACCGCAAGGCGCCGGAAGTCACCCGAAAGCGGATGTATATCGAGACGATGAGCCAGGTTTACGGCAGCGTGAACAAGGTCATCGTCGATGAAGGCGCGGCCAAGAACATCATTCCCTATCTGCCGCCGCAGACACTGGGCAAAGCCGCGGCGCCGACCGAAAACGTCACGGTGACGGCGCCGCCGGCGGCGGCAGCCACCTCCGCGGCGGCGGGCAGCGATACCGGTGGAGGCGGCCCATGAACCGCGGCCCGCTGATGATCGGTGGAATCGCCGTCGCGCTCGTCATCCTGTTCGCGATGTCGTGCTTCTATACGATCAACCAGACAGAACAGGCGGTGCTTCTGCAATTCGACGCCCCGCGCGAAATCGTCACCGAGCCGGGGCTGCATGTGAAGATTCCGTGGGTGCAGCGGGTGGAATATATCGACAAGCGCCTGCTCAATCTCGACGCGCCGCCGGAAGAAGTGATCGCGCAGGACAAGAAGCGCATGGTGGTG
>JBQCFD010000180.1:0-13426 GCA_051959625.1 Rhizomicrobium sp.
CACCTCTGCGGTGGGCATTCGGGCCGATCAGGGCCACACCGGCGACATCGTCATCGCGAACACGATCGACATGACGGGCAGCGGATCGGGCAAGACCGCGATTCAGATCGGCAATGCCAGCGTCGCGGGCGGCACGTTCACCGGTATCAACGACACCACCAACAATCCGAACGCCGCCGCGGGCACGCTCAGCGCGATCATCCTGGATTCCGGCGCGACGGTGAAGGTGCAGGGCGACGGCTCGACGGGCATTCATCTTCTGAGCACCAACACGCTTCATGGCGACATCCTGATCGCCGGCGCCATCCAGGTGCTGCCGACCAATGCCAATTCCACGACGTCGAGCGGAACCAATGTCGGCGTCCAGCTCGACGGGCCGTTGACGGGAAACCTGACGCTCGATTCGAGCGGCTCCGTCCGCATCGACGGCCCGGGCGCCGAAGGCGCGGTCGTGCTGGGGCAGTTGACAGGCTCCGTCGAGAATCTCGGCTTCATCGGAGCGATCGGCACCGACACCCCCAAGACCGGCGGCGGGAATCCCGTGTCGGGAAGCGGACTGGTGATCTCCAACAATGTAACGGGCGGCATCTATAACGGCGGTCCGCTGCTCGCCAACGACGGAACGACGACGGCGACGCTGGTCAGCGACGGCGGCTCGCCCACGCTGCAGATCGAGCCCGGCTTCGACAGCATCGCGGCCGCGCCCATCACCATCGGCACCTTCACCGATCTCGGCGGCGCGGGCGCCTACAGCCTCATTAACCGCGGCGCCATCACCAGCTCGCCGATCAATCCCACCCTGCAAAGCACGGCGATCCTCATCGCCGGCACGAGCGCGGCCAACAGCGTCACCCTCACCGGCATTTACAACGCCGGAACGATCAGCGGCGCCGCGACGAACGACGTCAATCTTGCCAACGGCACGGTCGTGCCCGTCGTGGGCCTGAACATCGCCGGCTTCGCCAAGATCAACCCGGTGAATGGCTGGGCTATCACCAACTCCAATGCCACCGGCGCCGGCTTGATCTCCGCCACGGTCAGCGGCCAGCGCGCCTCCGCCGCGTTCGCGATCAACATCGCGCCGAACGGAACGGTGCCCTCGTTGAACAACTCCGGCACCATTTCCGCGGCGGCTTCGGTGACCGACACGACCGTAAACTCGATCGTCGCATACGGCGTGTTCGACCAGTCCGGTACGCTGCTCAATCTCAACAACTCCGGCACCATCAAGGCCGTGGCCACCGCAGTCGTCAACGGCACCACGGCCGTGCCGCTCGACAATCATGGAAATCTGGCGCGCGCCGTCTATCTCGGCGCGGCGACCGCTCCCATCACCTTCACCAACACCGGCACGATCGTGGGCGACATCGTCCTTGGCTCCGCCGGCGACACGCTGACCACCTCGGGAACGGCGACGCAGCCCTCCAATATCACCGGCAATATCAATTTCGGCGGCGGCACCGACACCCTCACGGTGGGCGGCAATTCCGTGGTCACCGGCGATATCCTGGAAAGCCTGGGCGGCCGCATCAACGCCACGGTCGCCAGCGGCGGCGTGCTGACGGCGACGAACAACGGCCTCACCACCGACGGCGTGGCCTTGCCCGCCTCCGTCAGCCCGAACATCCAGGTCCAGAACCTGACCGTTCAGGACGGCGGCACGCTCGGCCTGACGCTGTCGGATGCGTTCAACATCAACAAGAGCGGCAATGCCGGCCCCATCGTGCAAGCCAACCTCAATCCGGGTTCGGAAGGCACGATCACGCTCCAGGCGAACTCCGTGCTGAAGATGAATTTCGGCGGCTTCGTGAGCGCCAGCAACCTGAACAACGCGCAGGGCGCGCGCTTCATCGTGTTCGACGCCGCCAGCGGTCACATTATCGTTCCGAACGCCACGCAGATCGAGAACGATCTCTCGAACGGAATTTCGTTCCTGTTCGAAGGCAACACCTGTGCTTATGGCGTCACGGGCTTCACGCCCTGCACCGGTACAAATCCGGAAGGCGCCGGCCGCTCCGACGTCGTCCTCGATCTCAGCCCCAAGACGACGGACCAACTCGGCCTGCACGGTTTTGCCAAGGCGATGTTCGCGCCGGCCAACGAAGCGCTGGGCAACGATTCCACGCTCGGCGCCGCCGTGGTCAATGCGGGCCTGCCCGTGAACGGAACGAAGCTCAGCCCGGCCGCCGGCAGCGCGCTCTACCAGAAGATCTACTCCGCCTTCGCGCCGGACGTGACCGGATCGGAGCGGGCGATCGCGATCTCGCTCACCGATCAATCCTCCGGCATCGTCGGCGCGCGCCAGCGCGCGTTGCGCATGTATGCAGGCCAGGAAGGCGACGCGACGTTGTGGAGCCAGGAATTCGGCCAGCGCCTCAACGTGCCCAACAAGTCCGACGCCTCGGGTTACAGCAACAGCGGCTTCGGCTTCGCGCTGGGCATGGACGGCGGCGACATCTCCAGCGGCCGTTACGGCGGCGCGCTTACCTTCTACGCCGGCGACACGAGCGAAAAGCAGCCGCGCGAGAGCAAGACCAATTCGGAATGGTACATGCTCACCGCTTATCAGGACTGGCGCGGCCGCGGCCTATTCTTCGATTCGCAGCTCAATGTCGGATACGGCCACCTCGTCGGAAAGCGCACCTTCCCGATCCCCGATGCCGACGGAAAAATCCGCGTCGCGGAAGGAAAGCGCTCCTCGGAGCTCGCCTCCGGCGGCTTCACCACCGGCGTCATCTTCAATTCCGGCGGCACCGTGTTCATTCCGCAGTTGAGCGTGGATGCGCTGACCATGCGCCAGGAAGGATACACCGAGAGCGGCGGCGGCGCGGGTATGGATCTCCACGTCCAGCCTTCCTATGCCAACTCGCTGCGCGCATTCCTCGGCGCGGACCTGCGCCAGGACCTGAAGATCGGCAATTACTTCCTGCAGCCGGAAGCGCGCGTCGGTTATCGCTACGATTTCCTGTCGGGCGCGGAGAAGCTCAAGGCGCTGTTCGCGGGCGATCCGTCAACCGGCATCGCGGCCAGCCCGACATCCTTCTCGATCACCGGCCCCGATCCGTCGAAAGGCAATCTCGTGGTCGGCGGCGGCATGGCGATCACGACCGACGCATGGTCGATCGGCTTGAACTACGATTATCTGCGCGGCGTCGGCGGAACAGGCGGCACCGACCAGACCGCGATGCTGACGCTGGTCGGGCGGATCTAGGGTTTTTTGATTCCAAGATCGTCATGGCCGGCACAAGCCCGGCCATGACGAAATGGCGGTAAAGCCTATTTGGTGTTTCTCGCCGCTTGAATGAACTTCGCCACGTCATCCTCCGGCGTCGCGAAGCTCGCGATCAGCCGCGCCATCACGCGGTCGGGTTCCCGGATCCAGTCGTAGAACGCCGCGCCCTGCTTGCGCAGATGGGCGGCGCGCGCCCGCGGCAGCCACGCGAATACGCCATTGGCCTCGACGGGATGGGCCAGCGATATGCCGGGTATGCCGCCCAGGCCTTCGCCCAGTTTGCGCGCCAGCGCGTTGGCATGCCGCGCATTGGCGAGCCACAGATCGTTTTCGAGATAGGCCTCCAGCTGCGCGGAGATGAAGCGCATCTTGGAAACGAGATGGCCGCCCTTCTTGCGCCGGTATTCGAATTCCTCCGCGCGCGCGCGGTCGAAGAAGATCACCGCCTCCGCGCAGAGCGCGCCGTTCTTGGTGGCGCCGAACGAGAGCGCATCCACGCCCGCCTTCCACGTCATCTCCGCAGGCGTGCAGCCGAGCGAGACGAGCGCGTTGGCGAAACGCGCGCCATCCATGTGCAGCGTCATGCCGTGACCATGCGCGAAGTCCGCGATGGCCCCGATCTCGTCCAGCTTGTATGTCGTGCCGAGCTCGGTCGCCTGCGTGATGCTGATGGCGGACGGCCTGGGGCTGTGCACGCCGCTGCCCAGCCGCGAAAGACCTTCGGCCAGAGCCTGCGGGGTCAGCTTGTTGCCCGTGCCGCCCAACGACAGGAGCTTGGCGCCGCCGGTGAAGAACTCCGGCGCGGCGCATTCGTCGGCGACGATGTGGCTGTCCTTGTGGCACAGCACCGCCCCATAGGGCGGGCAGAGCGTCGCCAGCGCCAACGCATTTGCGGCGGTGCCGGTGACGACGGGAAACGCGGCGATCTCGCGTTCGAAGATTGCGCTCAGCATGTCGTTCACGCGGCGGGTGTGGCTGTCCTCGCCATAGGAGGTCTGCGTGCCCGCGGAGGCCGCCGCCACTGCTGCCAGTATCTGCGGTGACGCCCCGTAAGCATTGTCGCTGATGAAATTCATGGTGGTTCTCGAACAAAGGACGGGGACCGTAATCAGAACCCCGCGATCAGACTAGCCATCCGCTCCGTTTGATGCTGCAATCGAAGAAGCGGTATGGGATAGCACATGAGCGATCTGGAGAATTTCAGGGCCGAAACCCGCAAATGGCTGGAGCAAAACTGCCCGCCCTCGATGCGCGGACTGGGCGGCGGCGCGTTCGAGGACGATGCCGTCTGGGGCGGACGCAAGGCGAAGTACCGCAATCCCGATGCCAAGCTCTGGCTCGACCGCATGGGCGCGAAGGGATGGACCGCGCCGACATGGCCAAAAGAATATGGCGGCGGCGGTCTCTCCAAAGACGAAGCCAAGGTGCTGTCGCAGGAGTTGGCGCGCATCAAGGCGCGGCCGGCGCTGCTCTCGTTCGGCTTGTGGATGCTGGGCCCGGTGCTTTTGGAGTACGCGACCGAGGAGCAGAAGAAGAAGTTTCTGCCGCAGATCGTCAAAGGCGAAATCCGCTGGTGCCAGGGTTATTCGGAGCCTGGAGCGGGATCCGACCTGGCGAGCCTTCGCACCAAGTGCGAAGACAACGGCGATCATTTCCTGATCAACGGCCAGAAGATCTGGACGAGCTACGCCGACCAGGCGGACTGGATCTTCTGCCTCGTGCGCACCGACACCACGAAGAAGCATGAAGGCATTTCCTTCGTGCTCTTCGACATGACCACGCCGGGCGTGGAAGCGCGGCCGATCAAGCTCATCAGCGGCCAGTCGCCGTTCTGCGAGACTTTCTTCACCGATGTGAAGGTGCCGAAGAACCAGTTGGTCGGAAAGCTCAACGGCGGCTGGGAAATCGCCAAGCGGCTGCTGCAATATGAGCGGCAGAACATCTCCTCCGGCGGGTTCGGCGGCGGCAGCGGCGTCGAGCTGGAAGATGTCGCCAAGCACTATGTCGGCACCGAAGATGGCGCCATTGCCGATGCCGATCTGCGCGCGCGCATCACCGCGCACCGCATGGAAGCCCGCGCTTTCGCGCTCACCGTGCGCCGCGTGGAAGAGGAATCCAAAGCCGCGAAAGGCCCGTCACCGGCCGTGTCGATCATCAAATACGCCGCCGCGAAGATCAATCAGGATCGCTGCGAACTGATGGTGGAATCCATGGGCTCGCAGAGCCTCGGCTGGGAAGGCGAGGGCTATAAGCCCGAAGAGATTGCCGCGATGCGTGGCATGCTGCGCTCGAAAGGCAATTCGATTGAAGGCGGCACGAGCGAAGTGAATCTGAATGTGATCTCAAAGAGAGTGTTGGGGTTGTTGGATCATCAATAAAAGTTGTCATCCCGGCCAGGCGATGCGGAAGCATCGCGCTGAGCCAGGACCCATCGTGCAACGGCTTAATGGGTCCCGGGTCTCGCTGCGCTCGCCCGGGATGACAGGAGAGTGAGAAATGTCGGCTACCGAAAAGCTGAACCCGGAGCTTGAGTCCTTTCGCGCGGAAGCGCGCGCCTGGCTTGAGGAGAACTTTCCGCCTTCGCTGAAGGACAAGGACGTCTCGATGAGCGCCATGGCGGGAATCGAGCTCGCCGGCGAGGCAAAGCTTTGGCGCGACCGCATGGGCGCGAAAGGTTGGGGCACGCCGACCTATCCGAAGAAATATGGCGGCGGCGGGCTCACCAACGCCCAGGCGCGCGTGCTGCAGCAGGAGATGGCGCGCATCGGCGCGAAGAATCCCATCGGCGGCATGGGCGTGATGATGTTCGGGCCGACGCTGCTGGAATACGGTAATGAAGAGCAGAAGGCGCGGCACGTTCCGGGCATCGTCACCGGCACGGTGCGCTGGTGCCAGGGCTATTCTGAACCTGGAGCCGGGTCTGACCTGGCCAGCCTTCGTACGAAGTGCGAAGACAAAGGCGATCACTACCTCGTCAACGGCCAGAAGATCTGGACCAGCGGCGCGCAGTTCGCGGACTGGTGCTTCTGCCTCGTGCGCACCGACACCTCGAAGAAGCACGAAGGCATATCCTTCCTGCTGATCGACATGAAGTCGCCAGGCATTGAAGTACGCCCGATCAAGCTCATCAGCGGCAACTCGCCCTTCTGCGAAACCTTCTTCACCGATGTGAAGGTGCCGAAGGAAAATCTGATGGGCCCGCTCAACGGCGGCTGGACCATCGGCAAGCGCCTGTTGCAATTCGAGCGCGCGGGGCTCGGCAGCGGCGGCGGCAGCGCCGGCCGCGGCGGCGCGGCGCAAGGTCTCGATGACATCGCCAAGAAATATGTCGGCGTGGACAATAAAGGCCGCATCGCGGATGCCGACCTGCGCACGCGCATCACGGATCACCTGATGAGTGCTCGCGCCTTTGCACTCACCATCGCCCGCGCGCAGGCCGAAGCCAAATCCGGGGCAGGCCCGAACCAGACGACGTCCATCATGAAGAATGCCGGCTCCAGGCTGCAGCAGGAACGCGCGGAGCTTCTGCTCGAGATCATGGGCTCGCAGGGCCTCGGCTGGGAAGGCGAAGGGTTCAGCCGCGAGGAAATCGAATCCACGCGCGCCTGGCTCGGCGGCAAGGCCGTCACGATCTATGGCGGCACCTACGAAATCCAGAACAACATCATCGCCAAGCGCATTCTTGGCCTCCTCGATCATCAGTAATTGGGAACACGAACATGGCAGTCCTGACCGAAGAACAAACCATGCTGCGCGACGCGGCGATGTCGTGGGTAAGCGAGAAGTCTCCCGTCACCGCCTTCCGCAAGATGCGCGACAGCGGCAACGAAGACGGCTTCGACAAATCCGCGTGGAAGGAAATCGCGGAGATGGGCTGGACGGGCATCATCATCCCGGAAGAATTCGGCGGATCGGGCCTCGGCTATCTGACGCTGGGGCTCGTTCTGGAAGAAATGGGCCGCACGCTCACCGCCTCGCCGCTGGTTTCCACCGCCGCCGCCACCTCGGCGCTGCTGATCGCGGGCAATGACGCGCAGAAGCAGGAATGGCTGCCGAAGATCGCGGAGGGCAAGGCCGTGGCCGCGCTCGCCGTGGACGAGAAATCGCATCACGCGCCGTCGCACATGACGCTCGAAGCGAAAAAGACCGGCGGCGGCTACACGCTGAACGGCAAGAAGGTGTTCGTGCAGGATGGCGGCGCGGCGGACCTGCTGGTCGTCGCGGCGCGCACCTCCGGCAAGGCGGACGAGAAGAACGGCATCACGCTCTTTCTCGTTCCCGGCAACGCGAACGGCCTCAAGCGCACCAGGTTGAAAAGCGTGGACAGCCGCGGCGTCGCCAATCTCGAATTCAACGGCGTGGAAGTGCCGGGGAGCGCCGTTCTCGGCTCCGTCGACAACGGCTTCGATGTGCTGGATGCAACGCTGGACCGCGCTCGCGCCGCGCTGGCCGCCGAAATGCTGGGCGCCGCGACGCAGGAATTCGAGACAACGCTGGACTACCTCAAGACCCGCGTGCAGTTCGGCCAGGTGATCGGCACGTTCCAGGCCTTGCAGCATCGCGCCGCCAAGATGTTCACCGATCTGGAATTGACCCGCTCCTGCGTGGAAGCCGCGCTGACCGCCATCGACAAGAACGCGAACGATGTTCCCGCGCTCGTCTCGCTGGCGAAGGCGAAGGTGAATGAGCTGGCGCATCTGGTGTCGAACGAGATGGTGCAGATGCATGGCGGCATCGGCATGACCGACGCGCATGATTCCGGTCTTTATCTGAAGCGCGCCCGCGCCGCGGAAGCGACCTATGGCAGCGCGTCGTTCCACCGGGACCGCTATGCACGGCTGATGGGATATTAAACCCCACCTCCCAACCTCGTCATGGCCGCCCTCGTGGCGGCCATCCATTTTCCAGAGGCCCGCGTGAATGGATGGCCGGGACAAGCCCGGCCATGACGGTCATTATTGTTTGAGAGTCATATTCGACGTCACGCCTGCCGGCAGCTGATCGATCACCAGCAGCTTCACCGGCACGGTGCCTTGGTTCTTGCCGTAGTGCCAGCTCGCGTTCGTCTCCACGACGAAGTCTCCCTGTTTTGCCACGAAGCTCTTGCCGGTATCCACGTTGAACACCGTCAGGTTTCCTTCCAGCACATAGACGTAATGCGGATAGGGATGTTTGTGGATCGGCAACTCCGCGCCCGGCGGGAAGGTGGCGAGGGATGTCACCACCTCCGGGTTCGGCGGAACGACGATCTTCTCGCCGGTGATCGTCGTATCGGTGCGCGCGATCGGCTGCACGCTGATCTTGGGCGCGTCGGCGGCGTGGGCCGACGTTGCGACAAGGATCGCGGTTCCTAAAATCAAAATGCCTTTCATGGTCTCCCCCATCACCTCCCCGCGACGGGAGGCGATTGCTCAGCTCCGCCCCGTCACGGGCAGCGACGACGACAAGCCACCGTCCACCGGCAAGGCCTGCCCGTTCACATAGGATGCGTCATCGCTCGCCAGGAACAACGCGGCGCTCGCAATCTCTTCGGGATGGCCGTAACGCTTCAAGGGATTGAGCTGGCCGATCTTGCTGTCCGTACCGCGTTCGCGGGCGCGGTCGAAGATGGGCTTGGTCATGCCGGTCTCGATGATGCCGGGACAGATCGCGTTCACGCGCACGCCGGTGCCGTAGAGAAAATTCGCCGCCGTGGTGACGAGATTGATCACGCCTGCCTTGCTGGCGCTGTAAGGGCCGGGGCCCGCGCCCGAGCGGATGCCCGCGACGGACGCCGTGCAGATGATCGAGCCCCTCTTGTTCGGCACCATCACGCGCGAGGCGTGTTTGATGGCAAGGAATACGCCGATGAGATTCACGTCGAGAATCTTGCGCCAATGATCGGCGGTGAGCTCGAAGAACGGGGGATCGCCGCCGCCGGAAATGCCCGCATTGGCATAGATCGCATCGAGCTTGCCGAATTCCTTCACCGCGGTATCCACCGCCTTCGCCACATCCTCTTCCTTCGATGCATCGGCCTGCATGGCGATGGCCCGGCCGCCCGCCTTCTTGATGGCGTCGGCGGTTTCGTTCACGCCTTCCGTCTTGTCGAAGCAGATGACGTTCGCGCCCTCCGCCGCAAACAGCTTCGATGTCGCCCGTCCGATGCCACTGCCCGCACCGGTGACGATGGTTCCACGACCCTCAAGCCTTTTCATGCACACGCTCCTGTTTCCGGAAATATCGCTGACGGATAATCATAGCGAGCCCCGCCGGATGTGGAAATTCCTGAACAAGAACGGCCCCGATAGGGGTTTTTCGTTGCGTCAGGTCGGGTGGCCTTTCGGGCGGGCGCGGGGCTATGTTCCGCCCGCAAAGCGAACCCAGAAATCGCCTCACATGACGAACATCCACCCGCCCAAGCCTGTGACATCCGCGCTCGACCTCATCGGCAACACGCCGATGGTCCAACTCACCAGATTCGATACCGGCCCCTGCGAACTCTTCGTGAAGCTCGAGAACCAGAACCCGGGCGGCTCCATCAAGGACCGCATCGGCAAATCGATGATCGAAGCCGCCGAGAAAGACGGCAAGCTGAAACCCGGCGGGACCATCATCGAGGCCACCGCCGGCAACACGGGCCTCGGCCTTGCACAGGTCGGCATCGTCAAAGGCTACAAGCTCATCCTCGTGGTGCCCGACAAGATGGCGCGCGAGAAGATCCAGCATCTGCGGGCCCTGGGCGTGGATGTGCGCATCACGCGCTCCGATGTCGGAAAGGGCCACCCCGACTACTACCAGGACATGGCGCAGCGCATCGCGGAGGAGACCGGCGGCTTCTATGTGAACCAGTTCGCGAACCCGGCGAATCCGAAGGCGCACGAAGAGGGCACCGCTCCCGAGATCTGGGAGCAGATGGATCACAAGGTGGATGCGGTGGTCGTCGGCGTCGGCTCCGGCGGCACGATGACGGGCATCGGACGCTTCTTCGCGCGCGTGTCGCCCCGAACGGAGATGATACTGGCCGATCCCGTGGGTTCGATCCTGGCGCCGCTCATCAAGACCGGAAAGACGGTCGAAGCCGGCTCATGGACCATCGAGGGCATCGGCGAGGACTTCGTGCCGCCGAACTGCGATCTCGACCTGGTGAAGAAGGCCTATGCGATTTCCGACAAGGAGAGCATCGAGACGGCGCGCGCTCTTCTTTCGAAGGAAGGAATCCTCGGCGGCTCATCTTCCGGCACGCTGCTCGCCGCGGCTCTGCGCTATTGCCGCGAACAGACGAGCGCCAAGCGCGTGGTCACGCTGGTGCCCGACAACGGCAACAAATATCTGTCGAAGGTCTACAACGACTATTGGGTGATCGAGCAGGGGCTTTCGGGCCGCAACCTGAAGGGCAACCTGTCCGATCTCATCGCGCGCACGCACGACACCGGCGGCACGATCACGGTTGGCCCCGACGACACGCTGCTCGTCGCCTACAACCGCATGCGCGCAACCGACGTCTCGCAGGTGCCTGTGCTGGCGGATGGCCGCATCGTCGGCATCCTCGATGAGCACGACATCCTCGCCCATGTCGAAGGCCACGATCAGTTCCGCGCGCAGCAGTTCAAGGATCCGGTGCGCTGCGCCATGACTGCGCGGCTGAAGACCGTGCAGGTCAACGACAAGCTGGAATCCCTGCCGCCGATCTTCGAGCGCAATGAAGTCGCCATCGTGCTGGAGGGTGAAAAATTCGTCGGCCTCATCACCCGCATAGACCTCATCAACCATTTGAGATTGACCAAATGACAGACAGCAAGAACCGCCTCGCCTTCGCCACGCGCACCATTCACGCCGGCCAGCATCCCGATCCCACCACGGGCGCTGTGATGGTGCCGATCTATGCGACGTCGACCTACGCCCAGGAATCGCCGGGCGTTCACAAGGGCTACGAATATTCGCGCTCCCAGAACCCCACGCGGCAGGCGTTCGAGCGCTGCATCGCCGATCTCGAGAGCGGCGAGCGCGGCTATGCGTTCGCGTCCGGCCTCGCGGCGATCTCCACGGTGCTGGATCTGCTGGACAGCGGCGCGCATGTCATCGCCAGCGACGATCTTTACGGCGGCTCCTTCCGCCTGTTCGACAAGGTGCGCAAGCGCAGCGCAGGGTTGAGCTTCGATTTCGTGGACATGAGCGACCTCGCCAATGTCGAGAAGGCGATCAAGGCGAATACGAAGCTGATCTGGGTGGAGACGCCCACCAATCCACTGCTCCGGCTGGCCGATCTCGCGGGCATTGCGTCGCTGGCCAAGAAGCGCGGTATCCTGACCGCGTCGGACAACACGTTCGCGTCGCCCTATACGCAGCGACCGCTGGAGCAGGGCATCGACATCGTGGTGCACTCCACCACCAAATATCTCAACGGCCATTCCGACATCGTCGGTGGCTGCGCAGTGGTCGGCAACAACAAGGACCTCGCAGACCGGCTGGCTTTCCTGCACAACGCGGTGGGCGCCATTCAGGGACCGTTCGATTCCTTCCTGGCGCTGCGCGGGCTGAAGACGCTGGCGCTGCGCATGGAGCGGCATTGCGGCAATGCGCTGAAGATCGCCCGTTGGCTGGAGGCCCGGAAAGACGTGGCGAAAGTCTTCTATCCGGGACTCGAAAGCCATCCGCAGCATGCGCTGGCGAAATCACAGATGTCGGCCTTTGGCGGCATCGTCACGGTGGTGCTGAAGCGGGATCTGGCCGGCACGCGGCGGTTCCTCGAACGCTGCAGGCTATTCACCCTGGCCGAGTCGCTGGGCGGCGTGGAGAGCCTGATCGAGCATCCCGCGATCATGACCCACGCCTCGATACCGGCCGACAAGCGCGAGGTGCTCGGAATCTCCGACGCACTGGTGCGGTTGTCCTGCGGCGTGGAAGACGCCGACGATCTCATCGCGGATATCGAACAGGCTCTGTCCTGACCCCTCTTCCCCACATGTGTGGGGCGAGGGCTATTTATTGCTTTACCCAAACGATATCCCAGCTCTCGCGCCGTTCGACGAAGCCGGTGACGTTGCCCCGTGCGTCGTACTGGAAGATCTTGCGGATGCGGTTGTCGCCGGGGATGAAAAACACGTCGCGCGTCTCGGCTTTCCATTCCGAAGTTTTGCGGCCTGCGCGCGCACCCATCAACGTTCCGTCCTGAACCGTCAGCGTGTATGTCGGCTCGGAATCCTTCAGTTTGTAGGTGCCGGCGAATTTCTGCAGTTCGGCGGGCGTCAGCGCGATAGAGGGCGGATCGGTGCGTTCGGCCAGCACCTGTCCTTCGATCTGCTTCCAGCCGTCGGTGCGTTTCTTCCACGTTGTGTTGGTCAGATAGGTCGCGTGGATCGTCTGGCCGTAATAATGCTCCGTCTCGACCTGGCGGAACAGCGCGACGGCCGTGTCGCCGTCCTCATGATAGGAAAGCAGCACGACCTTGATCTCGCCGGAGAGGCCTTTCGGCAACGGGCGGATTTCCTTCAGCACCTCCGCCTTGCCTTTGTAGCTGTCGTCCTCCTCGGCATAGACGACGCCCGGGTCGAGATATTTGTCCCACACCGCGACGTTGCCGTCCGCGACGGCATCCGTCATTTCCTGCTCCTGCTGTGTAATGAGAGCGCGATCGTCCGCGAACGCGGGTGTGGTGATGGCAGTGGCCAACATCACGATGGCGAAGATGGATTTCATGTTTCCCCCAATCGTCATGGCCGCCCTCGTGGCGGCCATCATTTTCCAGAGACATTGACGGATGAGCCTCCGGAATATGGATGGCCGAGACAAGCCCGGCCATGACGGTTTTGGGAATTAAGCGAGGCTTGGCAGATCAAGTCCGTGTGATCGCGCGCAGTCTATCGCGATGTCATAGCCGGCATCGGCATGGCGCATGACGCCGCTGGCGGGATCGTTCCACAACACGCGCTCCAGCCGCTTGGCCGCTTCCGGCGTGCCGTCGGCGACGATCACCATGCCGGCATGCTGCGAGTAGCCGATGCCGACACCGCCGCCGTGATGGATCGACACCCAGGTCGCGCCGCTGGCGCAGTTGAGCAGCGCATTGAGCAGCGGCCAGTCGGACACCGCGTCCGTTCCGTCCTTCATGGCTTCGGTCTCGCGGTTGGGCGAAGCGACGGAGCCGGAGTCCAAATGATCGCGGCCGATCACAATTGGTGCCTTCAATTCGCCGCGCGCCACCATCTCGTTGAA
>JBQCFD010000181.1:0-12401 GCA_051959625.1 Rhizomicrobium sp.
ATCGAGATCGAAGGGCAGGATCGTCCGGCCTGCGTCGCCGAAGCCATCGGCATCGTCTTCAAATAAACCGGTTGGCGCGCGGCATCCCGCGTGCTAGTCCCGCCCCGTCCCATTGGGGAGTAGCCGCCCGGCATGACCGGGCCGTGCGTCAACACAATCGGCAGCGATGCCGTGGCGCGCGGGGCCTTCATCGGCATGGCGAGACCAACGGTGTCTTTCTCCGCGCCGAACGGAGAAAGCGCGCCGTTGTCTGTCCCGCTCTCGGCCGGAATACCCCGATGGAAGCCTTTCTCGTTTCGCTTTCCACCGTCGCCATCGCCGAGATGGGCGACCGCACCCAGCTCCTGGCGCTGGTGCTGGCGGCGAAATTCCGCAAGCCCGTGCCCATCACCGCCGCCATTCTTGTCGCGACGCTGGCCAACCACGCGATCGCAGGCTTTCTCGGGGTGTGGATCGGAAAATATCTGACGCCGCAAGTTCTGGATCTGGTGGTCGGTCTTTCGATGCTCGGCATGGCGGCATGGGCGCTCATTCCCGACAAGCTGGACAGGGACGATGCGCGAACCGATGGCCGCGGTGCATTCCTTGCCACGCTGATCGCGTTCTTCGTGGCGGAAATCGGCGACAAGACGCAGATCGCCACGGCGGCGCTGGCTGCTGGCTATGCGAATCTCGCGGGGGTGGTCGCGGGAACCACCACCGGCATGATGATCGCCAATGTGCCGGTCGTATTCATGGGCAGCAAATTCGCCGAGCGCCTGCCGATGAACCTGATCCACAAGGCGGCATCGGTGCTGTTCGCCGTGTTGGGCGTCTATTTCATCGTGCGCGGGGTTTTCTAGCCGGCGCGCCGGACGTCGTGGAGATGTCCGCGCATGAAGGTCGCAACGTTGTCGGTGGCCTTTCGTCCTTCCGGCAGCATGTCGGCCATCACATGCCAGACGTGAAAGACCTTCGGCCAGACCTCCAGCGTCACGGGAACGCCGGCGGCGCTCATTTTTTCCGCCATCTTCACGCCGTCGTCGCGCAGCATCTCCGCGCCAGAGCAATGGATCAGTGTCGGCGGCAACCCCGCCACATCCCCGCGATAAGGCGAGATGAAAGGATGGGAAGGGTCGGCGGTGGGGCAATAAAGCGGACGCAGGCTGTCGAACATTTCCATGATGAACATGGCGTCGCTGCGCGCATTGCTTTGGCGGGATTCGAAGCCATCGCCATCCACGTCGGTGGCCGGCGAAAGCGCGACCAGCGCGGCGGGCAGCTCGACGCCCAATGATTTGAGTTTCAGCGCAGTCGCCAGCGTCAGATTTCCGCCCGCGCTGTCGCCGCCGATCACGATCGATTTCGCGGCGATCCCCTTGCCGAGCAGCCCGCGATAGGCGGCCACGCAATCGTCAAGCCCCGCGGGGAAAGGGTGCTCGGGCGCGAGCCGGTAGTCGATCGCATAGACCGGCACGCCGACCTTGTCCGCCAGCCGCCAGGTCAACGGGCGGTGATTGCCCGGCACGCCCGCAACGAAGCCGCCGCCATGAATGTAGAGAATGGCTTTGCTCTCGTCCGCATCGGCCGTGCGCAGCCTCTCGGCCTTCACGCCGCCCAGCGTGACCAAATCGACGTTGATATGTCCGGGCGCGGGCCTGAGCGGCAATTCGGACATGATAGCGCGCAGCTCCATCACGTCCGGGTTGCGGCGGAAACGCCGCTTGGCGGTCAGGCGCAACATCTTGTCGACGAAGAACAGCTGAATGGACATGGAACCAGTGTCCATCATTCAGCCATTTGCGCAAGCCGGTTCCGGTCGGGCATGCGGCACCCTGTTGCAGGAACGGCCCTGTAACGGCGCCGTTGTCTCGATGTCGCCTGGTTGCTGGAGGGCGAAAGGAAACTCTCATGTCGGACAACACAAATGCGCCGGTGCCGTCTACGGACACCGGCAAGAACGCGGCACATGTGTCGCGGCGCAGCCTGCTGCATGGCGCCACCATCGCGGTCGGCGGCATGGCCATCGCGATGTGCCGCATACTCCCCGCGGTGGCCTTGATGCCGCAGAAGGCGGCGCACTATCAGGACAAGCCCAAAGGCCCCGCGAAATGCTCCGGCTGCACGCATTTCGAGCCGCCGCATGCTTGCGGGATCGTGGCCGGCAACATCAGCCCGAACGGCTGGTGCCAATTCTATGTGAAGAAGTAAGGCGCGTCTGAACCGCCCGCGGTCAGATCAAGGCTCGGCAGCCTTTCCAATTCGCAGCGCATATCGGAAAAGCCGGCTGGCTGGGGCGGAAGGATTCGAACCTTCGTATGCCGGAATCAAAATCCGGTGCCTTACCACTTGGCGACGCCCCAAAAGGCGGCGGACCATACTTGCTGCCCCCGAGGCTTTCAACGCCGATGGCTGCGGCCTAGTCCGCGCGGGGAACCGCGTAATCCGAGAAGCTCGTGGCCTGAAATTCCGGGCGGTTTCGCAGCCGGCCCGCCAAAGCATCCAGGCCGGGATAGCGGCCGTTCGGCGCGAACTCCGGCGCCGTGGTCTGCAGATAGTCGAACACGCAGACGGTCGTGATCTGCGCCTGGTCGATGGGTGCATCCGGCCAGTCCAGTGCTTCCAGCGCAGCGAGGCCGCCGAAGCCTTGCGTCTTGCAGCGTTCGATCCAGTCGGGCCAGCGATAGCGCGACGGACGGATCATCGTTTCGTAGTTGACGGCGCCGAGCTTTTCGAGTGTGCCCGTCGCCAGCGCGATTTTCTGCAATGCCGCGCGCCGAGCCTCGCCGCCGCGCGGAATAAGCGCGCGGTCCGGCCCCACCTGTTCGTCGAGATAGTCGAGGATCGCGCCGCTTTCGATAAGCACCTCCCCGTTGTCGAGGACGAGAGACGGAATCCGCCCAAGGGGATTGATCGTCCGCATGGCGTCGAAATCGCCGAAGACCGACCGCGTGTCGTGATCGTAGGCGATGGCGAAAATTCTGAGCGTGATCGCGACGCGCCGCGTGTAGGGCGAGTCATATTGGCCGACGAGGATCATGCCGCTGGTTAGCATAGGCGCGCCGTATTGACGCTACGGCGATCCTGCATATGGGCGCGGCGTTTTCGGCGGAACACAGGCGCGGGCCGGGCTCCCAAGGCCCTGCTGAGCCGTGCGGACAGGCGCGGAAAAGCCCGGTTGCGGGCGGGAAACCGCCTCTATATAAGGGCGCCCTTCCCGGCGAATTCGGAGAGTAGCTCAGCCTGGTAGAGCACCACGTTCGGGACGTGGGGGCCGGAGGTTCGAATCCTCTCTCTCCGACCATTTGCGGGCGGTTTGAGTCTCGCTAGGGTCGTTTCAGTCATCGGTTAACGTGGGCGGTACCATTAGCGGCTTGTCGCGTTCGCCCACTGGCGGCACAGGGGCAGGGCTCGTCTTGGGAGCCAACAGAGCTATCTTCATCGGCGGCATACCTGTCGTCCTTATTCTGGCATTGATCGCGTTCGCGCTGACCTCGTTTGCGCGGGAGGAGCGCGACGAGCAGGCCTGGATCGTCCACACATACGAGACCATGGCCTCGCTGCGCGCGGTGCTCGCGGACGGACTCGACGCCGAGACGGGCCAGCGCGGCTATCTTCTGACCCGCAAACCCTCCTATCTCAAACCGTTCCACGAAGCCGAGGCGCGCCTCGACCGCGACATCGCCAAATTCCGGACGCTGACGCGCGACAATCCCACCCAGCAGAAGCGCGCGGACGAATTGCGCAAGTTGTTCGCTGCCCGGTTCAGGGCGCTGAACGACGGCATCGTTCTCAGTCCCTATGTCGCGCAGCTGCCGCCCGCCCTTTTGGCAACGCTCGACGCCGGCAAGACGGTGATGGACGCTACCCGCTCTGTCATCGCCGCCGGAATGGAAGAAGAGCGGCAATTGCTGGATGAGCGCGTTCGGGCCCGGCGCGCGGTCGAGCACAACGAGATTTTGTCGGCAATTCTGATCGCCGTGCTTGCGCTTCTGGTGCTGCTGGCCGCTGCATTCCTTCTGGTGCGCAACAATGTCCGGCTGGCGCTGAGCGAATCCCTGCGCACGCGCCAGGCGCGCATCCTGCAGGCCACGCTCGACAATATCCGCGACGGCATCCTGGTGTTCGACGAAGAGGCGAAGGTCGCTGCCTTCAACGACATCTTTTTCCACTTGATGGATTTCCCCAGGTCGCTGGCGCGGATGGGCGAGGCCCTGAAGGCGTTCAACGACGCCGACGAGAAGTTCGCCCGCGAAACGCTGGAGAGCCTGCACGAAAGCGTCCACGGCGCACAGGACTACGCGCGGTTGCGGCGAAAGGATCGCGAGCTCGACGTATACAAGGCCGATATCCCGAAAGAAGGATTCCTGGTTGCCGCCGCCGACGTGACGGAGCGCGTACGCGCCGAACAGGCTCTGCGCAACGCCCAGAAGATGGAGTCCATCGGTCAGCTCACGGGCGGTATGGCGCACGACTTCAACAATCTGCTCCAGATCATCAGCGCCAATCTCGATCTTCTGGTACGCAACGAAGGCGATGCCTCCAAGCGGGCTGCACGGCTGCAGTCCGCAGTTGCGGCTGTGGAGCGGGGCGCGCGGCTCACCGGGCAGCTGCTCGCATTCGCCCGGCGCCAGGCACTCGATCCGCGCTCCACGAATCTGGGGCGCACGATGACGGAGATGACCGATCTTCTGCGCCGGACACTGGGCGAGCGGATCGAAGTCGAATCGGTCGTCGCCGGCGGCTTGTGGAACACGATGGTGGACCGCAGCCAGGTGGAGAACGCGATCCTCAATCTTGCGATCAACTCGCGCGACGCGATGCCCGACGGCGGCAAGCTTACCATCGAGATCGCCAACGCCTTCCTCGACGACACCTATGCCGCCGCCCATTCCGAAGTCGCCCCGGGGCAGTATGTGATGATCGCGGTGAGCGATACGGGCCAAGGCATGTCGCCGGACGTGGCCGCCAAGGCCTTCGATCCGTTCTTCACCACCAAGCCGGAAGGCGAGGGCACGGGGCTCGGCCTCAGCCAGGTGTTCGGCTTCGTCAAGCAGTCCGGCGGGCATGTGAAGATCTATAGCGAACCGGGCGAGGGCACGACGATCAAGATCTACCTGCCGCGCTCGCGCAAACCGCTGGAAGAGCAGAATTCGCCGTTCGAGCAGCCTGTCATCGGCGGCAGCGAAACCATACTCGTGGTGGAAGACGACGACGGCGTGCGTGCCGCGGTCGTCGATCTCCTGACCGAGCTGGGCTATTCGGTGCTGCGCGCCGCGAATGCGGAGGAAGCGCTGACGGTGCTCAAATCCGGCGCACATGTCGATCTGTTGTTCACCGACGTGGTGATGCCAGGGCAGATTCCGACGCGCGAGATGGCGCGGCGGGCCAGGGACAGCCGCCCCAATCTGCGCGTGCTGTTCACCTCCGGCTATACGCAGAATGCGATCGTCCACAATGGCAAGCTGGATGACGACGTCTTTCTGCTCTCCAAGCCCTACCGCAAGGACGATCTGGCCAGGAAGCTGCGCAGCCTGCTGGATGCGTCCGCTACCGCACCGAGCCATCTGCCGGACCATGCCGAAGGAACTCTTGCGGCGGGCGAAAGTGCTGTATCATCGCCCACGGAGCATGAGGGACGGGCATTGAAGGTTCTGGTCGTCGAAGACGTGGCGTTGATCCGCATGACCACCGTGGACATGGTGGAAGCGCTCGGCCATCAGACACTGGAAGCCGGCGACGGCGCCCAGGCGCTCGCGCTTGTGCAATCCAACCCTGATATCGACGTGGTGCTCACCGATCTGGGCCTGCCGGGCATGAGCGGCAGCGAGATGGTGGCCCAGGTCCGCAAGCTGCGCCCCAACCTCAAGATCATCGTGGCCAGCGGCTATTCGACGGAGACCGCGGAAAACGCGGCGCTGCCGAAAGATGTCAGCTTCCTTCCCAAGCCCTATAACGACCGACAGCTCAAGCGGATGCTCGAGGAGGGCTAGCCGCTTTGAGCGCTGCTCATGGCGCTTGCGCGTTCTCGGTCGCTGTATTTTTCCCCGCGCCGCAACGATGATGCGGCCATGTCTGGAACAGTCGGAAAGAAGAATACCCGGGCTTCGCACGGCAAGGCTGTCGGCGTTTGCTTGTGCGGCGCAGTGCATATCGAGATCGAGCTTCCTGCGTTCTGGGCATGGCATGACCATTCCCGCGCCACCCAGCGGGCGCAGGGCTGCGCCTACGCGACCTATATCGGGGTGTGGAAGAGCAGGCTGCGCGTGACCAAGGGCGCCAGGACGATCGCGCGATACGAAGACGTGAAGACCCGCACCGCACGCGCTTTCTGTTCATGCTGCGGCACGCCGCTTTTCTACGAGAGGCGGGCGAAGATGCTCAACATTCCGCGCGCGCTGTTCGATGGACGCACCGGGCGCGAACCGCGCTATCACCGCTCTCTCGATGAATCGCCCGACTGGGCTTATCGGCAGGAGCCCCTCGGCCCGCTCAAAGGCTACCCCGGCGTGCTGGTGGAGAAGGCGCGGCGAAAGAAACTGCCTCCGCCCGATTTCCTCTGACGAGCAGGCCCGGCTTCCGAAGATGCCGGGCCCGCGCGCGAATGTCAGCGGCGCCGATAGTGGACGACGTTGTCTTCATTGCCCATCTGGCGCGTGACCAGTCCGCCCGGGTCGCGGTCGACAAAGTACCAGTTGACGCCGATGCGCAGTTTGCCGCGGCGGAATTCGCCGTAGCTGCGCCGGCCGTTCACCGTCGCCACCACGTTGCCGTCGGGCGAGATGTCGAGCGACACATCCGCGCCATAGCTGCGATTGTAGCCGCGGAAATAGCCGACCATCCAGCCGGGAACGCCGTCGCGGTCGCCGCCGTGATAGCCGCCGCCATCGTAGTAGTCGGGCCGGTGATCGAAGCCGCCGCGATCGGCGCTGCGGCACCGGTCGTTGCCGAACGAACGCGCGCGTTTCACCTGCCGGCCCTTCTGCGTGTAGCCGACGCACTCGCCCGTGTGCCGGTTGAACCACATCTTCCATTCGTTATCGAAATCGCTGTATGTGCCGACGAACCGGAAGCCCTGCGACTGCAGCCGGTTCGGCGCCTCCGCGGCCGGCGAGTCCCTGAGTTCGGTCACGTCATAGGCGTAGGCCGACGTAACGGCCAATCCGCACATTCCCAGTACCGCAAGTCCGAAATTCCTCAGTTGCCTGTTCATGGGCGCTCCGCTTCTTTCCACGGAATCTGTCTGCCCAAGTTTTGGGGTCGAAGCAACGGCGCAATGGGTCTTGTGCTGCGGCGCACACGAGATCGCGGCTATTTCGGCGAAACGGACAATCGTGCCACTCTGTGTGCATCGGGGGCGCAGATGACAAAATGGGCGATTGCACTGATCGTGCTGCTGGCAGGGCAAGCGCGCGCCGCGGACGATGTTGCGCTGGAACGCATGGCGACTTGCCGGGATTCGTGGCTCGACTGGCAGAAGACGAATCCGGCAAAGCTGCAGAAATTCGGCGAGGATTTTCGCGCCCATTTCGCGCCGCACGGCGACGATCCGTTTCCCGTGCCGAGAGTGGAAACAACGGTCGCGGGATTGCGCGTCACGAAAGCGTTCCCGGACAGCGTCGGAATGGGCGTCGGCTTTTCGCTCATGGTCGATGCGTCGTTCGACCGGACCCGCAAAGCGATGGAAAGATCGCTGGGAAGGCGCATGCAGCATTGCGAGAACGGCGACAACATGAAGACGTGCGCGATCGAGGTCGCGCAGCAGCGCACATTCGTCGTGATGGCGGAAGACAGCCCGAAGGCGACGCAGACGCTCCTTGGCTGCTATTACTTCTACGAGAAATAGCGCCGCGCACCGGATGAGTGGTGCGCGGCGCGCCGATCATCGTGTGACGACCACTTCCAGATATTCGCCCGGCAGCACCAGCGTGCCGTCGCGCGCGATATTGAATTTGTCGAGAAGCACCATGATGTCCATCTCCAGCGCCTTCTGCGCCGGCGGATCGATCGCGGCAAAAGTTTTCACGACGGGGCCGTAATAGGTTCGGAAAATCTCGAGCCAATGCCGGGGAGACTTGTACCGGAAAACGAAATCCCGGCTCTGCGCCGAAATCGAAGCAGCGCCCTTGAACAGCGTCTCGAGATGCGCCCTGTTGCCCCAGAGCGTGGGAGACCGGATCCCCGGCGCCGGCGGAACGTATTTTCCGATGGTCTTGAACAGCACGCCAATGAAGCCCTCCGGCGTCCAGTTTGCCATCCCGATTTTTCCGCCGCGCCGGCAGACGCGCATCATCTCGCTTGCCGACTTCTCCTGGTTTGGCGTGAACATGACGCCGAAGGTCGAGAGCACGGCGTCGAAGCTTCCGTCCTCGAAGGGAAGCGCTTCGGCATCCGCTTCCTGGAAGGTGACGGCGAGCCGGTCGGCATGGGCGCGCTCCCGCCCCCGCTCGAGCAGCGTGCCGACATAGTCCGTCGAGACGACGTCGGCGAAGCGGCGCGCCGCGGCGAGCGTTGCGTTGCCGTTGCCGGCTGCCACGTCGAGAACACGCTGATTGCTGCGCAGATCCATGGCTTCACACAACGTCTCGCCGACGATCTGCAACGTGGCGCCGATGATCGCGTAGTCGCCGGAGCCCCAGGCGATTTGTTGGCGGCTTTTGACGGTCGCCAGATCGATTGTATTCATGTCGATATCTCCTTGGTTTGAAAGTCAGTGCGCGAATCTGGCCTTGAGCGCGGCGAGCCCGCTCTCATAGACGCCGGCAAAATCCGCTTCCGCCTCCGCATCCTTGCCTGCGAGCGGGGTGTAGCTGCCCGTCCACAGCACCGTCGAAGTGCCATGGTCGGCGGGCACGACCCACAGCGTTCCCATGTAGTGGGTCACCGGAAACGGGCTGGATTTGAAGCTGTAGGAGTAGAAGCGCTGCGCTTCGTTGCGCGCGGTCTGCAGTTCGACGAACGTCGTCTTGCCGTCTTTCGTGACGAGCGTGCGTGTTGGTGTATGAGCGCGGTCAAGCGAACAGCTTCCGACCACCGGATGCCAGTCCTTGATGGCGCAGAACGGGCCGATGACCGACCAAACCTGCGACGGAGGCGCAGCGACATCGATGCTGCGCGACAGGGAGGCCGCGGATGCATCGCTGTTATGCATCAACGGAAGGGCGAAGCAGAAACCCAGCGCGATGTTGATGCACTGCCTGCGCGTCCAATGTTGGGCGTTATGACTAACGTGATGATTCATAAGTCTCTCCTGACCGGGTTCGTTCGCACTGCTTGGTGCGTGGCAGCGGTTATTTAGGGGAGACGGCGGCGCCGGCGAATGACCGGCCGTCCGCAATGCTTGACAGCGCGTCGGGAATGCTTACCTCGGTTGTCCGATCGTCCGGATCCGATGTCCCGGGCGCCGGCGGGACCACATGGCAGCCGATCCACTCTCAGATGTTCTGAAAACCGTAAGGCTTACGGGTGCGGTGTTTTTCGACATTTGCGCGCGTGCGCCATGGGTCGCGGAGCAACCGTCTCCACAGCTCATCCTGCCCAAGGTATTGCCCGGCGCGGGACGGCTGATCTCCTATCACGTGATCACCGAGGGACGTTGCTTCGCCAATCTCATCGGCCACGATCCGATCCCGCTCCAAGCCGGCGAGATCGTCGTTTTCACGCGCGGCGATGCGCATGTGGTTGCGAGCGGTCCAGGCATGCGTGCCGCCCAGCCCAATCCGGAGAGCCTTTACGGCGAAGGCGCGTTGCACCAACCCTTCTATGTAACCGTCGGCGAGGAGGGCCCCATCTCGGCCAAGTTCGTCTGCGGGTTCCTCGCGTGCGACGACCGGCCGTTCAATCCGCTGCTCGACAATCTTCCATCCGTGATCAAGGTCGCGGCGGGCGGAGAATCCCGTTGGCTCGGCGAGTTCATCCACGTCGCCGCCAATGAATCGGCGGAACGGCGCGCCGGCGGCGAAGGGGTTCTCGCGCGATTGAGCGAGTTGATGTTCATCGAAGTTGTGCGCCGCCATCTGGAGAGCCTGCCGCCGGCGCAGATCGGCTGGCTCGCCGGATTGCGCGATCCCTTCGTCGGCAAGGCGCTTTCGCTACTGCATGCGAAGCCTGCGCAAGACTGGACGATCGACGATCTGGCGCGGGACGTCGGGCTGTCGCGTTCGGTGTTGGCGGAACGCTTCAACGACATGGTCGGGATGCCTCCCATCCAGTATCTCGCCAACTGGCGTATGCAGATCGCTGCGGGCATGTTGAGCCGCGGCGACAGGAACATAGCGAGCGTCGCGTCGGAAACCGGCTACAGCTCGGAGGCCGCGTTCAGCCGCGCGTTCAAGCGGCTGATGGGCGTGTCGCCGTCCGAGCATCGCCGGCTGACTTGTTCGAATTGAAAAGCTTTCCGGTTGCCGGTGTGGCGATGCGTGTCACGGCGTGATGCGCGTGTCGGTGGCGATCCAGTTCACCTCCCACGTCTTCCCGCCGTCGTCCGAGAAGGCCTGCTCGAAACGCCCGGACGTGGGCGTGATATTCGACCATACATTGCGGACCAGGATCATGCGGTCGCCGATGCGCTCCTGATCGTAAAACGTGCCCACGCCGTTCGCGAACGCGCCAACGGTCGGCACGCCGAGCTCGCCGCCCGCGCTGTTGGCGAAATTCAGGCTCCATTGATGCGATTTGGGATCGTAGAGCCTGAGACTGAGGCCTTCGATGTGGCCTGCGGGGCCGTCGACCTCCAGCTCGACCATGTTTGCCTTGCCGCCCCAGATCTTTCGCACATCGGATGTGCCGTCATAGTCCGTCCACGTCGTCGAGCCGGTGAGCGGATGAACGAGGCGATGGATATGCGTCTTCCACGATCCGATCTCGAAATCGAAATCGTGGCTGCCGTCGCGTAGCCCATCGGCATGCGCAGCACCCGTCGCAAGAAGCAAGGTAATCGCCACACGGCGAACGATGAAAGGCACGCTCTACTCCTCACATTCTGTTGACCGCGGGATGCGCGTCGACGTCTGCTACAGTTAGAGAGCGATGCAGCTGTGCGCCAGAACGCACCTCGAGGTAACCATGGCCGGCCGGCGTAATCCCATCAGCGATTGTCCCCTGACGGCAGCGTGGGCTGCGGTCGGCGGTAAATGGAAGCTCACCATTCTCTATTGGCTGGCGCGCGAGCCCCGCCACTTCGCAGGCTTGCGCCGCCAGCTCGATGCCGTATCCGACGGCGTATCGCACAAAGTGCTGACGCAGCAGCTTCGCGAATTGATTGCGGACGGACTGATCGAACGCGAGCGCACCGGCGCAGCGCCGTCGCCCGTCATCTATTCGCTGACGGTCTATGGCGAGACGGCGCTGCCGATGCTTGAAGAAGTGCGCCGCTGGGGCGACGCGCATATCGCGCGCAGCGGAACCTCCCGCGGCCCGAGTTGCCAGGCCGCGATCATGCGCGCGTGAAACAATCCACGATTCGTTTGTGAGTTTCATCGCGATGCAGGTGGGGGATTGCGCCATCCCCCACCCCAAGATTCTTCGTTGCGTTCCGAATTTCAGCGGCCCCGAAAGGCCGGCGATGATTCAGAAAACGATGCCGGCCTCCAGCAGCCCGCGGAACTGGTCGGACTTCGTGCCGAACTTGCCGAAGCCGGCGCCGGTGCCGCCGAATTTGAAATAGCTGCCCAGCGTCGTGTACGAGGCCTCGCCGCGGATGAAGAATATGCCCTTCTTCCATGTCGGCGTGACCGTGAACGACCATGCATTGCTGCCCGGGCCGTAGATGAAGCCCGCGCTGTGGCCGGACGAGTCCTCGTATTCTCCGCGCAGCCCGACGCTCCAATTCGGGTCGATCGTGTAGTTCGCCAGCACGCCGATGCCCCAGTCGCTCGCGCTCGGCGCAAGCGTCAGCCCACCGGCCTTCGTCGCGTCGAAATGCTGATACTGCGCATAGGGCCCGACATACCACGCGCCCGAGGTCACGCTGTACATGAGGTTGTAGATCTGGCTGGCCGGAACGAAATCGCGCGCAGGCGTGATGGAGCTGTCGAACGCCAGCGTGCCGGCGTCTCCCATGGAATAGGAGATGAGGCCCGAGAAGGTGTTCCATACGTTGGAATAGAGCCCGTCGTTCCACGACAGCGAGATCGACAGTGGACCGCTCGCGTAGTTTACCTGAACGCCGCGGCTCACCAGCGGCTCCTGAAACCACAGAAGGCCGCGCTCGATGTTGATGTTCTGCACCGTGGTCGGAAGCTCGGCACCGATCAGCGTGGGCAGCTTGCCGGCCTGGATCGAGAATTCATCGTTCAGTTGCAGTTTCAGATAGGCGATCGGCACATAGCCGAAGGTGTCGTGGATCTCGTCGCTCGATTTTTCGTACGGCGCGCCCACCGTCGGGAAGGAATAGAGACCGGCCTGCACGTAGAACTGCACGA